>MGLW01000001.1:0-10404 GCA_001794905.1 Chlamydiae bacterium RIFCSPHIGHO2_12_FULL_49_11
AAACATAAATCACAAAACCGGAAAGGGCTACGCCGGTAGCAACAAGATTGGTGTAGAAAGCCAAAATGGCAATGCCCGCAACTCCCATGAAAGCGGCAAAGACAAGCGCACTGCGAATTGAAATTCGGCCTGTGGCTAGAGGGCGCGTGCGGGTGCGGGCCATCTTCCGGTCGCTCAGGCGATCAATGTAACTATTGCACACGCAGGCGGAAGCAATCACCAGCCCGAGGCCGATGACGGTGATCAAAAACAGGAGGGGATGAAAAACTCCTCTTGCAGCAAGGGCAAAGCCCGCCGTCGTAGTGATCAGGTTTCCCATGATGATTCCGGGTTTTGTGAGCATCGCATATGTTTTTATCATCGTGAACGTTCCGTGGGTGATTTAGGGTGTGTCATCATGGTTCTTTCGTTTAAGCTGTACATGATCCAGAGCGAGCCGCCGACAATCACAACGAGGACGAGCGCCATGAATAAAAAGGTGAGGAGATTAATGCGCGGTTTTCTTTCTTTTCCCAAATAGAGGAAGAAGACGAGCTGTACGATCGCCTGAATGACGGCAAGGCCGCTCAGCGTCAAGATGAGGGCATAACCGGTCAAAAGCCGATAGAAGACGAGGAAGTAGGCAGTGAGGGTAAGGATGATGCAGGAGGCAAACCCAAAAGTGTAGGAGCGTGCGGTCGCTTTTTTGAAATGCTCTTCCATATTATATCACTCCGAAAAGGTAGACAAAGGTGAAAATGAAAATCCAGACTACGTCGAGGAAATGCCAGAAAAGTCGAAGGCACATCATGCGCCGCCGGATGTCGTGAGTGAAATCGCGAAAGAGGATCTGGAAAAAAAGGACAAGCATCCAGATCAGGCCGAAGGAGACGTGGGTACCGTGCGTGCCCACGAGAGTAAAGTAGGCCGATAAAAACCCGCTTCGGCTCCAGCCGTTTCCTTCCAGGACAAGAAGGACGAACTCTCTCACTTCCATTACGACAAACGTAAGGCCGAGGAGAAATGTGACAAAGAGCCAAAGGAGGGTTTTTGTCTTTTCTTTTTTCCGCGCGGCAAAACCTAAAAAACCGCATGTGTAAGTGCTGGTAAGAAGGACAAACGTTTCTGCGAGAATGTAGGGGAGGCTGAAAATTTCTTTTCCCGAAGGGCCGCCGAAGGTAGCATGACTGAGTACGATAAAAGTGGCAAAGAGGCTGCCGAACAACAGACAGTCGGTCATGAGGTATACCCAAAAACCGAATACTGTTTTTTCGTACGTTTCTTCATGGTGGAGGGCAAGATTAGGGTGCATAGCGATCTCCGTGTTCAATGCGGAAGACTTGTTTGGCAGGAAAAACGTACTCAGTTTCTTTTTCCGAAAGACGATAGATGGCAGAGAGGATGAGTCCAAGCATGGAAACGGCCACAAGCCAAAAAATCTGCCAAATGATTGCAAAGCCAAGTACAAAGCTCCAGGCGGCGATGATCATGCCGATAGGAGTGTCTTTTGGAATCACAATATCCTCATAGGGTGGAATGGGGGATCGTCGATGTTTGGAGGCCCAAAAAGCATCGCGCTCATGCACTTCGGGAACATGAGCAAAATTATAAAGGGGAGGCGGGGAAGCGGTCGACCATTCAAGAGTGCGGCCGTTCCAGGGGTCACCCGTATCGGTCCGATACTTTTCGCGCCAGCGCCACGAGTGGAAAACCTGCAATACCTGAAAGCCGACTCCGATCGTAATCAGAATGACTCCGACCGATGCTACGATGAAGTATGGCTGCCATCCCGTACCGGCATCATAATGGGAAAGGCGCCTTGTTGCTCCCATGAGTCCCAATATATAGAGAGGCATGAAAGCGAGGAGGAAACCGGTGATCCACAGCCAAAAGGCCCACTTGCCGAGCTTTTCGTCGAGAACGAATCCTGTAAATTTCGGAAACCAATAAGTAAAACCGGCAAAAAAACCGAACACTACGCCGCCGATGATGACCGAATGGAAATGGGCTACCAGAAAAAGGCTGTTGTGAACCTGGAAATCGAAAGGAGCAATGGAAAGGAGCACTCCTGCCATTCCGCCGATCGTAAAAATGAAGACAAAACCCAAAAACCATAACATCGGCGTCGTGAAATGGATGCGCCCGTGATGCATCGTAAAAAGCCAGTTGAAAATCTTCACGCCGGTAGGGATCGCAATCAGCATCGTCATGGCACCGAAAAACGCATTCACGTTGGCACTTGCGCCCATAGTGAAAAAATGGTGCAGCCAAACGATGAATGATAAAAAGGTGATGAAAATGATCGCCCATACCATGGACACATATCCGAAAAGGCGCTTTTGAGAAAACGTCGCGACTACTTCGGAAAAAATGCCGAATGCGGGAAGAATCAGGATGTACACTTCAGGATGGCCCCAAGCCCAAATGAGGTTGACATACATCATGGGGTTTCCGCCTCCGCTTGCGGTGAAAAAATGCATATCCATCAACCGGTCGAGGGAAAGCATGAGAAGAGTGGCTGTCAGGATGGGGAATGCGAACAGAATGAGCACCATGGTGGCAAGCATCGCCCACACGAAGACGGGCATTTTCATGAAAGTCATGCCCGGACAGCGCATTTTAAAAATCGTGGCGAAAAAGTTGAGTCCGCCGAACAAACTCCCAATGCCGGTGATTTGTACGCTCCATATCCAATAGTCGACGCCTACACCGGGACTAAATTCCAGCTCGGAAAGGGGAGGGTAGCCTACCCAACCGCAGGCGGAAAAATCTCCGATCGCAAGCGATGCATTCAAGAGGAGAAAACCGGCCGCAAAAAGCCAGAAGCTCAGTGAATTAAGAAACGGAAAAGCAACGTCGCGCGCGCCTATCTGGAGAGGAATCAGTAAATTCGATACTGAAAATACAATTCCCATGCCGACGAAGAAAATCATCGTCGTACCATGGGCCGTAAAAATTTGCTGAAAGTGGTCCGCTGACAAATACCCCTGCGCAGCTCCGACGGCAAGTGCCTGCTGGGCACGGATCATTCCGGCATCGATCAGCCCTTTGAAAATCATCAATATAACGACAATCAGATACATCACTCCGATTTTTTTAGGGTCGAGCGTCGATATCCATTCTTTCCAGAGCCATTTCCACCTTTTCGTGTAGGTCAAAAAACCAATCACGGCGCACGCTATGAGGAGCATGAGAATACCGGCGCCCATCACGATGGCGCCGTGCTCGAAAGCGCTCCGGGTTAATTTTCCAAAGAGAGCGTTATGCGTCATGAGTCTCCTTGGGATGCATATAATGCATGATGACATGGTTAAAAATATGGAAGTCGCGGAGGGAGAAAAGTTGCACCAGGTTATTTTCGGACGGCTTTCGCAGAGCCTCATACGCTGCGGTGTCGAGTACCTTGCGGGAAAGCTGGCATCGTCGCACCCATTTTTTATATTCTCCCCTGCTGCTTGCTCTGGCAACAAATGTCATTTCCGAAAAGCCTCTCCCGCTGAGATTGGCGGAGACGCCTCGAAATTCTCCTTCGGTATCGGCGATCAGGTGGAGCTCGGTACGCATTCCCGGCATGGCGAAAATTTGACCGCCGAGCTCGGGAATCCAAAACGAATTCATCGGAGCATCGGCCGTAATTTCAAAATCGAGGGGAGTGTCAGCCGGAAACTGCAAAAAATTTACCGTAGCGATTTTTTCTTCGGGATAAATGAAGAGCCATTTCCAATCGAGGGCCACCACCTGGATTTTCAAAGGGGGGGTTTTGTGGGCGAGAGGTTTGTACGGGTCGAGCTTGTAGGAAGCGACCCAGTTGACCGATCCCAGAATGACGATGATGATAAAAGGGATTCCCCACCAGATCACCTCGGCCCATATATTATGATCGTGGTCAGGGGTATATTTTGCTTTCGGATTATTGGCCCGATAGCGCCATGAAATAATAAGGGTGAGGAGGAATACGGGAATGACGACGATCAGCATTAAGAGAGTCGCGAGAACAAAAAGGTCGCGCTGTTCGATTGCAATGCGCCCTTTGGGATAGATGACAGACATGTCGACGCCCGCTACCCACACACCGGCCAAAACAATCACGACAACCCAAATTAGGGTGATGCACAAACGTTTCCACATTCCGTTTGTCCATATACTCTACTTCATTTGTGTCGTCAACCATTTCCGATGCGTCGGGATAGTTCCTTTTGCAGGCGCCATGTTTGCACTCCCCATACGGCAAGAAGCCCGAGTCCGAGTGTTAAGATACAGAAAATGAAAGCGGGAATACGGACATAGAGGGGAATAGACAGGAATGATTCTTTCAGTGTCGGCTTTTTCTTTGTTAAGCCGTCAAAAAGGCGGGCAGAGAGAGCGAGTTCGGAATCGGTGAGCGAAAACAATCTACGCAAGGAAATTTCTTCTCCCATTTTAGAGAGTTCAGGCCGAGTCCTCAGCTTTTGGATAAGCCGGTTATCAAAGAAAGGGAAAAGAGCCTGTGCACATCTTAGCCATCTTTCTACGGTAGCTCTAAACACAGCCTCATTCGGGAGGGCTTCATTTAAAAAATCGCTCTGACGCAACAAGTAAAGGTCGGCTCCAAAAAAGCCCTGAAAATCATGTTTCTTCTCCTGCAAAATTTCTTTGACAAGAGTCACAATCTTCTCATCAGGAGTGCCGGCCCGATGTATAATGGAAATTATTTTCAACCGTTTCATGCTGCCGGTACGGTAGAAAAATTGTCTCAGGGATTCATTGGCTTCATGAATCAGCACGTCTTGATTCATCCGGACAAGGGGAGAAGTTAGGATATTCTTTTCAGCGCGAGACGTTGTGCGGAGCCAGCGGCAAAGGGTGGCTCGAAAATTTTGCATTGTAATTGTATAGAAACAGATAGTCTCCTTATTGAGGAAGCCGGTTCCAACCATCCGCATGATAATATCTTCAATGATCATGGGGTGCTTTGGAACATAGTTGGATCTATAATGGTCGTTGGCAACAGTTATGATTTCGCTTTCATCTACGTGTGTCCGTTCGAAATATGCCATGATAGAATCCAACTGGGTTGCAGAAGCGGTATGGTTGTGCAGATTTTGGATTATGTGCCGGTGGAGTAATTCCAGACGCTTAGGGTTAGGAATAAGGTCCTTTCGAAGGGTTTCGAAGAGATGAAGAAGGTTGATGGTGATGACGGGGTGGGAGTTCTCCCGTAAATGACGCTGCCGCGTTTCATCACACGTTTCGGGGTCAACTAAATGACGCTGTGCCAGGAGATCACACGTTGCAGGGTCAATGCATTGAGGGAAGAGAAGCGCTTCGGATAAAAATGCGCGAGTGACCTTTTCCGGATCCTCGGGGTTAAACCTTATTTTGGCAGAGTCACGATGAACATGATACGCCAGAAAATCAAATTCTTCTTCCGGAGGTAGATTGCTCAGTATGGTGACAAGGAAGTGAGCATACCTAAGGTGAGTTTCCGGAAGAGGGTCTGAGTAAGGCTTTGTCAGAATTTTATAACGATACCATAGGTCTTCCGGCAGAGAGCGGACCATGAAAATGAGGTGGGCATTTTGTATAGGATCCCGCAGAAATTCTCCTGCGCTGATCATGCGGGCGATATTGTCAGCATAAGCCACCATGACATCCTCCCGATCATCGGCCGGTTGAGAAGCCGGTAAACGGGGCAAAGGCTCCGGTAATTTGAGGTCCATTGCCTGAGGAAAGGAGTAAATATTCTGAAGGTGAGAGAATACTTCTTGCACCGCAAATTGGATGCGGGCGAAAAGATCCCGATTATTCACATCGGTCTCACGAGACACCTCTTCCACAAGTTTATTCCAATCGGAGCGTAAAACCACATTTGCAAGTTGCATATAAAAAAGCTAACATAACGATGGTTTTTAAAAAATAAGATCTTTACAAAATTATCGATTTCGGCTACTTGGGAACAAAGAGGTGATTATGAACCGGTTCCATTCCCTGATCAATAAAAAATTACACATTGCTTGCCCTATCATCCAAGCTCCCCTCGCGGGTTCTAGCTCTCCCGAACTCGTTTCCGCCGTTTCAAACGCAGGTGCCTTAGGTTCTTTGGGTGCGGCGCTCATGTCCCCGGAAGCCATCACTGCCGCAATCGGAAAAATACGGTCCTCGACCGACTGTCCTTTTAACGTCAATCTCCTCATTCCGTCAAAAACTCCCCGGAAGTCGGGTATTATTAAGATGCAGCGCAGGCTAAACCGGTTTCGGGAAGAGCTTCATATCGAGCAGCATCTTGTGCAGCCTGTGATAGAAAAAGGAAAATTCGAGCACCAGATAAAGGCGGTATTGGAAGCAAAAGTACCGATCTTCAGTTTTGCTTTCGGAATGCTCAGTGACAAGTGGATTGAGGCGTTCAAAAGAGCGGGGACAACGCTCATCGGAGTGGCGACCACTCTCGAAGAAGCTCTTGCGCTGGAAAAAGCGGGGATAGACATGCTGGTGGCACAGGGGTGTGAAGCGAGCGGACATCGTGCCGGATTTTTAAACCGCGAAGAAGACGCCCTGATTGGAACAATGGCACTCGTTCCTCTTCTTAGCGATCGACTCACGATCCCGGTGATTGCGGAGGGAGGGATCATGGACGGACGAGCAGTTGGCGCAGCCCTGATAATGGGTGCCGAAGGGGTACAGCTTGGGACGGCATTTTTGACAACCGACGAGTCTCCGATTTCTCATGCCCATAAACATGCGCTCCTTTGCGGAGTGCAGTCCAAAACGGTTCTGACGCGGGCATTTTCCGGCCGCTTAGGGCGGGCGCTCGAAAACCGTTTCATCATTCAAATGCAGCATGATAAAGGGCCAATTCCCTCCTTTCCGATCCAGGGAAGGCTCACTGCCGATATCCGGAAAAAAGCGGAAGAGACGGGAAATGGCGATTTTTGCTCTCTATGGGCCGGTCAGGGAGTAGAGTTTTGTCGCAAAATAAGCTGCAAAGAGCTCATCAATGCACTCATGGAAGAGCTCGAAGAAGCAATGGGGGGAACGCTTGCCTTTTACGAATATTTCCGGTGGAAGAAAAGTGCTTAGATAATTCCTTCAAATAATCTTCTTGCGTACAATCGCTGTTTCCATAAAAATTACGGGTCAGATAGGTCTAAATCGGGTGGTTATGAAGATTGAGAAAGAAGAAAAAAACGGTGTTGTGATTTATCGGTGTGAAGGGCATCTCGATGCCAATACCGCTGTAAAAATGGAAGAAGCCTTGCGCGTCATGATCGATGCGGGGAAGAAAAAATTGGTCATCGATTTCAGTAAAATTGACTACCTCAGCAGTGCGGGGATGCGTCTTTTGCTTTCGGTCACCAAGCGCCTTCATGCTGCAGGCGGAAAACTGGTTTTAATATCTCTTCAGGATAATGTCATGGAAATCATCAGGATGGCGGGATTCGAATCGATCTTGAATTTATATATCAGTGAAGAAGAAGCTCTAAAGGCGATCTAGTGGAGCCTAACATACGGTATGCCGAACGGAAAAAACCTGTGTGGGATGTTTCTCGGCCGATCAAGGTAGTTCTTTTGTCAGGTCCGACAGCCGTCGGAAAATCAAAACTTGCTGTCCTGCTTGCGAAAGAAGTGAAAGGCGAAGTTGTTTCTTGTGATTCAATGCAAGTGTATAAAGGGATGGATATCGGCACGGCGAAAACAACTCTCGGAGACATGGACGGCATTCCTCATTATATGATTGATTTGCGGGATGTGAGTGAGCCGATGACGGTGGTCGATTTTTACCGGCAAGCGATGGAAGCGGTCGAGCACATTGCCCGGAAAGGAAAAATACCGATTGTTGTGGGGGGTGCCGGATTTTATATGCGCACCCTATTGTATGGCCCCCCGAAAGGGCCCCCTTCCAATCCGCTGGTCCGCACCCGTATTGAGGACGAAATGGAAAAATTCGGTCCCGAAATGCTGTATGCAAAGCTCCGAGCTATCGATCCCGATTATGCAGAGACGATCACGGTGCAAGACAAGCAGAAAATCATTCGATCCCTGGAAATCATCGCTATTGAAAACAAAAAGGTGAGTGAAATTCCAAAGCCGTCTCAAGAGGACGTCCCCTCCCATATCGATTTCAAATGTTATTTTGTCTATTATCCCAAGGAAATTCTTTACTCTCTTATTGATACCCGGTGCGATGAGATGCTCCGGCGCGGTCTTTTGGAGGAAGTAAAGCACCTTCGCAAGGAAGGGCTGGAGTACAATGTGTCGGCTTCTCGGGCCATTGCTTATCGCCAGGCGATCGACTATCTCGATTCCCCTCAATCTCCTGAAGATTACCGCCTCTTTGTCGAGCGGTTCAAAAAAGCGTCCCGGAACTACGCCAAAAGACAGTTTACCTGGTTCAAGAAGGAACCTCACTTCCAATGGATCGAGCTTGACCGGAAGGCCCCTTCCCTCCTCATCGACCGTATCAAATACGATTTGGTGAAATAGATTTACTTTTTTCCGGAAGCTGTGTTACGATTCATGTCATATGTCGGATGAAATCAATTCTTTTTCTCAGATCATGGAAAAATTGAAGGGGAACTTGACCCTGCAGGAGCGTTTAAAAATCGCTCTTGATTTTATGGGCAATGCCCTGCGAACGGTGCCGAAGGCGGTGATGCGCGATTTCTGGATGATGAAACGCGAGTGTCTCACTTTGTTTAAACAATCCATGCATCCTGAGGAAAGACGCGTTTTCTGGGGCGAATACTCGAAGCTTTTGGATGAGGCGCACCAAATCCAAAAATTGCACGACGCCGACTCTGCTTTTGAGGTAGAGCAGCTGCAACTTGCGATTGATGCGATGCACAAAGCGATCGCTACTTTTTCGGCCGAGGACGTACCGCTGGAAATCGACGCAAGCTTGAAAATTCCGGGTCATATCAAAGAATTACAGAAAGAAATCATGTTCTATCAACCGATGGCAAGCCGGTATTTTGATCTACGCAAAGAGCTGCTCTCGATGGAAATCCGCCTTTCTCAAAAAAACAAATTACTTGCCGATCTCGGCAAAATGAAAGATCCGATTCTTAATCGCAAACGGGAATGTATCGAAAAGCTATCCGAGCATGTGACTGCCGATGTGGAAAACTTTATTGAGACCCAATTCGACATGGCAGGCAAATCCGTACGGCAGAATGCCAAAGCCTTTCGTTTGAAGGGAGAAATCAAGCGATTCCAGTCGATGATCCGGAATCTTGCGGTGTCGTCTCCCGTTTACCGGACTTTGCGCGAGCGACTCTCTCTTTGTTGGGACATTGCTCAGAAGTTTGACGAAGAGCAGGAAGAAAGTAAAGGACGCGAAGAAAAAGTGCATGGAGATATCTTGAGCCCCATCTTTGCAAAGATGGACGCTTTACCCCTCGATAACGCGCTTAAAAAAGCCCTTGCCGATTGTGAAGAAGAGGCGAAAAAATTGCGCCTTCCCCGCGAAGGTCTCGTGCTGCTGCGTAAAAAAACATCGGAAAAGCTCGACGCGTATTATGATAAGATTCGAGCCGATGAAGAAAAATTGCAGGGAGAGCGGGCCCGAAAACACGAGATGAAACTCTCGGAAAAAAATAGTTTCATTGCGAAAATCGAAGCGCTCCGGTCCCTCACTTTTGATGAAAAAATGAAGCTGGAAGCCGAATCCAAATCTCTCCCTTTCTCTAAAGATGAATGGATTGGTTTAGAACAGCAAATGGCTCTCCTCGTTTTTAAAGAGTCCCATGCATCCCTGGAAAAATTCGGCACGGACGAAATCGAAGACCATCTGCAGAAAATGGAAGAGTTTCGTGAAAAATCTGAGCGCCGGCTGCTGACATGTAAAACAGAAATGCAAGGGTGCGGCCTTGATTTGGAAAAGGCAATGGCCTTCCGAAATCTGATCGACAAAGAAGAAAGTCTCCTTGAGTCTCTCGAAGAGCTAGCCTTGCAGTTTGAAGAACGCATACCGTAAATATGAGAATCGGAATTTACGGCGGGACGTTCGATCCCATTCATAAAGGGCATACAAAACTGTTAGAAGCGCTCCAGGGAGTTTTTGATCGTATTTTTGTCGTCGTCGCAGGATGTTCTCCGGCAAAAGTAAATAGGCCGCCGCTTAGCTCCGGAGAGGACAGGATCGCGCTTGCAAAAGCGGCAACTTCCCGTTTAAAAGGAGTTGAGGTGTCCGACATCGAGGTGCGCCGCGCCGGCCCCTCCTACATGATCGATACGGTACGCGATTTCCATGCACGGTTTCCGGACACCGTTTTACGGCTCATCCTTTCTGAAGAATATCTCGACGCCTTGATGACCTGGAAAGAAGCGAAAGAGCTGGTACAGCTTGCTCCGCCCCTTTTTGTATGTAATGAAAAAGGCGGCCGGGAAGAGGGGCCGTTTGAAAAAATTTTTCTTTCCACACTTCCCATATCTTCCACCGAAGTGCGG
>MGLW01000001.1:10416-11270 GCA_001794905.1 Chlamydiae bacterium RIFCSPHIGHO2_12_FULL_49_11
GCGGGGGAAAGCATCGACGGAATGCTGGACGGCTCTGTGATCGACCTCATTTTGGAAAAACGTCTCTACAAATAATCTAGTGTTTCTTGTATACTGGTGAACCGATGAAAAAGAGAAGAGTAGTCATCACGGGTGTGGGTCTTGTTTCGTGTTTCGGCAGTGATCCCGACACCTTTTTTAAAGCCTTATGTGATGGGAAAAGCGGTGTAAAACTCCTTGATAATTTGGCACTTCCGAATCTTGCCACCCAGATCGGGGCTCCGGTGCAAGGATTTGGCCTAGAACCCTACTTTGATAAAAAAGAGGCCCGCCGCATCGACCCTGCCATCGGATTTGCCGTGGGTGCCGGCTGGATGGCCATCGACAATGCAAAATTGGATTTACATCTTCTTGATACCCGCCGGATCGGGGCCGTGATCGGTTCGGGGATCGGAGGGATGAAAATTTTTGTTGAAGGGGTGGAGGCTATGGTGACCAAAGGTCTCGATCGTGTGTCGCCTTTTTTCGTTCCCTTCATTTTGACCAACATGCCGAGCGCATACCTTGCGATGAAACGGGGATTGAAAGGGCCGGTGTATTCCGTTTCTACGGCGTGCGCTACTTCGAACCACAGTTTTTATCACGCGCTGCGCCATATCGAACACGGCGAAGCGGACGTGATGCTTGCTGGAGGTGTTGAAGCTTCGATGAACGTGCTCTGCTATTCCGGATTTTGCGCCATGCGCGCACTATCACGGCGTAACGAAAGTCCAACGGAAGCTTCCAGGCCTTGGGACAAAAATCGGGACGGGTTTGTGATCGGAGAGGGGTCTGCCGTTTTCGTGTTCGAAGAACTGGAACACGCCAAAAAGCGC
>MGLW01000002.1 GCA_001794905.1 Chlamydiae bacterium RIFCSPHIGHO2_12_FULL_49_11
CCCCATCATCGGCGCCATCTTCAGCGAAAATACGAAACTCGTTACGAAACACAACGTCATCATGTTCATCAAGCCGCGCATTATCAAGTCTGAAGATATCTATCAGGAAGTAACGGCAACGCAGGTGGATCTGTATACAAGTCCGAATCAATCGGTTCCGGAAGACAGCGATGCCGGGCTTGACCTCTTGGAAAACGATGACACGACCGAGTCGATTGACGGTGATTGATCTTTATGATACGCTATGTTTATGTTGCATATTCTTATCTTTCTGATACCGATTTTCCTCCTTGCTCGGGGGGATTTCAAGCCGAAACTCGATTATACCTTGCAGGATAGGTACCTGCTCCATAAAAAGTCCCCTTTTTCCGAATTCAATGAAGTAGAGAAAGCTACGCTTTGGGGGAAGGAATATTATATCGGCACCCACTTTGCCAAATCTCTCGATCTCTACCAGGCGATCACCTCTTTCAAGCGAGCCAATATCCTGATTCCCGACGAATTTTTAGAGCGGAAACGGCAGATTGAGTACCAAATCCTCTTTGCCTATTATTTGGGGAAAAAATATCAGGATGCGGTTGACGTATTTGAAAGCTCTCTCCTGTCGGGGGTTGACGGTTCTTTTTCCGCCTACCACGACCTTTTGGTCATCCTGTTCGAATCGTACACGAAAGTGGAAGAGCGCGATAAAGCAAAAGTGGTGCTCCGCCTCCTGGACAAAAGCTACCCCATGACGGCAAAAAAGCTGGAACTGTCCGAAGCCATTCTGACGGCGCGTATCGATGACATCCGGACCCTTTCCGACTTTGCAGCGACGGAGGAAGAGGTCAAAACGCTGATTGCAAAACAGAATGAAGGGTCGGTGCAGCTTGCCGTCGATCAGGGATCGGTATTACCGGAAGACAAGATCACCTTTTTGCAAGACCTTATTGACTGTCAAAAAAGCACGCGCAAGATTGCCAAAGAATTCCTACGGCATCGCAAGAGTCCTCTCCTTGCACAGCTGCTCAATGCCGTTATCCCGGGAACGGGCTACCTTTACCTCGGCCAGAAGCAAACGGCCGTCACCGCACTGGCTGTCAATTCCCTTTTCATCGCTTCGATGGCCTATTTTTTCGCAAAGCAGAATTATCCTGCAGGAATTATTGCCACCTCGTTTGAAATCGGCTGGTACTTTGGCGGCATCCTGGGGGCAAAAGAAAATGCGAATATTTATAACGAGAAGCTTTACGAAGATAAGGCTCATTACCGGCTTCGCGATCACCGGCTGTACCCTGCCCTGGTTCTCTGCTATGGTTTTTAGTTTGATGATGCTATTTTTTACGACCTTGTTTGCCCATTCCGGCTTTGAGGCGCCGTGGGGCAAAGATAGTGAATTGAATCGGGAGCATTTTACCTATATCGACCCCGCTCCCTCGGCCGATCTGTTAGCAAAAGGGATCGAATCGGTCATCCTATTCCACCAAAACGTCATCTCCCCGATTGACGGTCCCAGGAGCCATTTCCGTCCTACTTCATCGCGTTACATGCTCCTTGCCATTCGTCGCTACGGATTTCTGCAAGGCTACCTGATGGGATGCGACCGACTCCTCCGCGAAAACTCCGATCCCTGGGTATATCCCAAAGTCAAAATCGGATCCAAAACCTACCTTTTCGACCCTACTTATTGAGAGGGGCTCACAGGAGTTGGTATCTGCTGCTCGGCGAGGCTCATAGAAAATCCTTCATAAAAATCGACCAATTCCCGTTTCCCGAGTTTCTCTGCAAAATTCTTGCACATCTCGCTAATAATCAAATAATCCATTGGAACAGTCTGAGGATTTATTTCTTTGAAAGCTCTTTGTAATGCTGTAATGTCTTCTTCCAAATACATACGATGAGATTGTCGTATTCTTTCTTCGTCTTTTTTTTGTTTTCTCAGGCATTTTTTTTCATGATTGAATTCACTATTTGTTTGGGCAATTAGTAACGGCCCTACTATTACAGAAAGGGAACCCGCTCCTATTAGAACCCCTGCCGATAGCCCCAAAATCCAGCCAAGAGCCAAACTACTCACAGGCCCGAAAATACCCAGCCCTCCTAAAAGAAGCAGAACGCCGAGAGCAGTTATGAGCACCCCACCGATCGTGAGCCAAATTCCGTCGCATCGCTCTCGCTCATCTTTCATTTCGGCTTTCCCCAAATCTACTGCCCTGAGATTCGAATCCTTCTCATAGCTCTCGAGTTCTACCACTCGTGTCATCCTTTGCAATGTGTCTGCGGAAATATCGGAAACATTTATGGTTGTTAAACTGGAAGGCAGTCTTAAATTAGATTTAGGTTGTTGTAAAATATCTATTTTCACAGAACTAGTATAGGATTGGGTGAATTGGCTACATGGTTCTAGTGGCTTCATAATTACTCCTTAATTTGATGAATTAATTATTATACAATTAATATAATTGGTCAACTATATCATTTTTTTTGGTGTTTTGCTTTGACAATGAGAGAAATGGGACATCCTTTCAAATCAAAACTTTCCCGTAGGAAATTGAGAAGATAGCGCCGGTAACCGGGCGGGAGGAGGTGAGAGTAGTTCACAAAAATTTTAATTCTAATCGGCCGTGCTGTGATCTGCGCGATATAATAGATCCGGAGCCGTTTGCCGTCCATGGCAGGGGGATGGTTTTGCTGCATGGCCGATTCCAAAAAGCGGTTGAGGGGGCCGGTTTGGATCCGCTGAGAGAGGCGCTCAAAGAGGGCAATGCACTCGGGCACAATTTTATCGATATTGCGCCCCATCTTTGCCGAACCGATGATGACGGGGCAAACGGCCAGAAACGGAAAATTTATTTTGAGGTATCGGAGAATCGCTTCCATCTGTACATTCTCCACCTGGTCCCACTTGTTGATGAAAAGAATGCACCCCTTCTCCTTTTCTTCAATGAGGGTAGCAATCCTTTTTTCAAAAGCGGTCAGCCCCTCCGTAGCATCGATCAGAAAGAGGCACATATCGGAGCGTTCGATCGCATCTTCGGCGCGCATGAAGGCAAACTTGTCCACCGTCGTTTTTTCGGCCTGTTTCTTGCGAATTCCGGCCGTATCGATGAAAATCACCCCGTCCTTGAATATATCGAGTGTGTCTCTGGTGGTACCCGCGAGAGGGCTGACGAGCGACCGGTCGTACCCGCACAGGGCATTGATGAGGGTCGATTTCCCCACATTAGGCCTGCCGACAATGGCTACTTTAGGGAAGACGACTTCTTCCTCTTCCTCATTGGGGATGAGCGGGTTAATCGCTTCAAGAAGATCGGCAAACTGGTGGCCGTGGAGGGCGGAAATCGAAAAAATACGTTCTGCATCAAAGGCGTAAAAGCCCGGATCAAACGGTACGTGTGCCGGATCGTCGACTTTATTGACAAGAAGCCACACGGGCACTTTCGGATGCCGGCTGCGGATAAACCGGGCCACCCGCTCGTCTTCGGGGGCCGCCCCGATTCTGCCGTCGACCACGAGGAGGATCAGGTCGGCCTCAAGCAACATCACCCCTACCTGCTCTTTAATTTCGGCATGGTAAGGAATTATTTCATGGACATCGACCCCTCCCGTATCGATAAGGCGAAAAGGCTTGCCAAAAGCGTCCACCTTTCCCTCAAGAAGGTCGCGCGTGACCCCTTCCTCATCCTCGACGATAGCCTGTCTTGATCTCGTTAGTCTATTAAATATCTGCGACTTACCAACATTCGGGCGTCCAACGAGGACCGCAGTAAACGATCCGTCTTTCTGTTCCATGGAAACATCATACTAAATTTGATGAATTTCTTCCATTTTTCAATGTTTTTCAAAGAGTTGGATGAGTTCTTCGAGGGTAAGCTTTTTGATTGCTTGCTCTTCGTCATAGGAAAGGATCTGACGCATCAGCCCCTTTTTGCTTTCAATCAGGGCGTGGATATTTTCCTCAATCGTATTTTTAGTCACAAACTTGAAAACGATGATCCCCCGCTTTTGCCCGATGCGGTGGACGCGGTCGGTCGCCTGGTCTTCTTTTGCAGGGTTCCACCACCGGTCAAAGTGGACAACCACCGAAGCGGCGGTCAAATCGATTCCCAGGCCTGCCGCGCCGAGGGAGCCTAGGAAGACTTGCACATTCGGATCGTTTTGGAAAGCGGCCACCTGCTCTTTCCGGTCTTGTGTCGCACCGATAATTTCGGCATATCCGATATTATTCATTTCAAGATAGCGGCGCAAAATGGAAAGCATGTCGAGATAGTGGGAAAAGACGACGAGTTTTTTTCCGGTCGCGAGGGTCTCTTCCAAAATTTCGACGAACATCTGGAATTTGGAGCTTTCATGCTGGAAGCACCGGTGCAGATCTTTATGAATGAGCGAAGGGTGGTTGCAAATTTGCTTGAGTTCGTTGATGAGGCCGAAAATGTGGAGGGTAAAATCTTTCTCACCCGGGCGGGAAAAAAGAACTTCTTTTTTCTTTTCTGCCTCTTCGTACAGTTTTCGTTGTTCGGCCGAAAGATCGACAAAGAGCACCTCTTCAATTTTCTCCGGCAGGTCGAGGAGGACATCTTCTTTACGCCGTCGCAAAATAAAAGGGCGGACAAGTTTGCGGATTTCTTCGAGCTTTTTCTTGTCCTCTTCCCCTTCCTTGATTTTATGTTTCGGCAGGTAGTCGGGTAAAATGAGATCGAAAAGGGCTTTGAGTTCCAATATATTGTTTTCTATCGGAGTGCCGGTCACGCCGAGTTTCATTTTCGCCTGCATGACCGAAAGCGCTTTATGGATTTGTGATTTGTGATTTTTGGCAATGTGCACTTCATCATAAACGGCAAGCTCGTAGTGCAATTTCTTGAAGCGGGCCTCTTCACCGCGCAGGATTCCGTAGGTGGTCAAGATGATTTCAGCCGACTTGTTGATGCGGCGCGAACTGCGTCCGGTGCCGTGGTAGATGACCATTTTCATCTTGGGCAAATATTTTTTGATGAGCTCTTCCCAGTGGTAGATGACCGAGGTGGGACATACGATGAGAATCGGTCCCCGGTCTTCTTTTTTTCTTCCCCCGCGGATTGCAGCTATGAGCCCCATCGCCTGGTGCGTCTTCCCGAGACCCATTTCGTCCGATAGGAATCCGGAAAGCCCCAGGTTGTACAAAAACCAAAGCCAGCGCAATCCATAAGCCTGGTATGTGCGGAGCTTGCTCTTGAAGCCGCGCGGCCGCGGCTGTTCGAACAAATTTTCCACGTCAAATCGCAAGATTTTCTCGATGAGTTCTCTTTTTTCCGGTGCCATGGTTTTTGACGGTTTTACTTCACGAATGAAAAAAAACTGCATAAGGAGAAGAGTTGACAGCCGCATGCGCCCTTCCCGCACGGGGGCCGATGTAAAAGGAATGATCCAGTTAAACGCTTCATCTTCCAAATTAAAGCGCCCGATCGGAGTGATGAGGGCTTTTTTTCGATGGGAGAATCCTTCGACCAGGGTTGTAAAGGGAATTGTTCCAGTCCGGTGCCGCACATCGATATCGACATCCCAGGCGTGCTTATCCATCTCGATATCATTGAGGACCAAATCGAAATTTTCGACCAGTTCCAGTCTCGGATCGACCGACAAAATAAACGGCGTGAGCGTGGGAAATTCGTACTTGAAAAATATGTTCCATGCCGCTTTGGGAATTTCTTTTTCGGTGACGGCAAGTTCCTTGGGTAGATATGAAATGATCGAGAAAAACCCTTTCTTGTCGAGATATCCGTAAGAGCCGTACAAAATGCAGGACGATTGCAACTCTTCGTCTTCAAATTTGAGCTCGAAGTGCATATCGATGTGGGAATCGTCGACAAGGTTGAGAACGAGCCCGCCCTCTTTGACGGGCGATTTTTCAAGGAAAAATCCGCTCACATGCTCAAGCTGCTTTTGGTATTTGTTGATGAAATTTCCCACCGAGGCAGGTTCGAGAACAATCGGCAATTCTTCGGAAAACAGGGTCTCTTCTTTTTCGAAAAAGCCTTCTCCGCGCACATAAAACCACGGCCCCAAATCGATCACCTGCTGGTTTTCTTCGAGAACATCCTGCATCACATCGATCGTAAGCTTCCCCTTCTCCACTTTATAGAAGTATTTAAGGGCAATCTTGGTTAAATGGATATGGAACCCGTCAAACCCGCCAATCCAACTGCGGTTCGATTCAAAAAAGGCGGCAAACTTTTCCACCCTCACCAATTTTTCCCGGCCGGCGAACAAACTGCCTTCGGTCACGAAAAACCCTTTATGTTCGATGTATGCATATTTACCGTAAAAGTGTGTTGTTCTCTCGCCCGGATGGAACAAATGCTTTTGGATATGGAGGGTTTTATGTGCGTCAAAATGAAGGTGGTAGCGCACCTCAATCGGATCGGGACTGATATGCGTATTGGTAAGGTACGAGCCGATGATCGCCTCGTATTTTTCCAGCAACGGGGCAATTTCTTCTTCGGAAATCTGGATTCTTCCTGCAAACTGAAACGCCCTGTCCATCACAAATCCTTGCCCGGGAACAAAATGCAAATCATCCAGAACGCGGGTTTCCTTACCGAGTAAAAAGCGGCACGGCTCTTCTTCGATCCGGAATATTCTCTCTTCTTCCCGAAACTCGACCGACCTGATTATCGTATTGGAAAAATCAAACACGCGGAAAGGGAGCTTTTTATAACGTAGAAAGCCCAGGAGGGGTTTCCAGAGTGCTTTAGGAATATAGATTGAAACGGCAGCGTGGGGCGAGGAAAGAAAGATGTACTGAGGGAGCCGATCGGTCCTGTCAAATGAAATATCGATGATCTCCTCTTCCAAAAAGAGAATTTTAGCAATCTCGATCCAGACTGACAGTTCGTACGAAAGTGCAAAAGGGGCCTTGCCCATGGACAGGTCGCCGGTTTCTTCATCGCTAAACCGGAAAAGATACAACGAGCCTTCTTCCACCCCTCTTTTCTTTTCGAGCAAACTTTTCAGTCCGAAAGCGGGCTTCGGAAAGCGGGCTTCGAATAAAAGACGGTCCTTTTCTACGATACGCACTTCATTGTCACCGGACAGCGGACCGAAACCGAACTGCTGGGCGATGTAGCGGAAGAGGAAATTTAAATAACTCTCGTTAAAAAGGGTATGGAGCGGACGGCCCCGGCTCAAAAGAAATTCTTTTGCCGCATTGAAGTGGGAGCAGCCCGCCTTGCCGCACGAACAGAACGAATCTTTGATTTTGGGCGCATTCTCTTCAAATTCAATGAAAAGCTCCGCCTCTTCGCCTGTGGGGCCGCGGACAATAAGCTGGTAGACGCCCTTAGACGTAAACTCAAAATCCTCAATAGGAATCGTGCATTTTCCCACCACAAACCGACTCACATGTCCAAAATCCGACAGATACAATCCATAACGCCACCCTGCATACGGGTATAAAAAAGTCCATGGTAAACGAAAGAAAATTAAAATAAAAGTTAAAGATGGGGAGGAGATGGTAAGCCGGATTCTGTTTTCCGATCATTTGTCTAGGGAAAGCATCACTGCCTTCCTCAAGCGGCCCTATTAACAGCAGGTTACGTTCGGAACTTTCCTGCCGTCTTCCTTGCACCGGATGGGGTTTACAACACTACCGCATTACTACGGCAGGAGCCTTTTCAGGCATCTTTTCACCCAATCATTGTTGGAATTGTCTCTGTTGCACTTTCCGTAGCCTTTCGACCCCCGGCCTTTCGCCGGCATCCTTTCCTGCGGTGTCCGGACTTTCCTCTGGATTGCTCCAGCGATCGTCTCCCCTCCCCAAAAACTAGGTAGATAAAGTTTGGCGTCTGCGCCGCTTCTTGCCGGCAGCCGCTTCTGCCTCAACGGCAGGCGCCGTTTCCGCCCAGAAGTGGATACGTGAACAATGTTCGCAATATACCGTCTTGTCTCCCTTGCGCACAAGGTTTTCATGTTGCGGCGTCAAAGCGATATGACACCCTGTGCACACACGGTTTTCCAAAGGAACGACGACGCGGCTTTTTTTATTGCGGAGCAGTTTTTCATAAATCAGGAGCATGTCGCGGTTCACATTGCCGGCAAGTTCATCTCTCGATTGTTTGAGCGCCGTCCCTTCGGTATTGATTTGCCGGATCATCTCGTAAATTTCTTCCTCAAGAGCCTTACCGCTTTCGTTCGATTCCTTGATGCTTGCCTTGATTTGCTCGAGAAGCTCTTCTTCCTGGGCCCTATCGTCGACATGATCGGAGAGGGTTTGTTCCGCTGACGTCTTTTCTTTTTCGAGCACCTGAATTTCTTTGGTAATGGCATTAAACTCTTCGATTTTTTTGATGGAACCTTGTTGCGATTCGAGTTTTTTAATCCTCTCCTTATGCTCTTCGATTTTCGTTTCAAAGAGGGTGCATTCTTCGTTGATTTCTTCGATTTTCTTTTTTTTGCTCTTGAACTGATCATTCAACTCGGCGCTGAGAGCTCGGATTTCGGCCAGTTGGTCGAGCCTCTGCTTCTTGATTTTCATTAGCCGCATCATCTTGATATCGAGCTCTTGAACTTCCAGAATGCCTTTAAGAAAATCTTTCATTGGTTACACTTCACACGTTAAATTTCGGGGCACATTGTGACAAATTAGAGATTAATTAACAAGAAAATTGTTACAAAAAGTGCAAAATGGTATCCTCTTTTCCAAAAAGAATTGTCATGTCATTTGTCAAAAAATTTTTGAAAACAGAAGTTCCTCGGGCCGAACTTGCCTATCTGGCCAACCTGGACCACCTCCTTGCCCGCGAACCTCTCATAGGAAAGGCGATCCTGGACGAATACCACGCCCAAAGCGGCTCTCTGAAAATGATCGCCTCGGAAAACTACAGTTCAATATACGTCCAGCTTGCCATGGCCAATCTTTTCACAGACAAGTATGCCGAAGGGTTTGTCGGCCACCGGTTTTATGCCGGCTGTGACAATGTGGATTCGATCGAGCGCCTGGCCGAAGAGCGGGCCAAAAAAATCTTTCACATGCCGTATGCTTACGTACAGCCGCATTCGGGTGCCGATGCCAACATGGTCGCTTTCATGGCCATTTTGCACAAGCGGATTGAAGAGCCGTTTTTAATGCATCTCGGGCTGAAAAACGCAAACAGCCTTGGTGAGGCCGATTTTGAACACCTCCGGCAAAAGATGGTGAACCAAAAGCTTCTCGGCATGTCCCTCGATGCCGGAGGGCACCTCACCCACGGCTCGAAGATGAATATTTCTTCCAAACTGTTTCGCGCCCTTTCTTACTCGGTCGATCCTAAAACGCAGCTTCTCGATTACAAGGCGATCGAACAGGTTGCCGTCCGTGAAAGGCCTCTTGTTTTGCTTGCCGGCTATTCCGCCTACCCGCGGATGATCGACTTCTCGATCATGAGGGAGATTAGCGACAAGGCGGGCGCCACCCTCATGGTAGACATGGCCCACTTTGCAGGACTGGTCGCCGGGGGCGCCGTTACGGGAAACTACAGTCCCGTCGGCTTTGCCGACATCATCACTTCAACGACCCATAAAACTCTACGGGGTCCGCGCGGCGGGCTAATCCTCTCGACAGAGGAGTATGCTCCGTTTGTGCAGCGGGGGTGCCCGTTTATTTTGGGTGGGCCTTTGGAAAACATCATCGCTGCAAAGGCCGTTGCTTTCCATGAAGCTCTCTCCCCCTCTTTTGCAGACTATGCGAAACAGATAATTGCCAACGCCAAAGCCTTTGCTGATGCCCTCCTTCGGTGCGGCTTTCAACTTACCACAGGGGGAACCGACAACCATCTCGTCATTGTCGACATCGCTGCCACGCACCGTTTGACCGGAATGCAAGGAGAGCGCCTTCTTTCTTCCGCCGGCATCACCGTTAACCGCAACTCGATCCCGTTCGATGTAATGGGCCCGTGGTTCACTTCGGGAATCCGTTTCGGCACGGCCGCTTTAACCACCCGCGGCATGAAAGAGGGAGAGATGGACACGATCGCAAACATTGTCCGTGACCTCTTTGGCGATGCAAGTGGGCAGTCCGATTCGAAGAGCGGCATTCGCATTGAAGAGAGCCGCCTTGCCTTCCATCGGCAGCGGATAAAAGAACTCTTAGAGAATTTTCCCCTTTATGCTACACTCAAGCTAGAAGGAGTTTTGCTATGAGTTTTTTTGCCTCGGATGAAGAACACGAACCTTGCGAGTGTCATTGCGCGTCCAACACCAAAATTGAAGAATCAATCCTGAAAGAGCGCCGTATTTTTTTATCGAGTGCCGTAACCGAGCGTAGTGCGCGTGAAATCATTCGCCAATTGTGGTATCTGGAACATGAAAATCCGGGCAAGCCGATCCTTTTTGTGATCAATTCCCCGGGCGGGGCTGTCGATTGCGGCTTTGCGATTTGGGATCAGATTCGCATGATCACCTCACCGGTAACGACTCTCGTCACAGGCCTTGCCGCTTCGATGGGTTCGGTACTGAGCCTTGTCGCTCCCAAGGGAAAGCGTTTTGCCACTCCCCACTCCCGTTTCATGATTCATCAGCCTCGGATTTCGGGAGTCATTCAGGGGCAAGCGACCGACCTGGAGATCCAAGCGAAAGAAATCATCAAAACACGGGAAATCCTCATCGATCTCTACGTCACTGCAACGGGCCAGAAGAATCAAGTCATCGAACAGGCCCTGGACAGAGACCTCTGGATGAGTGCCGAAGAGGCAAAAGAGTTTGGCCTTGTCGACAAGATCATCACTAACTTTAAAGAATTATAGTTTTCGGAAGTTTCAGGCGGCGGGAAACGATTTTATATTCTTCACCGACCCCGAAATTCTTCCCCTTCTCACGCCGGAATATATCCGGCATTTATGCCGCCGCAAATTCGGAATCGGTGCCGATGGCCTTTCCGTTTTCTATCCGGTAGCACCGCACGTGATCAAATGGGTTTTTTTTAATAGCGATGCTACCCCCGCGCCGATCTGCGGCAATGCCCTTAAATGTCTTGCTCTTATTCTCGGGGAAGATTGCCTCATCGAAGGCCCCCTTTTTTCCTTCCCGATTCAGGAGAAGGACGGCCGCTTATGGATCGGCCTTCCCCCCGTCACCGTGCGCCCTCTGGAAGAGGGTCTTTACCACGCCGCCCTTCTGAACACACATATCATTGATATTACACGAACCCTCTGCGATCCTCAGCTTCCGGCTTTCGCCTCCCGGCTTAAAAAGCGGTATCCGGACGCCAACATCCATTTTGCCGAAAACAATTGTCTCCGTTCGTTTGAGCGTGGAGTAGAGGAAGAAACGCTCGCCTGCGGGAGCGGCGCAGCTGCTTTGGCAACCCTTTCCGGCCACAAGGAAATCGTGCACAAAAGCGGTAGCATCACCTCATTCCAATCGGATCATGCGGGGAATCTTTGGATGCACGGAGATGCAGAACACATCTTTGACGGCACACTCTAGTGTCCTAAATCATACTCGATATCATGCAAGGTAGACCACGAGAGAGCCTTTATTTTTGCCCGTACCATTTCGATGGGAAGGCCGCCCCACAAACGCACCTCGACATCCCCGTAAGGGGCAATCACCGATACGAGCATTGCAATGGCGGCAACCGCGATCATCACAATCGCAATGATATGGAGCAAAGCTTTTGCCCCCGCCCGGGCACATTCTTCCTTCACCGTGACTTTTGAAAAAGCAAGGTGGTAAGGAATACTCAATACCGTGCTCAAAAGAGATAATACCTCCCCACCCATCATCAAAGGCACAACCGCAATATTTGCGATGCTGGCCGCAAAAGCGGCAGTACGGTCCAGCTTCTCTCGCCACAGAAAATCCTTTGATGCAACCACGTCACTGAAAAGCGCTTCCATAGCAAACATGGTACCACTTCGTTTAAGATTTTGCAAAAAAAAATCGATAAAAACTATGGATTTTTTTATTGCAGGATATTGCAGGATATTGCAGGATATTGCAGGATATTGCAGGATATTGCAGGATAATTTCCTTATGGAAGATCTGTTACAACTAATAAAAAACCATGAGTCTAAGATACTTGAGTTTAAAAGAGATCTCTCCTCGATACTCCCTATCTTAAAAACAATTGTAGCCTTTGCAAATACTGCCGGGGGCACATTAATTATAGGAATCTCATCGGAACATAAAGTCATTGGAGTTAAAAATGTATCTCTAGCTGAGGAAATGCTTGCAAACGTAATCGCCGATTCCATTTTTCCTTCCATTTTGCCGGAAATCGAAATTGCTACAGTACAAAAGAAAACCATCATTGTCATCAAAGTACCCCATTGGAGAGGGCCTTTCTATCTGAAAAAAGAAGGCACCCCAAATGGAGTATATATTCGCTTAGGTTCTACCAGCAGACCCGCCGGCCCTGAAATGATCGAAGAATTAAAACGCTCTGTCACGAATCTTTCCTACGACCAACAAGGAATTCCAGAACTGACATTAAAAGCTCTCAATTTTGATCAAATCAGAGAAGTTTTTAACGCCGCAAAACGGGAGATCGATGAAAAAAAATGCCACTCTCTGGGAATTGTAACTTGCGTCAGCGACAAAGTAGTCCCTTCCATAGGGGGACTTATTCTTTTCGGTACGGAGGAATTTCGAAATAAATATGTGCCCGATGCAAGAGTAAGATGTGCACGTTTTAGAGGAGTGGATAAAGCTCATATCATAGACCAGTTCGAGGTTGAAGGAACCATTTTAGATGCTATCCTTGAAGTGCCAAAATTTATTGCCCGCAACACACGTCTAGGTGCAGACTTTCAGCACTTTCGCCGGAAAGATATTCCCGAATATCCCGAGCTTGCCATTCGTGAAGTGTTAATCAATGCTCTCGTTCATGCAGACTACGCTATCGGTGGATCTACGATTCAAGTTGCCGTTTTTGATAACCGCCTCGAAATCCAAAATCCGGGGATGCTCCCCTTCGGGTTTACTTTAGACGATTTAAAAGCAGGGGTAAGCCGTATCAGAAATAGGGTGATCGCTCGTATATTTCATGAATTAAAACTCATGGAAGAATGGGGAAGCGGTTATAAACGAGTCATAGATACATGCCGAGAAAATCATTATCCCGAGCCGGAATGGGAAGAGTTTGGAACCTCTGTACGCGTTACTTTCTTCTCCTTCGGGAAAAACCGCTCTCTTCCTTCTGTCAAAGGTCAACTTAGCGCGAGACAACAAGAAATTCTCTCTCTGCTAAGAGGAACTAAAAACATGTCATTTAAAGCCATTGTAGAAAAACTCTCCGAACCCGTTTCGGACCGCATGCTTCGGTATGATCTGGCCGAGTTGAAAAAAAGAGGACTCCTGACAAGTCTTGGCAAGGGCCGTTCCACCGTGTGGCAGTCGCACACATAACGCACTAAAAGGTTTTGCCGATTTTGAAGAGGACGGCATTGTCGATGTAGTTGCTGCCGAATTGACCTTGATAGAGAAGGGAAAGAAAGACCCCGTGGCGGATTTGATAAAAGATTTCGAGAGCGGGCACAACAAGGTTTTGAATTTTATTCAGAGTAGAAACGGTAAAAGAGCTGCCCTCGCCGACAAGATAGGCGGTGACAGATCCGGTATTGAAGAGAGCTTGGTTCACGTACGAGATTTTTTCCCGGAAAAACAAGGTGCGGCTTGGAGAGATTATGCATATTTGTACGGCAGCAATGCCCAGTTCGCTACGGAGCATTGATGTGGTGTGGCCCGGTTGACGCATGCCGAGAACGCCCCCTCCTGATTCGGTGAAGCTATGCTCGTAATCGATCGCCCAATCAAATTGGGCAAAAGGCGTGACTGTTCCCCACGGTTTGGGGATATCGTAACCGAATCCGAAATGGGGTGTGAATTGCAATTGGTAGGTGCTGCTCTCGGCGATGCCGAGATATCCGGGAAATGCCACAATGCGCTTTCTATTCACGTGGATGTATCCTCCCCACAAAGCAAAATCGAGATAGAAATTGCAAAGATAGATCGAATTATAAAGACTCGCAGTAAAATCGTTTAACCAGGCGTCTCCGTCCGATTCATTTACTTTAATCGCGGCATATCCGACCGCGCCGCCGAGAAAAATGTTGTCATAACGTATCGCATCGAGACCCATCAGTGTACCGGCAGTGTTGACGGTAAAAGAAGGTGTTTGGTTTTGTGCTCTAAAGTGTGAAAATTCCCCGAGAGCCGAAATCCATACGGTAAAATCATCGTCGCTTTTTTCCCCGCTTCCGTAAGGAACTCCGCTCCCCGCTACAAGATTTTCAATGGGTTCGGAGATTGCGGTCATTTTCATGCCGCTATGCTGCATCGTATGGAGGAATCTTCGGTCTCCCGTGCGGTTTGATACGACACTACTGAGTGAAAAAGCAGTTGTTTGCGCCGCATAAGTACCGAAAGCATTCCGGGCAGGATCGATTTCTTCCAGGGCCGCATTCAACTGCGCCGTATTTAAAGCATAGAGACTGGTGAAAACCGGCGCGAGTGCTTCTGACGTCGTGAAAGTATTGATGTAGTTTGCCACGATAAGATTATTTCCCGTAAGGAAAGTAGTCGTGATTGTGTCGTGAGTAAAACTACTGATGACTAATTGGAGGAGAGTGCTTGTTTGTCCGATCGAGTAGGAAAATCCGCTTTTTTGGTTGGTGATGGTGTACGTGGCACTTCCCGAAAGCGAATCTGCGGACAAAATCGTATAAGTACTCGATGTATATGCTCCGGCACCTTCAGTGACGGCAACGGTGATCGATCCGGTCACGGTAGCCGCTCCGGTTACGCTAATCTTGGAAGCATTTGTGGGGCTGATTTCAACGGCAATCGTTGATCCGTCCTGCAAGGCAAGTGACGCAAGGGTCAAAGTGCCGATCGATGCTCCCGGTTGGATTGTTCCCGAAACGGTCGTCGCCCCATAGACGGTACCGGTCCCTTTCAACGTACCGTTAGAATTGACCGTCGCCCCGCCGTACATTGAACCCGTCACGTTCATCACTCCGGCGCTCACAGTTGCCCCGCCGGCAAATGTGCTGGCTCCGGCCATGACAAGAGTTCCCACCCCGGATTTTGTAATCGAAGCGCCCGCGCCCGCACCCGGCGTATAACTGCCGCCCGAGGGAAGAGATGTAGAGCTGTCGTCGGCAATCGTTCCGGAAAAGGTGACCGTTTCCCCGCTTGCCGGATTTACAACAAGCGTCCCGCTTGAAATTAAGAAAACATCGGAACCTGCAGCTGCGCCGTCAGTTGCTCCGCTGCCTCCGGCACTGCCTTTTGTAACAGTGTTACTGCTAAAACTACAATTGCCCGTGAAAGTAATGGACCCGGTATTAAGAAAAATTGCCCCTCCAAGTCCCGCTCCGCCGCC
>MGLW01000003.1:0-13543 GCA_001794905.1 Chlamydiae bacterium RIFCSPHIGHO2_12_FULL_49_11
CAACCGCCCAGCGCGGCGTCTTCCCCGTCGCCCCGATCGGCCCTCTTGCTCGAATATCGTCGAGCTTGACGACAATCCCGTCGATATCGAACGCCACGGCGCGCCGCTTTTTTTCTACCATGCGTGCAAATGCCAAAATCTCCTGTAAATTGGTGCACCGTTTCCGCTCATCGTCATCGAAGACGGGAAGCCCCATCTTCTCCAAAAGGGGAGCAACTTCGCTCTGTTGCAAAATGCCGCTCTTGCCGTCCACATCGTATATTTTGATATGCAAACACCGTTTCTTCGTTTCGCTGGAATCGAGGAGTTTCAGCGAGCCCGAGGCGGCATTTCTCGGATTGGCGTAGACCATTTCCCCCGCCTCTTCTTTTTCGCGGTTCAACTTCTGGAACACGGCGTGCGGTATGAAAATTTCGCCGCGGACCTCTAGCTCGTCCGGAAACTTTCCTTTCAGCGTATGAGGCAGATTCTCGATTCCACGGGCATTTTGGGTCACATCGTCCCCTTTCGTTCCGTCTCCGCGCGTGATCGCCCGGACAAGTTTCCCCTTCTTGTAGCGCACGGCAACGGCAACCCCGTCGATTTTCAACTCGGCATGAAACGCCGGCTCCTTTTTCTCGAGAAACTTTTGCATCCGCTTCACCCAAGCGCCGAGCTCCTCTTCGCTGTAAGTATTTGCAAGGGAGAGCATGGGCGAAGTGTGCGCTACCGTCTTGAATCCCTTCGACACGTCGGAGCCGACCTTGGCCGTCGGGGAAGAATCGATGAGCCAGTCGGGGTGCTCTTTTTCGATTGCCTCAATCCGGTTCAAGAGCCTGTCAAATTCGTAATCGGAAATCTCCGGCGCGTTATCAATGTAGTATAGCTTGTTGTGATGCTTGGCCTCCTCGACCAGCTCCTGATACATCTCGTATGTAACATCGCCCTGTTTTGTCATCGCAAAAGAAAGTATCTTCCATTTTCCAAAATTTTTCAACATCCCGTTATATCAATCCTAAAAAGTGACAAATTTGTCATTTATTCGTACGAAAAAGTGACAAATTTGTCACTTTTTGATACATTCGTGCCATGCAACGCTTCATGATGGAAAAACTGATCGCCTGGAAAGCCGATCCGCAAAGAAAACCTCTCCTTCTAAAGGGAGTCAGGCAAGTTGGAAAAACAACTCTTCTCTTAGAATTCGGAAAGAAATATTTTTCCGGTGTCCACTATCTCAACTTTGAGAAAGAGCCTCAAATTGCCTCTATTTTTGAACCCGACCTCGTCCCCACGCGCATCCTCAGTGATCTTGCTTTTTTTCTGGAAAAACCGATCCGACCGGGAGAAGATCTTGTTATTTTTGATGAAATTCAAGAAGCTCCCCGGGCTCTCACCTCACTAAAATACTTCAGGGAAGAATGCCCGAACTTGCACCTTTGCGCTGCAGGATCGCTTCTAGGTCTTTCGCTCGGAAGCTCCTCTTTTCCCGTCGGAAAAGTCGATTTCGAAACACTAAGGCCAATGTCATTCGAAGAATTTCTGACAGCGCAGAATGACAAGTCTCTCCCTTATTTCAAAAATATCACATCGAATTCTGCAATCCCGAGTGCGGTTCATGAGCATCTCCTCCAAGAACTAAAACATTATTTCGTGGTCGGAGGGCTTCCTGAAGCGGTTTCCACTTACTGCCAACATAAAGGTGATATAACGGAAGCCTTCTCTCTGGTCCGAAAAAAGCAAAGCGACCTTCTTCTTTCTTATTACGCCGATATTGCCAAACATGCAGGAAAAGTCAATGCAATGCATATCAATCGAGTCTTTCAGTCAGTTCCTGCACAAATGAGCCATGCCCAAGACGGCTCGATCCGCCGATTCAAATTTAAAGGAGTTGTGCCGGGAATATCACATTACGACAGATTGGCCGGGGCCATCGATTGGCTGGAAGCCACCGGCATGATCCTCAAAATTCCGATTGTGGAATCGGCTCTGGTTCCCTTTCAAGCCTACGCAAAAGAAAACTGCTTTAAATTACTCGTATTTGACGTAGGAATGCTGGGACTCATGACAAGCCTCTCGCCCAAAGCCATTCTTGACGGAGATTACGGCAGTTACAAGGGATATTTTGTTGAAAACTTTGTTGCGCAGGAACTATTGCTGCGTACCACCCCCCTTCTCTATAGTTGGCAAGAAGGAAATGCCGAAATCGAATTCCTCCTTGAAATCGGCGGCAAAGCGGTTCCGGTAGAGGTCAAATCAGGCACTCTCACAAAAGCAAAGAGCTTACAATCTTTTCGGGAAAAATACCGGCCGCCCCTGCAAATCATTTTAAGTTCTAAACGCCTTAATATCGGTAATAAAAACGCTGTCCAATATTGCCCCCTCTACTTTACCGACCGTTTCTTCGGCAAACCTAATCCAACTCGCAGATGAGGCTGGAAAGAGGGGCCAGAGTAAGCCACACGCCGGTGCCCGGTTCAATCCGGATGCTTGCGTTCATGACGCCGCCGCCGCCATAGTCCATTCCGTCCGTATTGAGGAGTTCGCGGATCGTGGAGGCATTCCGAAGGGGAATAAATTCGTTTTCATAATACATCGGCGTAAAATTGTGCACGAAAAAGAGACGCTTCTCTCCTCTCCGGATATAGGCAATGATCGACCGGTCGACATGCTGGTGCACCCACTCGAACGAGCCGGGATCAAAGTCGGTCTGCCATAGGGTCGGCTCACTGAGATAAAATCGGTTCATGTATTTGACGAAGTTGAACCACTTCCTGTGATTCTCTTCTTGGAGCAAATGCCACGGAAGCTCTTTGTGCGGATCCCATTCTTCTATCTGGGCAATTTCGATCCCCATAAAGAAGAGCTTTTTCCCGGGATGGCACATGGCATACGAATAACAAAGGCGCATATGTCCGAACTTGTGCCACATGTCGAGCGGCATTTTTAAGATGAGGTGTTTTTTTTCGTGCACCACCTCATCATGAGAAAGGGGGAGAATGTATTTTTCACGAAACACTTCGGTAAAGGTATTCAGGAGCTCTTGCAGGTGGTACTTGCGGTACACGGGATCTTTGACGAAAAAGCGGAGGGTGTCGTTCATCCAGCCGATGTTCCACTTGAGATCGAAACCGAGTCCACCCTGATAGGTAGGGATCGTGACGGAAGGGTAAAGGGAAGCGTCTTCGGCAATCATGATGGCAGACGCGCTCCTTTTCGCCATCATCGAATTGAGATGCTTGAGAAATTCGATCGCCGCCAAATCTTCAGGCCCTCCATATTGGTTGGGAACCCACGCCGTGCCATGACGGGAGTAGTCGAGGTAGAGGATCGATTGCACCGCATCAACGCGAAGTCCGTCGACGTGAAGCTTCTCAACCCAGAAAAAGGCGGAAGAGAGAAGAAAGGCGACGACTTCCGGTTTTTCGTAATCGAAAATGAGGGTATCCCATTCGGGGTGCCAGCGCATCACATCGTGATTTTTCTCGTAGAGAGGCCCTCCGTCAAACTCCCGCAAGGCAAAACCGTCGGCGGGGAAATGGCCGGGGGTCCAGTCCAAAATCACTCCGATCCCGTTTTCATGCAGGTGGTTGACAAAGTAGGCAAAGTCGTCATAGTTTCCGTACCGCGAAGTAGGTGCAAAATAGCCTGTCACTTGGTAGCCCCATGATTCGTCCAGGGGATGCTCGCACACGGGAAGAATCTCGACGTGGGTAAACGACATCTCCTTGAGATACTCGGCAAGCAGGTGCGCAAGGGTGCGGTAATTGATCTCTCCGCTAGAGCGCTTCCACGATCCGAGGTGCATTTCGTACACGTTGATGGGCCGGCTGAGCACTTCATGTTTCACCGCCGGCTTGTTTTTCATCCAAGCCTCGTCGGTAAAGACAAACGTCTCTTTGCATACTCGTGCCGCCGTCTGCGGCCTGAGCTCATATCCCCTCGCCATAGGATCGGTTTTGTACACAACGCCGCCCGTATCGGAATAAACGGCATATTTATACAGCATCCCTTCGAGAGGCTTGGAAAAAAAGAGCTCCCAAATGCCCGAATCGCCAATGCGGCGCATCGGATGATATCCCGCTTCAAAGCTGTTGCAATCGGCAATCAGGGCGACCGACTTTGCTTTCGGAGCCCAGACGGAAAACCGGGTACCTAGAATCCCTTCATGTTCCAAAATTTTCGCTCCGAGCACTTCAAAAAGAGTGTAGTGGACCCCTTGCGCAAAATAGTACTCGTCCTCTTTTGAGGTGATGATCGAAAAATTGTACGGGTCAAAGTAGGATGCACCGTCGGGAAATAGAAGCGTATAACCGAATTTGCCGACCTCTTCCGAAAAGGTGTACGAAAACACGCCCCGTTCATCTACCATGGTGGCCGCAACTACATCGCGCCCATATAGAAACACGAGTTCTTTCCGGTTAGGAGCCAAAATAGTCACGGTCTTATCTTTGAGGCCAAGAAGCATTTCGGGATTACGACACGAATGCTCGAAAAGTTCATTATACATATAGAGTATGTATAAGCTTAGCTTTCAAATTTGTCTAGCAGGTAAATCGACCCCGCCTTGAGTTCGAAGGGCCTGTCCAGTACAAACAGGCGTCGCTTTTGTTTGAGGTAAAGCCGCACGCCGCACGTCTTATGCAGTTTGGATACAAGAACAATCTCGGCATTTTGGGTGCAGCGGAAAATGCACGTTTTGAGCTTGTATCCGCTCCACTGCATGTCCAAAGTTCCGAAATCGGTATGCACCCCGACCATCCGTCCGCGATCGAACGGAGAGACAACCTTTGGAAGAAGCTCGATCTTTTTTCCGTCTGCAACGATGAAACGGTTCCTGATCGATTGGAAAAACGCATGGTAGAGAGAAAAAAGAGGAACGGGAAGAGGCCTGAGATCGAGCCCCTGAAATTGCACATCGCCCGTTTCCGCTTTCAAAAATGAAGACAGATATCCCAAAAGGTGCGCCGGAGCAGCGTCAAGAGGATGCGGCGCTTTCGGCCCCATTTGCCCCATGAGGAAGAGGATCGGATACCACTCGCGCAGGTCGAACCGGCTCGCTACTTTTTCCCATTCCAACTTTTTCAAAGAGCCCAGGAGGAGTTTTTCTTTCGGAAAAGGTAAAATTGTTTCACACGGTAGCGTCCATTCTTTTTTCTCTCCGCGCACCATCCTGATGACGAGCCGGTTATTTTCGCCAAATATATTCAGCTGAAAAAACCCGTCGCGCCCCTCCCCAAACACCTCAACTCTTCCCTGCTCCAAATTGAGGAGCACGGTGAATTTTTTAACCGGGCCTTTCACGGGAAGATCGATTCCCCTATCTCCCACAAACAATTTTGCCGGATAGACACGGACAAAACAGTCCGTGTAGGGAACCCATACGGTGCTTCCGATTTCGTGCGTAAAGGGGGTAATTTTCTCACGAATCTTAATCACATCATTTTTCCAAGCAGCCCGAATAGGGTATTTTCTTCCACGGCCTTTTCTTCATCACCTGCGGTTGAGAATGCAAACGACTCATGTTGAGTTTGATATGCATCCAATTCGGTTTGGTTTCTCCGGTATCCGAGGGTTGCGATTTTGAATTTCTTCATGATGGCATAGATTATAATTCCGTATTTCCTTTAAAAAAAAGAAAAAAGCCGGTGTCCTTAATTTCATGAGTGTTGTTTCGTTTGCTTTCACCCTGTTTCTCGTCTTCAATTCCTTGGGGAGCATCCCCGCCCTTGTGGCTATGTTAAAGCCGTATTCACCTCACAGGCAAAGGATTATAATTATTCGAGAAATGCTGATCGCCCTCGGGATCTTACTCATGTTCGGTTTTTTCGGGCAAACGGTCCTCGACTTCCTCGGAATCACTCCCGCCGTGATCGGGCTTGCGGGCGGCATCTTGCTCCTCATCATTGCGCTTACCATGATTTTCCCCAAACCGAGCGACGCAAATACAACCATGCGCCCCGTGCAGCACGAGCCGTTTGTCGTCCCGATCGCGATCCCCCTTCTCGCCGGGCCGGGAAGCATCACGTCGATCATGCTTTTTGCCACCTATGAGCCGGTGATGTGGAAGATCCTTTTTACCGTCTTCCTTGCGTGGCTCCCGTCTTTTATCATCGTCCTTTCTTGCTCTTATGTGAAATACCTCGTCGGAGAAAAAGGACTGGTGGCCTTTGAACGCCTTGGCGGCCTCCTCATCGCACTTCTTGCCGTCCAAATGATGGCCTCCGGTTCGGTTAAACTGGTGCGCGAAAACTTCCTCGTCCCCGAGAAACCGTCTAAAAGTCGAATTGAAAGCCCAGCGCAAAATCCAGAGAAAGGTATTTAGGCGCGAGGCTGCCGCGGAAAGCGCCATACCATTTGAAAAGGTCGGAATACCTTGCATCGATCCCCACACGGAGAGAGGCCAAATTATAACTTTTCGAATAGGTGACCACATCGAAATAGGGAGTCGAATAGTTTTGGAAACTTGGCATTCTTGTCGGAACTCCGAGAGGTGCTATGTAGACCCAGCTGAGGGCTACCTCGGGACGAAAGCAATGGTGCCCTCTTTTCACATCCACACTCACTTCGAGTCCCAGTTCGGGACGGATGTAAACGTCGCGGCTGTGTTTGACGTGCAGATTCAAACTTTCGGCTCCCGTTTCGGTAAACCCTTGGCGCCAAAGAATGTCGGTGTCGAAATGGAAAAACGGTTTCACGGTTGTAATTCCGAGAAGGGCGTTGTAGGCCATCCCAATATGGGTATCGAAAGAATATCCCCAGTGTGAATTCGTTGCAGTGGCATTCACTGTAGCAAACTGCATGCCGCGGGATAAATGTACTTTGTCAAAGGTGCCCATCAGGGCAATGTCGAGCACCGTGTGCAAAGCGGTCCAATGCATGTACGGCCCCATAAATCCGGAGTTGTCCTCCCCTTTGGAACCGTAATCTTTCTTCCATCGGAGCGAGCTGTAGAAATATCCGCCTGAAATTCCAAGAAGGAGATCATCTACCGGCATCACATCAAAGCCAACCGCGCCGCCGAAATTTGCCGTTTGAAACCCTTTGTTCAGGTTGAAGAATCCGCCAAACTTTTTCTCGTATGCACGCACCGTTTGGGTATCGGCAAAGGGGGTAAACCACACGTCGAAAAGATGCTTCCGGCACACTTGACGTGTGTGGAGCACGATATCGAAGATCGAACTCATCACTTCCTGCCTGAGAAGGCTGAGCGCACCGAAGATCGACGGCTGCATGCTATCGAGCGCGTTTGTGAGCGCTGCCGAATCAAGGCTGTCGAGATCGTTCTCGACAATGGAGAGAAGGCCCGTTGAATCATTAGTGACAAACGTTTCGAGAAAATTGTTCACTTGCAATGGATTGTACCGGTCAATCGTTTTATTCACGAAAAAGTCGTTTTGTATCACTGTGAGAAGGATGCTATTCGGAGTGTAAATTAGATTGAGAGTGAGGGGAAGAGTCCCGAGATTCGTGCTGTTCCATGTGCCGCTGATGCCCCCTTCTGCCTGAAGAAGCGTGTAGGTGCGCCCTTTTACATACGATGTGCCGAGAAGGATCACTTCGAGCGTGCCGTCCAGAGACGCCGCTCCCGACACATCGAGAAGGTCGGAGCGTCCCTTGTTATCAATTTCTGCGATATATACGGCGCCTGTCAGTTGCGTATAATCTCCTGCAATCTCAATCGTTCCGATGGAGTGGCCGGGAAAAACCGTTCCGCTGCTGACGAGGTGCCCCAGAAAACCGTTTCCCGAAAGACGTGCTGTCGGATGCAGGTATAGCTGACTCTTGCATCCCAGTCCGCCGCGATCGAGATCCAACTTTCCTTCATGAATTTCCAGGGCTCCCGTAAAATCGTCGCATGGCTCTTGCAAGAGAATGGTTCCGGGTCCTGTCTTTTGAGCAATCCCGCTCCCGGAAAAAGAGTGGAATCGGTGGCTTCCCTCTTCCAGATGAAATGCCGTCTCTCCTTCAACGGCAATATGACTTGGCACCTTCTGGGATTGCAGCCAGAGTTCAGTCTGATGACACAGTGTTACAAGCACGTTTTCATGGAGAGCATGATGACAAAACGTGAGTTTTCCTTCTTTTGCAGTAATCGTTCCGGAAAAGGCATCGATGTCGGAAAGGGAGAGTTCTCCACTTCCCGTTTTGGTAAGGGATGCACTAGAGCCGATGAGGGCCCCCGTTAGTGCTACCGTATTCTGTACTTCTATTGTCGCGTTTTGACTGACCGAAATCGGCACGACACCGTCGGACATAAGTCCTAGGGTAGCAGCATCTTCAAGTATAACCGGCCCGCACATCCCGCAATCTAAAAACAGCGAGCCTTCCCGGACGGAGGTCGTTCCCGCATATCCCCCTTTTTGTCGGAGACAGAGCATTCCCTTTCCCGTCTTAATGAGGGATCCTCCGCCCCCAACTAAGCCGGCAAGGACCACTTCCCCTGCTTCCACCTCTATAACCGCATCCCCTGCCAATGTGACAGATGCTTCCACGGTTTGATTTTCCAATGCCAGGCGCGCCCTATGCCCGATCTCAATGGAGATGGCCTTTAGCGCCTCCTTGTCTTTCAAGGCTAAACACCCCTCTTCAAGCAGGATCTTCCCTTCCAATCCGGAAAGGTCGTGTATAACAAGCCTGCCCGCTCCCCCTTTGTACAACGTCCCGGAACCCTCGACCCGTCCCGTGAGCTCCGCGCTTCCTTCCAGAACATCGATCGCCCCCTCTCCGACCTGCATGAGGTCCGAGAGAAACGGCTCCTCCCTTCCATGAAATGCAATTCTTCCTTTTTCCATGAGGGAAACGGGGCCGGTTCCGATCCTTTGTGCCCTCGAGTTCAGAATGAGCGTTCCGCCCAGCACCACCGTTTCGCCGGTAAAAGAAGCCTCATTTGAGAGGGTGACCGTGCCGATGCCGCGCTTGATGAGTTTGCCGCTCCCGCGGATGTCCCCCTCGAGGACAGCACTCCCCCCCTCGGTCCACAAGGTAAAGTCACCGCTGAGACGGAACGGATTAGCAAGCGTCACATCTCCTTCCAAAAAAGTAAGATCCCCTCCCTCAATCTGACATCTTTCCCGGCCAAGATGGACCCCGCTCCCTTTTAAGGCAAGTGTGCCTTCGGACAAAACGGTTCCCGACTCGCATGTTACGGGTTTTGTGAGTGTGAGTCTGCCGCAGCCCCGTTTGACAAGCCCTCCGAGGCCGTCCACTTTTTCGAGGAAGGTCGCATCGGAACCCGCCTCTACCGTCACCGACGTAACGGGAGCAAGTTCCACCGGGCCGCGAATTTCCGTTCCGGGTGCCGTTATATGAAGCGCAGCACCTGTTTTCAAGCGAAGAGGCGAAGTTCCGAGAAGTTCGTTTCCCGAAGAGAGAACTTGCTCTTTCTCATCGAGAATGAAAATTTTTTCCTCGCCTTGGAGAAGGGCCGCAAGCAAAAGAGCCGCAAAAAAAAGCCGCATCGGTGTACAGAATCCCTTTTCCGTCACACTACAAAAAAACCGCAAGCTCCGCCACTAGTTTTTCATTAGTGTAAAGATTCGATGGTGCTTAAAAGAGTAGAATCCGCCCGCGCCGCAAATGAGATGATCTTGTAAAATCACGTCCAAAAGCTCGGAGCCTTTGATGAGATGGTCGGTGATTCTCAGGTCTTCTTTCGAAGGAGAGAGGTCGTTCGTGGGATGGTTGTGACAAAGGTAATAGGAATGGGCGTGCCTTTTGAGCACTTCGGTAAAAAGCTCTCTCGGATGAATCAGGACCCGGTTCAAAGTTCCGATACTTAAGAGATGCCTTCCGATCATCCGCTCTTTCGTATCGAGAAAAAGCAAAACCACTTTTTCCTTGTCATTTTCATAGAAGAGATCGCGTACCATCAGATAAGCATCCTCACTTGCAGCGATGCGGCCGGGCTCTTTTTGATAAAAATCGGAAAAGCGGCGGGCGAGGGAAAAAACCGCTTTGAGCTCTAACGCTTTAACCGTACCAATCCCGTGATGCTCCATGAGGTCTTCCTGAGAAGCAAGAAAAAGGGCGTGGAGCGTTCCGAACCGTTCCAAAAGCGATTGTGCCAGTTCGAGTACCGAAAGTTCTTTCGTCCCGCTCCCCAGTATAATGGCAAGAAGCTCCGCATCTGAAAGACTTTCCTCTCCCCGAGCGGCGAGTTTTTCCCGCGGACGCTGGTCCCTGTCCATCGCTTTCATTCGGTTTCCACTTCACGCGTTACATAGAAAGGGGCCAGTTTTTTTTCCAGGGCGGTGGGAATTTCCACCCGCATCAAAATGTCGTTTTCTTCATACTCCATCTGAATCACGCGCCCTTCCTGCAGTACGGCGTGCACCAAAGCATACTTTTCTTGGGGAATGCGAAGGTCAACCACCTGCCGGAGCCTTTGCACCTCTTTTTCCATCATTATGAAAAGAGAGTCAAAACCGGTCCCATCTTTGGCAGAAATGAAAACCGAATTCGGATACAACGAAGAGAGCCTTTTCAGATGGATCGGATTTTCCACACGGTCACACTTGTTGAACACAAAAATCACCGGCTTATCAACCACTCCGAGCTCGTGGAGCACTTTTTCCGTTTCCTGAATGTAAATCTCGGCCTTCGGATCGGAAGCATCCACAATGTGGAGGAGCGAGTCGGTATAGATCGACTCTTCCAGAGTGCTTTTAAATGCGGCTATCAGAAGGTGGGGAAGTTTGCGAATGAACCCTACCGTATCGATGAGGATGATTTGCTGGTGATTGGGAAGGGTAAAGCGGCGTGCCGTTGTATCGAGCGTAGCAAAGAGTTTATCTTCAACATACACATGCGCATCGGTCAGGCGATTGAGCAGCGTCGACTTGCCGGCGTTAGTATAACCTACAATGGCAAAGGTCGGAATCGCGCTTTTCTTGCGCGCCTTGCGCTCCACACCCCGCTGCTTTGCTACCTGCTTGATTTCCCGTTTGAGGGTACTCACCCTTTCTTTGATGATACGGCGGTCTAATTCGATTTGCTTCTCCCCTTCTCCGCGGAGTGGGCCCCGGCCCGATCCCGACATGCGTTGGCGCGACAGATGCGTCCACATCCTCTTCAGTCGCGGGAGCTGATATTCGCTTTGTGCAAGCTCGACCTGCAGCATCGCCTCTTTCGTTTTGGCCCGTTGATGGAACACTTCCAGGATAAGTGCGGAACGTGTGAGTACGGGGCGGCGGATGATTTCTTCGAGATTTTTTTCCTGATTGGGAGAGACTTCGTCATCGAAAATGACAAGGTCGATTTTTTCCGCTTCGCATATTTCGGCAATCTCTTCCGCCTTTCCTTTACCAATGAACGTTGCTGCCGAATATTCCTTGATCGGACAAAATAGTTTGCGCCTTGTTACGAGGCCGTACGTCACGGCAAGCGACTCGAGCTCAGCAATCAGATCTTCCACTCCGAGCCTGCTTCCGCCTGACGGATATGTGGTGATAAGAATCGCCGACTTCAACTTGTCCAGTTCAAAACGGAGCCCTTCGTGTGATTTTTTATCGGAATGCAAAGCCCACCTCCAATCCGTCATAGGCAAGTTCAAATCCGGGCGGCAGCTCGCTATTTTTCTTCTCATGATTGATTTCGTGAGAAAGATGAGTCAAGTATACCTTGCGTGCACTCGTCTTTTTTGCAAAGGCAACAGCCTCATCGAGAGAAAAATGCATGTGCGTTCCCTCTTCATGAATAGCCCCGAGAATGAGCGTATCGATTTGTTGTAAATATTCAAACACCGACGTTTCATATTCGCGGATATCGGTCACATAGGCAAGGTTGCCGAAACAAAAACCGGTCACGGCCACTTCCTGCTGCCGGTAGCTGATGAAACGGAAGGGCACATCCAGAATCTCCCCTTCTCCATATTTTTCTTCGAGCACCTTCACTTCAAACCAGTGCATAAAATAATGGAAGCGGATCGAGAGTTCTTCGGCCGTTTCTTTCGACATAACCATCGGAATGCTCCTTACAAGCGTCTTTATCACGGCACGGAGGTCGTCAATGCCGCCGATGTGGTCCTGATGCGCATGAGTGATCATAACACCGTCAATCCGGGAAATCCCGTTTGCGAGCGCCGCCGCGCGAAAGTCGACCGACACATCGACCAGGATATTTTTCCCGCGCACCATAACAAGAATGCTCGAGCGCAATCTCTTATTCCTGGGATCGTGCGAGATGCAGACAGGGCACTTGCACCCGACGAGCGGCACGCCGAGCGACGCTCCCGTTCCCAAAAACCGCACTTTCCCGTCCATAAGGAGCGCAGTTTATCAAAGAAGAATTATACCGTCCATAGAAGGTTATACCAATTTAGCCGAAGGCGGCGGCAAGGCGGCGGCCGAAGAGGGCACTGTAGAGAAGGCCGCGAGAACCAAGACCGGTGAAAACCGCGATGTGCTCCGAAATCGGTTCGGCAAAGGGCAAATAGGTTCCTGAACGGGCAACGCGAAAAGCACTGAAAATACCGGTGGTGTCAGCCTCTTTCACGGAAAGGCCCATGAGTTCCATCCTCGGGCCCATGTATCGCAAGGCAGCACCGATGTCTGCTGCTTCTTCCCCGGTGTGCTCGTACGTACTGCCCAGCCAAAACCGGCCCTCAGCGTCCTCAGAAAGATGGAGGGATGAAAGGAGAGGTAGCCGCGTATCGAACGGATTTTTGGCAAGGGAGACCATTTGCCCCTTTACAAGGAAAAATCCTTTCATTGGGAGAAGGTCTAAAGTGCCTTTTCCGAGCGCGACAACGACCCGATCAAATACGTCAAAAGAGTCGAGGGAAGAAATGGGGGCAACGACGCTCCGATGGGGAATGATACTCCGAAGTGCGGCAAGGTAATTGCCCATGTAAACGACACGTCCGCCCCGGATGAGGACATGGGAAGAGGTCCTTTCAATCCACAAGTCATCTGCGCTTTCGATCGCATCGCAAATCATGTCTGTTTTGCACGAAACGGCTTTCCCCGTCTCTTGTTCGACTACATCAATTAAAGAACAGGAAGCTTCCATCGCCTCCTCTGCAAAGTGGTTCTTCCGGTGCCACTTGCCGACAAAGGGATGAAGAAAAGCGGAGGGAACGGAAGATGCACCGCCTTTTCCGTCATCGAAAATCGTGATCCGCGCCCCTTGTTTAGCAAGAAAGTAGGCAACCGAAAGACCGGCCAGCCCGCCTCCTAGGACGGCGTACTCCACTCTTTGTTTTCCTGTTTGACTGCACCTGTTTTTTTACTGCGCTGGTAAAGGGCAAAGCCTTCCACGGCAAAGTGGAAGAAGAAAATCACGAACGGAGTCAGGCACAAACTGATCGGAATCATCATGATCATCGACCCCATCGACATGCCGATGACCGCTTTGACCGTGAGAAAATTCGTCTTGGTCAGACTCATCGCCGAAAACAGGATGAGGCTCATGACGACAAGAGGAAATGAGCCGATGAGGAAAAGGACAATATTTCCGAACGGGTTAGATTTGAGCCGGTCCAAAATGTCATCGACCAAGCCGAATTCGAGGTTTTTTTTGGCTGCCACATGCGGCGTCACAAAGAACAGAAGGGCAAGAGTGAGAA
>MGLW01000003.1:13575-14264 GCA_001794905.1 Chlamydiae bacterium RIFCSPHIGHO2_12_FULL_49_11
AAAGGGCCAAAAACAAGAAGGACACTGATCGAATCGCCGATCATGGGAATTTCACGGAGAAGGTAGAAGACGCCGAGCGCCGCCCAGAGAAGCACGTAAGCCAAAAGAAACGGCACGGTCAGGTACGAGAGGCCCACGGCCACTTGAACCGACTGCTTGATCAGGTCGCCGAATTTGTATTTCACCCCTTTGATTTCCTGAAAATACATCCGGATGATGAGGGTGCCGAGGGTGAGGAAAAGCCCCGCGCACAAGAAAACGGGCAAGAAAGAAAAACTGATCGCGACCCAGGAAGAGCCTTCCAGAGCGATCGATTCGCAGAAGACAAAGAAGAAACTGGCGATGAGCATAAAAACAAGGGTAAGGAGAAACTTTTTCTTCGAAAAAGCATGGAGCCATGAGCGATTGAAAAGAGCGCCGATTTCTTCAAAAGTAAACATCACCCGGGCCTATAAATATATTTTGGTCGTACTATGGGAAGCCCCTTCCCTTCTCGCGCCTCAAGGCGCTCGTATACGATTTGCCGGGCAATCCCGACAAGCCGTGACATGCCGAATAATAACGTAAAGTAGCGAGGAAAGTCAAATCCGGAAAGGGAAAGGCACACACCGCTGATCGCATCTACATTGGGATAAGGATCTTGCACTTTCGGATTTTCTTTGAGCACTTTGATGCCTGCTTCCCGCAGC
>MGLW01000003.1:14290-14389 GCA_001794905.1 Chlamydiae bacterium RIFCSPHIGHO2_12_FULL_49_11
GTCGGGGAAATTTTTCTCTGCATAGTGGTAAAAGATCGTGGCTCTTGGGTCTTCGACGCGCAAGACGGCGTGTCCGAATCCGAAAATCAGCCCTCCGGC
>MGLW01000004.1:0-627 GCA_001794905.1 Chlamydiae bacterium RIFCSPHIGHO2_12_FULL_49_11
CGATTGTCATCGGTACAACCGGTCTTTCCGCCGATCAGGAAACGGTCATCCTCTCTACGGCGCGGAAGATTCCAATTGTCCTCTCACCCAACATGAGCGTGGGGGTGAATACTCTTTTCAAACTGGCGGCCGATGCGGCAAAAATCCTCGGTGCCGGATACGATCTTGAAATTCTCGAGGCCCATCACCGCCAAAAAAAGGATGCCCCTTCAGGAACAGCGGTCAAGATCGCGGAAATATTGGCCGCGGCAACTTCCCGCCGCTACCCGCAGGATGTCAATTTTCACCGGCAGGGAATGACCGGCGAACGTGATCCGCGTGAAATCGGCATGCAGGTCATTCGCGGCGGCGATATTGTGGGAGAACACACCGTTTTCTATTGCGGGGCGGGAGAACGGCTGGAAATCCGCCATGTGGCGACTTCCCGATCGACCTTTGCCGATGGGGCCCTACGGGCGGCCAAGTGGATTGTCGGCCAAAAACCGGGCCTCTACACGATGGGCGATGTTTTGGGGTTATAAGCCTTGAAAAATCTCATCCTTTTTTTTCTCTTTTTTCTTTTATTGGCGTCGTGCGCTCATGCCCCGAAAAAGGAAGGGACAGTATTCCAGGGGGCAAAGTTCCTCA
>MGLW01000004.1:708-2952 GCA_001794905.1 Chlamydiae bacterium RIFCSPHIGHO2_12_FULL_49_11
AAGATGCCGAGCTCAACCTGCTTCTGGCCAAAATCTATTCCACCCAGAAAAACACCAGCCGCTCTGTTTTGCACTATCGAAAGGCCATTGCCCTTGATCCAAAAAATGAAGAAGCGGCAACGTTGCTTTCGCGCGAGTATATGGCGTCGCACGAAACGCAAAAAGCCGTGGGAGTCCTCAAAAAATTGATTCAAGAAAACCCCGAGGCCCTTTCGGCCTATTTTTATCTGGGGAGCATTTACGCCACTGTGGAGAAAGATTACGCCAAGGCGGTGGCTGCCTACCAGAAACTGCTTGATGCCGAGCCGGATAACCCAAAAATTTTGCAGATTATCTCCGAAATCCACCTGGCGCAGAAAGATTATCGCAAGGCCCTCGAAGTGCTAACCAAGCTGATGGAGCTGGATCCGGCAGATACCGCAGTTCAGGCGCGGATGGCCCTTTTGTATTATGAGCTGAAAGAGATCGACCGTGCGATTAATGAATTTGAGGACCTGCTTAAAGCGAATCCGGAATCGGACCGTGTTCTCTATTATCTCGGCCTTCTTTATCAGGAGAAAAAGGATGTGGAAAAGGCTCTTGTCCGGTTTTCGGGAATCAAGCCCGAATCCACTTTTTATGTTGATGCGGTGATCCGACAGGTGGTTCTGCTTAAAAACTTAAACCAGATGGAGCGCGCCTTTGAACTTTCAAAAAAGGCGCTGGGCAGGAGCCCCAAAACGCCCGATTTCTACGACTTGGTTGCCTCTCTTTACGTTCTCAACAAGAAATATGTCGAGGCGGCGGCAATACTGAAAGCCGGACTCGTTCAAATTCCGAATAACGAAAACCTTCTTTTTTCCATCGGAGTGGTTCTGGAAAAAACGGGGCAGTGGGAAGAAAGTCTCCGGTATATGAAAGAGGTTATCAAGCTGAATGCCGACAATGTTTCAGCGCTCAATTTTGTCGGATACACTTATGCCGAGCATGGCAGGAATCTTGATGAGGCTCAAAGCTTGATTGAGCGGGCGCTCAAGTTGAAACCGGACGATGGTTATATTGTGGACAGCCTCGCCTGGATTTATTTTCAGAAAGGGGAGTACGACCAGGCGCAGAATTTGCTGGAAAAGGCCAACCGGTTAAGCCCTGACGAGCCGACCATTCTCGAGCATCTGGCGGAGGTGTACCTGAAAAAACAGAATAAAAAACTCGCCCGCCGGTTTTTTGAAAAATCCCTTTTTGTGCTGAATAAAAAAGAAAACCGCGATCCGCGGGATGAAGAGCAAATGAAGAGGATTCGGGAAAGAATCAGTCAACTTTGAAATCCCCCCTTTCCCCCCTTTGTCAAAGGGGGGTGTGGGGGGATTTTCTCCAAGAATGTTTCGATCTGTCGCTTTCTTTTTTATTTCCATTTTTTTGTTTCCCTTCTGCGTTTTTGCCCGCGAAGATGTTCGGTATCTGCGCGGCCATGCGATAGTCGAATGGTCGGCCAAAAAAAGGGTCTACCGGTTTGATCAGGCGGTTGTCATTAAAACGGTTAATGAGGCGTCTTTCGAGACGCTTGACGATTTCGGCAATACGGTGCTTCGCCTTGATTTTACCGGAGGCGATGTCATGTTGGCAAGACATGCTCTTTCTCTCCCCCTTTCCCGGGACGAGTTTATTTCGTATCTGCTCTATCAATTACCTGAACAGGTTGATGGCCTCGACGCCGAATACGATGCTGACGGTCGCCTGATTGGTGTTGAGAAAAAATCAAAGCAGGCTGGTAAAAGGTATAAAATCAGTTTCCGGGATTTTGAAAAAAAGGGTAAGATTCTCTATCCGAAAACAATTGAAATCACGTCCCGAAAGGGAAACCTAAAAATCTCATGGCGGAATGTAGAATTAAATATATAGCGCCAAAGCAAGCTTTGGCACTCCTACTGTTGTTGGTTTCCTGCCAGGTCACCGTCCCGGTATCGCCGGCGACATTGCGTATCGGCATGGGGGCCGAGCCCGACACGCTCAACCCACTCACTTCCAGCGATGCCTATTCGTCGCGCATTCTTTCATATGTCAACGATTCGCTTATCGAACGAAACAACGACACGCTGGAATACCAGCCGAAGCTGGCATTAAGCTGGGAAATCAGCTCCGATCATCTCTCCTACACTTTTACCCTGCGCGACGATGTTTTTTGGCATGACGGAAAAAAATTCACCGCCGATGACGTCGTTTATTCCTTTCAGAAAATCAAAGACCCAAAGGTCGAGGCGCCATTTT
>MGLW01000004.1:2960-5454 GCA_001794905.1 Chlamydiae bacterium RIFCSPHIGHO2_12_FULL_49_11
ATCAGCGGAATGGTGCCGCAAACGCTCAACGCCATTTTTAAGGGTGTACTACGATGATGTTGTTCGGGTCGAAAAGCTGGATGATTATCGCGTCCGTTTTGTCACGAAGCGCCCCTATTTTCTGGCGTTGAGCGTTTGCGGCACCATTCCGCTGATACCCAAACATGTCTTTGACGACGGCTCCGATTTCAACAACCATCCTGCCGGACGAAATCCCGTTGGCACCGGCCCCTACCGTTTTTTGGAATGGAAGACAAACAAAAGGGTGGTGCTAGTCCGAAACGAAAACTATTGGGCAAAAAAGCCGGTCATCCGGCGCATTGAATTTAAAATCATCACCGATGACACGATTGCCCTGCAGGTGTTGAAAAAAGGGGAGCTTGATTTCGCTTCGATTCGTCCCATCCAATGGGTCAAGCAGACGGGCTCACAGCGTTTCAATGAACAGTTCAACAAGTTCAAATATCTCCTTCCCGGGTTCAATTATATCGGCTGGAACGGCAAAAGCCCCTATTTTTCCGATAAACGGGTGCGACAAGCCATGACGCTGATGATCGACCGGAAAAAATTGTTGGAGAAGATCAATTTCGGCCTTGGCCGTGTTGTTGAAAGTCCTTTTTTTGTCGGCTCCGATCAGTACAACGGGAATCTGAAATCGCATCCCTATGATCCTGCTCGCGCCCGCGAACTCTTGTCACAGGCGGGATGGAAAGATTCCGACAACGACGGTTTTCTCGACAAAGGGGGAATAAAATTTTCTTTCACCTTTTTGTATCCGGCCGCCTCTAAATTTTCCGAACGGCTGGCCCCCATTTTGAAGGAAGATTTGAAGAAAATCGGCATTGCCATGACCATCGAACGGATGGAGTGGGCCGCGTTTCTGGAAAAAATCGAGAAGAAAAATTTCGATGCCACGGCTCTTGGCTGGTCCACCGGTTTTGAAGACGATCCGTATCAGCTTTGGCATTCGTCCCAGGCCTTCGAATCCCGCGGATCGAATTTTGTCTCGTTTACAAACAAGGAGGCCGATCAACTTATTGAACAGGCACGGGTTGAGTTCGACAAAAAAAAGCGGAATGCCCTTTATGCCCGCTTTCAGGAAATTTTGTACGACGAACAGCCTTACACTTTTTTGTTTACCAACGATTCACTGGTCGCCGTGGCCAAGCGTTTTCAAAACGTGAAGGTTCATGCCGTCGGGCTTGATACGCTGGAGTGGGAGTTGTGAGGAGATCAATGCTCACCTACATTTTCAAACGCCTTTTTCTGATGATTCCCACCCTGATCGGCATCACGCTGATAACTTTTTTCATCATGAAGCTAGCGCCGGGCGATCCGGTATCGCTGAAACTCATGTTTGCCGGACAAGGGATCAGCCCACAGGCGCTGGCCAAAGAACTGGCCCGTAAAGAGGGGCCGCTTGATCTTCCCGCATGGTATACCCATTTTACCCATCGCGTAAGCCGGGCTTTGCAGGGCAAAACGGAAGGAACAGTCACCGAAAAAAGCCTTAACTGGATCGGCAAAAACAGCCTCCACTACGGAAAATGGCTGAAAAATTTAAGCCGGCTCGACTTCGGCCTTTCCAGCAAAGACAAACGGCCGGTCAGCGAACGTATTTGGGAGGCGCTTCCCATCACGCTGACGCTCAATATCATCAGCATTCTGATTGTTTATCTTATTTCCATTCCGCTTGGCATCTGGTCGGCTCTTCGTGAAAACAGCATATGGGATAAAATAGTCATGGTGAAATTGTTTATCCTCTATTCGCTTCCTACCTTCTGGGTGGCCACCATTCTTCTGGTTTTTCTGGCCGGGGGGGAATACCTCAACCTCTTTCCGTTGATGGGCTACGTCTCCGACGGCGCGGAAAATTTTTCCGCCGGAGAGTGGCTGTTGAATGTGGCCTGGCATCTGGTGTTGCCGCTTGTCGCCTATGTTTACGGTAGCTTTGCCTTTCTTTCCCGTTTTTCACGCAGTAATTTTCTGGAGGTGATTCGCCAGGATTACATCCGAACCGCCCGGGCGAAAGGGTTATCGGAAAAAAAGGTCATCTGGAAGCATGCGTTCCGAAATTCCCTCATTCCTCTGGTAACCCTCATGGGAACATTACTCCCGGCGCTTTTGGGGGGTTCCGTTATTATTGAACAAATATTTTCGATTCCCGGCATGGGGATGCTGGCTTTTGAAGCGGTTTTGGGGCGCGACCAGAATGTCATTATGGGCATTGCCACCATCGATGCGTTTTTGACTCTCTTGAGTTTGCTGGTATCGGATTTGCTGTATGTGGCGGTCGATCCGCGTATTACGTTTGAAGGTAGATAAAATCCCCCCCAACCCCCCTTTGTCAAAGGGGGGGCTTAGCGATTCCCCCCTTTGAAAAAGGGGGAACAGGGGGGATTTAGAAAATATGAAGAAAAAATCCTATTTCAGATTGATCTTTGGACAGTACTGGGTCAAACGCTTAAACCGAATCGGCCTCGTTCTTGTCCTT
>MGLW01000005.1:0-16083 GCA_001794905.1 Chlamydiae bacterium RIFCSPHIGHO2_12_FULL_49_11
TTTTTGATGTCGCGTGCGGCAACAAGCGTGGTGATGCCGCATACCGTATTCATGAAAAAATAGTAGTTGTGGTTGACGGCCAGGGTGACACCGGTCAGTATCGTGAGCACAAAAGTGGCAAACACCGCCAGGCGCGCGTCGATGAGAACGATGAGGAGCATAGTGAGAAGGGGAATGAAAATCGGGTAGTGGAACATTTCCATGAGGGTTCCCCTATCGAGCAAAAACCACTCGCCGAGCTTGGCAAAAATCAGAAAGAAAGTTGTGATCGTCAGGAACAGGCCGAGCTTTCTTGCCGACTGCATGAATGCACGGTCGAAAAGGTACAGGAAAAATCCCGATAGGACGACGATGATGACGGCAAAGAGCACCGATCCGGTGATTGTGCGCCATTGCCACAAGTTGCGCTCAATGCTGATCTGTTTTTTCATGGCGCTCAGCATCGCTATCTGGCGCTGGGTCACTTTTTCGCCCTGGTCAATGATCCGGCTTCCCGCCTTCACCTCAGTGTAATGTTTCGGAATCTCCTTCTCGATCGCATCGCGAATTTGGCGCTGCGCTTCGATATCGCTATAGAGGCTCCATTTCTGATCCTGAAAATAGCGGATCACATAGGAGAGAATATTTGCACTGAATCCGAAGTTCTGGTGAATATTTTCCTCAATCTGTTTCCAGAATGCACCGGGAAGGACCATGGAGTCTTTGACCTGGATCGGGTAGATGATGTAATAGTTGTCAGTGGAAAGGCCCGTATCTTCCCGTTTTTTATAGGTGCGCGAATCGGTGATATTGGCTTCATGGAGCGTTTCGGCCAAGGCGTTGATCGCCGCCCACATTTGGTCAAATGAGGCGTGCACCTCGGTACGCCAATCGGGGTGGCTGATCAAATATTGCTGGAAGCGGTGTTTGACATCCTGGATGGCCGAATTGTGGATTTTGTATACTTTCCCCACATCGCGCAACGCTTCCTGTTTGAGAATCGCCGTCGCATCGGGATCGGGAAAAGAAAAATCGACTTGCGCCACAACATAATTTTTGGCAAAACTTCCCACTTCGAGAAAATCGACTTTGACCTCGCGGAAATGGATAAAAATCGTGATAAAGATGACAAACAACAGTCCGATGACCAAGTGCAAGCCCTGCTGTTTTTTGTCTTTCTCCGGCTTGCGCCGTTTCCTTTTACCGAGCCCGATGGTCATCGTTTTTTACTCATACTGATAATCCCTTGATATCTTAACGACACTTAATATAGAATATGCTTTTAGGATTTAATATGCAAACGACCCGGCATCTTGCTTCTTCGCGCCGCTTCAGGCCCCAAAAATTTTCCGAAATCGTCGGCCAGGCAGCTGTCGTCACAACGTTGCGGAATGCGATCGTGCGAGGCATGACGGCACATGCCTACATCTTCTCCGGCATCCATGGCACCGGCAAAACCACGCTTGCCCGCATCATTGCCAAAGCGCTCAATTGCACCGCCCTCTCAGGGGACGGCGAGCCGTGCAACATGTGCAGCTCCTGCCGTGAGATCGCCCAAGGGGAATCCCTTGATGTGATAGAAATAGACGGCGCTTCCAACCGCGGCATCGACGACATCCGTGCCATTACCGAAACGCTCCCCTACAATAGCGGTAAGAGCCGTTACAAAATCATCATCATCGATGAAGTACACATGCTGACGAAAGAGGCGTTCAACGCCCTTCTTAAAAGCCTGGAAGAGCCTCCGGCCCACGTCAAATTCTTCTTTGCCACTACCGAACCTCTCAAAATTCCCGCTACCATTCTCAGTCGCTGCCAACGTTTTGACCTGGAAAGGATCAAGGATTCTGACATCGCACGCAAGCTGAAATTCATTGCGGACGATCTCGGCAGGCCCATCGACGATGCAGCTCTTGACTTTTTGGCCGTTTTGGCCGAAGGATCTCTCAGGAGCGCCGAGTCGATGCTCGACCAACTGTTTGCCTACGAGAAAGATTCCGTCAGCATCGAAAAAATCCAGAAGCTCCTCGGCTATCCCACCTCCGACCTCTTTTTTTCCCTGGATGAGGCTTACCATCAATCCAAGGCAGCATCCGCCTTCCTGATCGCCGATACTGTCTTCATGCAAGGGGTGCACATCCCCTTTTTCCTCGAAGGGCTCATCGGCCATTTTCGGACCGCCGTCAAACTCTCCCTCTCCCTCTCTACGCACACTTCTTTACCTCAGCATCTCCGTGACGGGTATCAGAAGGCTCTGTCCATTTACACACCGGAAAAACTCTTTTAAATCCTCGATTTCCTTGCCCTGATCCTCTTGCAGGAAAAAAAATTCCCCACCTCCAAGGTACACCTCGAGATGGTTCTTCACCGCATCATCCAAACGAAGACGAGGCCGACTCTCCAAGAAATTCAGGAAGCACTCCTCGGCCATAAGAGCCGGCCCGCGCCCCCGGTTCGGGAAACTCCGCCCCCCTCCGCACAACTTTCTTCTGCACAACTTCTCTCCGCGCCGCCTCTTGCCGCGCCGCTTCAAGAAAGTGCGCCCAAACGCACCATTCACCATGATACGGTGATGCAATTTGCCGCCGTCGAACTGGAAGGAACCATCAAGCACTTATGAAAATATTTAGCATCTTGATTTTAGTTGTCGGATTGCTCCATGCGGGCAAAACCACATTTGTCACGATTGACAACGCCGTGATAAAAGCAAAGGCCACATTCTCCATTACGGATGAAAAGGGTGCCCTGATAGGGAGAGGATTGCGTTGGGGGCTCCTACCTCCTTATAACTACACCATTTTTGACCCGGAAGGAAGGACGATTGCGACAGCCGAGTCGCGTTTGTTTGCATTCGGAGCTCTTGCTGCAGGCAGTGAAAACCTCGATATCTATACACCGGACGGCTATCTGGGAAAAATCAGCGGAACGATATGGACATTTGCCAGAGCCAAATTCCGGTTTTCCGACCGTGACGACCATGAATGTGCCCTTGCGTACCTTGATAATGACAGATTCGTTTTTTCCATCGTCGAAGAACAAGAACTCAACAACAAGTTACTGATGACCTTGGAAGGGGTAGCAACGGGAACATCAGGTCACATCAAAAACACTTGGATTGAGGGAGCGCCGGAAATCGATGAGCGGATCATCCACATTTTCAGCATGTTTGTCCTTGATTTTAGGTACAGCTTCACCCACACATACTATTAGCGTTCTGTCGCTTAAGGATAGGCTTGGTTAAATCTTATGGCTGTCTCTTTAGAAATTCCCTCTCTTGTAGAGGCTGGGGGGGTTTTTCTGGTAAAACAAAAGAGCTTCCCTGTTGCTTTAGACGCTAGATAATTATGACGTCTTACCTCACCTAAATAGATGCAATCCAAATTCTTGCTTAATTTTTCTACATAATCAGCAAGATCGGGAGCCACATCATTCGATACTTCGACAATCACATTATCAGCTAGAGATAAAAGATTTTTGATGATTGCAGCTCTTCCAGAATAAGTCTTATCCATCATATGAACTACTAATAGAGCCAGTAGAACATCAAAGTGCTCATATCGATTCATAAACTTAAGATCAGAAAGATTGACCAATTTATTTAAATAGGTGATATTGCTCAGCTGCATGTTTAATTTACACAGACGTAAAATCATATCTGCATGATTACGGTAATAACTATCATTTGCTCCGATCATGACACAATTTGCATTTGGATAGTCATGAGCAGTTCGAAATGAAAAATATCCTTGTGCCGCCCCTAAATCTAGTATACTGAATTTTCCATTATAACAATCCAAAATGGGCTTTATCATTTCATATCTCACATGACACATATCCGTTCCTGAACGTAGAAACTGATTATCAATCACTAGATCCTGATAAGCCGGCTTGGCATACTCATTTAAAAACGACTCTATTTCGTTTTTGGTAGCCGCATTTAAATTACAAAAAGCAACACTAATAAATAGGGTAAAAAACTTCCGCATTATTATGGTCCCCTTTGTCAAGACAGAAAATGTTGACTTCTTAATCTTATAACCTCGGAGCTTCTCTTCTTCTTTTTTCTGTATATACCCTCCGCCAAAAAAGGGTTTGTAAGATGTTCCTTATCGTCCTGTGCTACTTCATGTTATTTGAGACCCAATTCTCTACTACTCTAATTAGGTTATCTCTGAGGGGAATATAGTCTTTCGGATTATCTGGCGGATTACTAAAATCGAAATTGATTTGATTTGTTAGCAACTGGTCTTTAGAACAGTGATGTGCAAGATTGCCAAGACCGTAAAGTCTTGGATTACGTCTATCCACATAATCAGCTATTAATAATACTGGAGTTTCAAAAGCAAGGCATGGAAGGCAAGCATGCAATCTTGTTGTGACTACACATTTAGCCTGTCGATATCTATCCAATATCCTTTCAGCATAATCTAATCTTTGTTTATTCGATAATTGTGAATAAAACATAGCATGACTCATCACCACTACCGTAGTTTTCGTCTTAGATCTAATATAGTTCACTATTTCATTATCAACATCGACGGCATAAATTACGTTTTTTCTTATTTGGTTACGCAGATTTTTTAAAGTAAGCGAAAGACAACCAGAAAAATACGAGGGAATACCCTTTTTTTGCAATTCATCAAGAGTAATTAAGTCTCTAGCTCCAACAGGGCCATGTTCTTTTAGATATTGAATACTCTCATCTGAAAAACACTCGGCGAAGAAACTACGGGTTACATGCATAGAAATTAAAAGTGGATCAATTGATGGTGGTGGTGGCCAGCTTTTATTAGGTGGAATTCCAGTCCGGATCCAACAGGATTTTGTATGCATAAACCAACCATTAACCAATACCTTTACGGGCTGATCACTCTCGAAATTTGCAAGGTACTCTCTATCTATTGGAATGGCTCTCTTGGGCAAAAACTGTTTTGCTGCTAAAGCTTGTATATCATCTCCTATGTTATGAGTGGAATAAGAGAGATACCCAAAAGAATTATCTCCATAGCAACGTGAATGACAACTCAAAGCAAGAATTGTAATAATATATAAAAAAACTTTCATATAGATTCCTTTTATTAGCAAACAAAACTTGAAAATCAAGATGTCTCGCTGCAAATATTTTTGCAATTATCAACAAAAATACTATTGTACATCACATAATTGAATTGACCTTTCGATTTCAAGAGAACACCAATTCTTATTTGCAGCATAATTAGGATCAATTTTCATTACCCATCTTTTGGCCTTATGGTTACAAGGCATGATTTTATAAATTTTAATATTTTTCCACAATCAAAAGTTCTGAATGACTCTTTCCACCTATAGTGGACCCCAAAAATTAGACAACTGAAGTTGTTCACTTCATACTTTTAAAAACGTCAAAAGACGGAGTAAAAAATGGGTAGAACGCTATGAACAGCAGCGTTTAAAAAGAAGGTGGCATTGGTCGCCCTGAAAGAAGATAAAGACTAAAACTCAGATCGGTTATCCTAAAATCCTATTCGACGATTCACGCAACAATCCGCGGTAAAAATCCTTGTAAGAATCCATCTTACCGGCTGTGTTTCCTAAATCAAAGTGACTGCCCACGTCCGAATGTCCTTTCGAACATCGTGCGAAGCCAGTACAGGGGCAAGAAGGGGCGCGCGCGCTGCACGCGCCCCCCTTCTTGCCCATTCCCACCGGCTACTGCAGATGATCTTGATCATCGAAGTGGTCGGAACTTTTTGTAACTCTTTTCTTGAATAAAAAGAGACACACAAAAGGAGTCTCTGTGAATCGTGATTGGAAACAATATAACAGAAAACTTGTTAATCGTGGAAGCCTCAATTTTTGGATCTCAAATGATTTTTTTCCAGCACTAATACCAATCCAAAAAAATAAATTCATAAATTTAAATAAATGGGCTTGTTTAACGATTGGCGATGTTTTGGCAAGGAGACACTCGAGGGTCTGTTTGTGGGCTACTTTCGTGCTCAGGTGAAGAAGAGCTTCTTTGATATAGGGGATCGATTCGGAATCGACAAGGGGCAAAGCCGGTTCAATAAAAAAGACCCTTTTCCCATTTTCCGGAAAGCGGTACACTTTTCTTTCAACCGGGAGCAAAAAAGATGGGCAGCGGATTTTCCAAGATGCGCAAGCAGCAAAAGGTGATGCAGGAACAGATGGGGCGTCTGCAGGAAGAGTTGCAAAACAAAGAAATTATGGGCAAAAGCGAGGGGGGGCTTGTCGAAGTCGTCATCACGGGAGACAAAACCATAAAATCGGTCAAAATCAATCCCGAATGCGTTGACCCTTCCGACCTTGAAGGACTCCAAGACCTGCTTGTCAGTGCCGCGAGGGACGCCTACAGCCAATTAGAAAAAATCATGCCGCAATTTCCCGGCCTCTAGGGTGTGTCATCATGAGAATTGCGTTTGGGTTTAGTTTTCACGCCCCATCAATAGGATGAAGGATTGGAAAGGGGGGAAAAGCGGAGCCGGCAGAGCCCCCCAGGGAAACCAGTCCCACCCTTCGCACTTGTGTGGTTCACGTAGCTGGGCGACCCCTTCAAAATCAAGTATCGTCACAAAAATCGTGATGTAATGCTTTTCCGGCCCAATGATGTCGCTTGTCCATTTTCCACTGCTGAAGGAAAGTGCGATAAGCCCCGTTTCTTCGAAAAGCTCCCGTTTGGCACATTCCTCAACCGTCTCACCAAACTCAAGGTGTCCGCCCGGAAGCGCCCATGTACCCTCTCCATGAGATCCCTTCCGCTGTCCAAGAAGCACTTTCCCTTCCCGTTCCACAATGACTCCAACTCCAACGCGAGGCCACTTCTTGACCATGTTTTTCCTCATTTTAATTGACGACACGTCCTAACGGTTGCTCAAAATGGCGACCACTTCGTGCGATGTTTTGGCAAGGAGACACTCGAGGGCCTGTTTGTGGGCTACTTTTGTGCTCAGGTGAAGAAGAGCTTCTTTGATGTAGGGGACCGATCGCGTCGAACACGAGAGCGATGTGATGCCCATCCCCACGAGCACCGGCAGGAAGAAGCGGTTCGAGGCAATCTCTCCGCACACGGTGAGCGATTTGCCCGTCGGTTTGATGGTGTCGACAATTTGTTTCAGCATGCGAAGGAGCGCAGGATGCGCTAGACCATACTTTTTCACCATGTCGACCGAACTGCGATCGAGGGCAAGACAAAATTGCATGAGATCATTCGTGCCGACGGAAAAGAAATCGCAATGGGGAAGAAAATCGGAAAGCGTCATCACCATGGAGGGCACTTCGATCATGCAGCCGAGCGGCGGCAAAGTATCCATGCCAAGCTCTTCTTTCACAAGATCGATATAACTTTTGATCTCTTCAAACTCTTCAAACGTGGTGACAAACGGAAGGAGCAATTTCACATTTCCCCGCACAGAAGCTCTGAAAATGGCGCGCAGCTGCGACAAGAGAATCTCGGGATGGGCAAGTAAAATACGAAGGGACCTCATGCTAAAGCCCTCCTTCCCGCCGCCGAACCGCTTATCGCCCCCCAAATCAAAAAGCCGGAAAACAACTTCTTTTCCCGCCGCTTTTTCCAGCAAGGTAGAGTACAGCTCAACCTGTTCTTCTTCATCGAAACGGGCAAAGTCTCGCCGATAATAGAGGAATTCGGAACGGAGAAGACCGATACCATGAGCATGAAACTCATGCATCTTGTCGACATCGCCGAGGGTTTCCACATTGACGCTCACCCTGATCTCTACGTTATCTTTCGTAACGACATGCTCAGGTAAATTTTTCATGAGCGTTGCATAGGTGTTTTGATGGCGGAGTCGAAGCGTTCCATATTGTGCGGTAACCTTTTCATCGGGAGCAACGATGATTTTACCGGCAAAAGCATCGACAATCACCGTACTATCTTCAAAATCGGTGAGAAGGTCAACGTTAATGTGAGACACGTACGGAATCCCTTGAGACTTTGCAATGAGCCCCGAATGGGAGGTTTCAGAACCAACTTCCGTAATAAATCCCGCCGCTCCCGCAAAAATCGCTTCTGCAGTAAAGGAGGGAGCCAGTTCATAAGAGCACAAGATGGCCCCTTTCGGAAGTTGTTTCAAAGTCCCGTTTTGCTGCGTCACCAGATGGCTTAAAATACGGCCGGTTACATCTTGCAAATCGAGGAATTTTTCCCGCCCCATCGGATCGCTGCCCATCTCAAAAAATTGTTTGAATCCTACCACGACAGCGCTGAGAACGGTCTCGGCATTTTTCAAGTCGGTGGGAATTTTTGTTTCTACAGCTCCCACCAGCATCGGGTCTTCCAGAAGTTGGATGTGGGCTCGAATTACTTGTAGCGCCTCGAGCGAGCCTTTTTCCCCCAGGTCGACTTCCAGCTTTTCCAAATCGAGTTTACTTTCGATGAGTGCTTTTCTAAAACGGTGGATTTCGCGCGGCGCTTCTTGCGGTGTGATAGAAATATCGACCGTTGTCCCAACATCTTGTGGAGAGACAAACACAAGTTTTCCGACGGCGACCCCTTCACTGATCCCGATCCCGATAAACTCGCCTTGTTTTTGCTCTAACAAATTTCCGCGCCCTGATTCTTTCAAAAAGTGTAAACGATCCGGTTTATTTTGATCAACTCACTTTCACTGCCGTCCGTGACTTTATTGTTTCGAGCAGTTTTCGATTGAACTCTTTTGCCGAATTGTACCCCATTTGCTTGAGACGGTAATTGAGTACCAGCGTTTCCAGAAGCAGCGATACGTCCCGTCCCGGTTTTACGGGCATGACAAAAAATGGAACACGGATGCCGAGCATTTCGATATGCTTTTCTTCCAGCCCTACCCGGTCATAAAAATGATCGTCGTCCCACTCTTCCAATTTCACCACCATGTCAATTTTTGCTTCTTCCGAGATACACACCGCACCATAGAGGTGCGCCACATTGATAATGCCGATGCCGCGAATCTCGAGCAGGTGGCGTGTTAGCTCGGGCCCTCGTCCGACAAGGTGTTGCCCTTCCTTTTTTTTGATCATGACCACGTCATCCGAAATGAGCCGATGGTGGCCGCGTTCAATGAGACCGAGCGCCGTTTCACTTTTCCCGACCGACGAGTCGCCCTGAATGAGCAGACCCAGGCCGAACGATTCGACAAGGGTTCCGTGGCAGGATAGGGTCGGCGCAAACTCTTCGAGCAGGATGACGTTCAATTGCGACAGGAGAGCGTGGGTGCGCAAAGTGCTGCGAAACAGAGGCACGCCCGACTGGCAAGCAAGTGTGGTCATCTGTTCAAACGGACGGAGGTTGCGGGCAACGATAATAAAAGGAATTTCAGGGGAAAAGAGGGCCTCGAGCCGTTTTTTTCTCTCGAGCGGTTTTAACTCCCTCAAATATTCCATCTCGATCCGTCCGAAGATGAGCGCCCGCCGCGGAGAATGCCCCTTTAAAAATCCGGTCAGGGCAAGACCGGGCCTTTCGAGCTCGACCTGTTTCATTTCCCGGTCAAGCTTGCTTTCTTTCACATGGAGCGAAAGCCCGAGAATTTCCTGATATTTTCGGAAAAATTCGCCGATATAAACCATACTATTGACTTTACTCATTTTCTAAAAAAATGTATACTTTTACAATGTGAATAAAAAAAGACTAGTCGTCATCGGCGGCGGTTTCAGCGGCCTCAACCTCGTTCGAACCTTGAAAAAGGCTCCTATGGATATTGTTCTCATCGATAAGAAAAACCACCACCTCTTTCAGCCGCTCCTGTACCAAGCTGCCACGGCCACTCTCTCACCGCGCGATATTTCGATTGCCCTCCGCGAGGTATTTGCAAAGCAAAAAAATACGACGGTGATCATGGGAGAAGTGACCCAAATCGACAAGAAAAAGAAAAAAGTGCTCCTTGGCAACGGCGACCGTTTTACATACGACTATTTGGCCGTCGGAATCGGCGCCAAACACAGTTATTTCGGTCATGATGAATGGGAACCTTTTGCCCCGGGCATCAAAACGATCACCGATGCATTGAAAATTCGCGAACACATCCTGATGTCATTTGAAAAAGCTGAAAGGCTCGATTCGATCCACGAAACCCACAAATATCTCACTTTTGTTATCGTCGGCGCAGGCCCGACAGGAGTGGAATTTGCCGGAACCATTTCCGAACTCATACAAAAAACGATGCACCGGAATTTCAGAAGCATCCGTACCGAAAAAGCGCGTGTTATTTTGATTGAAGCGGCTGACCGTGTCTTGCCCACATTTCATCCGAAATTGGCAGAGCGTACGGCAGCCGATCTGGAAAAATTGGGTGTGACGGTGCTCACCCGCACTTTTGTGACAAACATCAATGCAGAAGGGGTGGAAATAGGCGACCAGTTCATTGAAGCGAAAAATGTGATCTGGGCAGCCGGTAACACCGTCTCTCCCCTATTGCTCCAGCTCGAAACCGAATGTGATAAGTCGGGTCGTGCCGTCGTGCGCAGCGATTTATCGATTCCGAACCACCCTGAAATTTTTGTCCTGGGAGATGCCGCACATTATAAAACTCCGCAGAGGATCATCCTCCCAGCTGTGGCAACCGTTGCCCTGCAAGAGGGCCGCTTTGTAGGAAAACTCCTCCGGGATGAAGTGGAACGGAAAAAGCCGTCACCTCTCCGCACGAGAGGGTTTGTCTTCCGCGATAAAGGCTCCCTTGCCACCATCGGAGCTTACAAGGCAGTCGGATCGATCAAGGGAGTGCGTTTTACAGGCCTTCTCGCCTGGCTCATTTGGGGCTTTGTCCATATAGGATATTTGATCGGGTTCCGCCACCGCCTCACCGTAATGATCGAATGGTTCATCCACCACATGACCGGCATACGCAGCTCGCGCATCATTCACGGCACGATCGACGAAGACCTCCCAAAATCCCAGAGTCAATGATGCTTTTAAAATGTCCCGCTCTTTTTTATAGCCTTGTCCTCGTGATTGGATTCGGGCTCCGTTACACCTATCTCGCCCTGCTTCTTTTACCATTGCTTCGCTATGGCAATATGAAAACGGTTCTCATCGTCGGCCTTTTTCTTGCCGTAGGCTATATACGATCGGCACCGCCGACTCCTCCCACTTCCGGAGAAATAGCGGGCATATTTTATCCCTCGCAAGTGGTCCATCATCACCAAAAAAAATGTGTGAAAGGGATCTTGCATGCAAACGGAAATTCTTTTCCCGTCATCGCTACTGGAATCGGTCACCTTTCAACGCTGCCGTATTCGGTCGCAGTAGACGGAATGATCCGATCAGAGAAACACTCTACCTTTCTGAGCGTCGATACGACCGGCAAAAAAAGCCGATTTCCTTCCCTTGCGGGACTCCGTTACCGTACTGCTACGCGATTTTTCCGTTACCTGGAACGCCACATTCCCGATCCTGCGACCCTCCGGTTTTCTTTTGCAATTCTGACGGGAGAAAGGACTGACCCCCTTCTTGACACCCTATTCCGAAAAGTCGGCCTGAGCCACATTCTAGCCATCTCCGGCCTCCATTTTGCCGTTGCGATCGGGCTCCTCTATCTTTTGCTGTCGAAATTCGTACCCCGAATTTCGCTCGTCGTTTTGACACTCATTTTTAGTTTCCTGTACCTTCTCCTCATCGGCGACATGCCCTCGGTACGCCGTGCCTTCATTTTTTCTACGATTTACATCGTCTCTTTTCTCGTTTATAAAAAGGCGCACCCTCTCAACACCCTCGGAGCGGCACTTTCGATCGAATTTGTCCTTTTTCCGGGAACCATCCTTTCGGTCGGCTTTTGGCTCAGCTACCTTGCCACCTTTGCCATCCTGATCCTCTTTCCCCTTTTCATGAAACTTGCCGCACGCCTTACCAGAATTGATATCCCGCGTCTGTCCACGGTGCAAAAAGCCGGATGGGCCGTCTACACTTTCTTTTTACAGAGTGCCTTACTCACCTCTGCCGTACTGATTCTCATCGTTCCGCTCACCCTCCATATATTCGGCGAATTTCCCCTCCTCTCTTTTCCCTATAACATCTTCCTCACCCCGTTTTTTCCGCCTCTTTTCGGTCTTCTGCTCCTTTCCCTCGCCTTCCCTTTCTTATGGCCTGTTTACAACGCCCTCGCACACCTCCTCCTCATCCCGATTTTCTACCCTCCGAAACTCCTCGGAAAGGTCGCCATTGCCCCGTTGCTCCCCATCGAATTTATCTACATTTACATCTCTCTTGCGATCATTACCTCCATTTATTTCTTTGAAAGAATGGAACGCATATGATACAATTTGACCTCGAACTTTATGGCGGTAGTAGCTCAGCCGGTTAGAGCACAAGATTGTGGTTCTTGGGGTCGGGGGTTCGAGTCCCCTCTATCGCCCATTTCATCCCCTGTACAGCCTTTGCCAACGGCAAGCGGCATGATTTGATAAATATCAACGCAAAAACGCAAAGCCACTAAGACGCGGAGAAAATTGCATCTTCGCGTCTTACGCGTCTTTGCGTTAAATCTTCGCACCCGCTGAGTTTCGAAAGAAGTTTAATGTGTCAATTGCCTTGATGACATGCTCTGCAGGGAGGTTGTCGAGGCAGTCGGAAACCCAGGAGCCGCCACAGCCTTCCTGATCGCAGCGGGCACACGGCCGATGCAGCCGCACAATCCGGGCCTCCGGATTTTGCCAGGGGCCCCATTTGACTTCGTCCGAGGGACCGAAAATTGCTACACACCGCTTCTTGAAAGCCGATGCGAGGTGGAGGGTAACCGTGTCCACCGTAACAATAATTTCAGCTTTCCGTACCAACCCTCCCAATTCTTTGAGACTCGTCTTCCCTGCCCGGCTTTCCACCCTCTCGGGAGAAAACCCCTCGCAAAGCGTGTCGATGTACTCTTTTTCTTCCTCCCCGCCCCCGCCGCTTACAACCACTTTCAATCCAAGGGTGAGAAGATGCCCGATCACGGTCCGGAAACCTTCGATGTGCCATAACTTCATGCTGGTACGGGTGTAAGGGTGGACGAGGGCAAAAGGGGCCGTTTCCTCGGCGCATGAAGCGGTAAAAATCCGGTTCCGCTCATCCGGAACGGAAAAAATCAGGTTCCGCTCATCCGGAGCGGGCCGGAGGCCGATTACCCGCAAGAGGTCCAGGTTTGTTTCGACTACGTGCCTTGGGGTGCGCGCACGCCAAACGAGATGGGTGAAAAAGCGGTCTTTGCCGCGCATACCTCCGTCCGACTCAATTCCTACCCTGACGGGCGCGCCGGAAACTTTTGCCGCGATCGCCCCCCGATCCCCCGACGTGAGGTTGAATACAACGTCATAACGCTGCCCACGAATTGCCCAAAGCTGCTTCAATTCATACCCGAGTTTGTTCAGTCGCGAACGCTGTCGCACCTCATGATCAAAAGTGTGAAAAAAGTCGATCGCGGGGTGGCCCTCTAACATGGGCAAAGTGTCTTTAAAAAGGAAAACGTGAATTGCGATGTGAGGATAATGATTTTTCAAAATTTGATAGAGAGGCGAGGTGAGAAGCACATCGCCGTGATATTTGAAAATGCAGAAAAGCACCTTGCGTACTTTATGCATTTCAATGAAATTTTTATGGTCCATCGCGTTCGACTAATTTTAGATATTTATAATAGGCGACATGTTGATTGTACTTCGAAATGATGTATCCGTTTTTACCGTCCCGAATGCCCCCTTTCAAAATGTAGCTGCGGAAAAATGCATACGAGCCGTGGAGAAGCGCTTTCCAAAAAGACCCTTTTTTCCCTTTCTCTTCGGCAAAAAGGGTCGAATAAAGCTGCATCTTGCGAAGAAAATCGTCGACGGAAGTGTACGAATAGTGGTGCATGTGCAAGGGGATATCCACGATGTCCTTTTCTTGGACATCAAGCGACTCATGCACTTTCCTGGGTTGGAACGCGTGGTCTTTGCGGTGGTAGAGACATACTTGCCGGTCAGGATACCAGCCGCAGCCCCGAATCCACTGCCCCTGAAAAAAATTTTTGAAGGGGAAGCGGTATGCTTTCCCTCTTTCGGGGACAAAGGTTTCCATTGCCCTTCCAAGTTCAGGAGAGAGCTCTTCATCGCTGTCCAGAACAAAAATCCAGTCATGGGCTGCCTCACCGGCACCAAAGTTGCGGAGAGGAACAAATCCGGGAAAACCCGGATGGGAGACTATTTTGACGTTGGGGTACTTTTTTGCCAGTTCACAGGTGCGGTCGGTCGAGCCGTTATCGACAAGCACAACTTCGGCAAAGGGGACGCTGCTTCGCAGGGTTCGATCGATGATCGCCTCGGCATTTTTAGCCAAAACGACAGCACTGATTTGAGGCTTGGACATTATTCTCCGAGAGTGATATCCTCTTCGGTAAAATTATAAAGGAATAGTCATATTATGAGCAAAGAAAGAACGTTGTCGATCATCAAGCCGGATGCAGTGATGAAAAACGTCATCGGACAAATCATCCAGAGATTTGAAGATAACGGATTGGAACTCATCGGCGCTAAAATGATGCAACTTTCCAAAGAAACGGCAGAGGCCTTTTATGCTATCCACCGCGAGCGTCCTTTTTTCGGCGACCTCGTCGCATTCATGACTTCCGGTCCGGTGCTCGTGAGCGTGCTCGAGGGTGAAAATGCGGTCAAAAAAAATCGCGATATCATGGGAGCGACCGATCCGAAAAAAGCCATTCCGGGTACGATCCGCGCCGATTTTGCCGAAAGCATCGATGCCAACGCAGTACACGGCTCTGACAGCCTTGAAAATGCGGGCATCGAAATCGCCTTTTTCTTCAAGGACGGGGAAATTCTACCACGAACGTGACCGGTCCATCGTTTGTAAGGGATACTTCCATGTGCGCTCCAAAAATGCCGGCACTCACGTTTCCCTTACAGAGTTTTCGCATCTCTTCCATGCTTGCGTGGAAAAATTCTAAGGCAACGGCAGGTTTTTTCGCCCGGATAAAAGAGGGGCGATTTCCTTTTATCGTGTCACCGACCAGAGTAAACTGAGATACGAGAAGGGCGTCCCCTTGCACGTCGATCAGGCTCAGATTCATTTTTCCGTTTTCGTCATCAAAGATACGCATCGAAACGATTTTTTGTACGAGGGGCGCGATCATCTCCCGCGTATCTTCTTCTGCAAAGCCGATAAGAAGTAGGAGGCCTCCGCCGATCGCACCGACCGTTTTTCCGTCCACTTTCACCTCTGCTTCTTTTACACGCTGCACAACCACTTTCATATTATGTCTAAAAGTTCTTGCGGCATCTTATCTCCAAATTGGACAAAATACCGTTTCCATTCTTCTATTTGAGCTGTAAAAGCCTCTTCATCGAGAGAAAAAATCGGGTTGTCCGGGGAGAGCAAAAGTCCCTCGAGGTCAATCGACGTGGGTAAAAGGCCAAACCGGGTGGCACGCGCTGACCCGTCGCCATCGGTACGCCGGAAAATCCACTCGAGAACGCGCATATTTTCTCCGAAACCGGGCCAGATGAATTGTCCTGCTGCATCTTTCCGAAACCAGTTCACATGGAATATTTTCGGCATCCGGCGCCCTTTCTGTTGCTGTGAGAGCCAGTGACGGAAATAATCGCCCATGTGGTAGCCGCAAAACGGAAGCATGGCAAACGGATCGTGCCGGAGCTTGCCTACATCTCCTTCGGAAGCAGCTGTCGTTTCGGAAGAAAGAGCCGCCCCCAAGAGAACGCCGTGCGTCCAATCTTTTGCTTCCAAGACGAGCGGCATCACATCCCTGCGGCGACCGCCGAAAATAATCGCATCGATGGGAACTCCGTGCGGATTGTCAGCATCGGGATCGAAGGCAGGATTCTGCCGCATCGACACGGTAAAACGAGAGTTGGGATGGGCCGCCGGATCGGGTGATGCAGGCGTCCATGGATTTCCTTTCCAGTCAGTGAGAGTGCCCGGAGGTGCGCTCATCCCCTCCCACCACACGTCGCCGTCCTCGGTCAGGGCCACATTTGTGAACAACGTATTTTTCCCGATTGTTTGCATTGCATTGTAATTCGATCTTTCCGATGTGCCGGGCGCCACTCCGAAGTATCCGTTTTCCGGGTTGATCGCATAGAGCCTGCCGTCTTTTTCCGAAAACTTCATCCACGCTATGTCGTCACCGACACACC
>MGLW01000005.1:16126-37428 GCA_001794905.1 Chlamydiae bacterium RIFCSPHIGHO2_12_FULL_49_11
CGTTTTTCCGCAGGCCGACGGAAATGCAGCAGCGATGTGTTTGGTTTTCCCTTCCGGACTCGTAATCGACAAGATAAGCATGTGCTCTGCCATCCAACCTTCATCGCGAGCCATCGTGCTCGCAATCCGAAGGGCAAAACACTTTTTTCCAAGCAAGGCATTTCCACCGTAGCCGCTCCCGTACGACCAGATTTCCCGAGATTCGGGAAAGTGGACAACATATTTTTCCTTGCTGCACGGCCACGGCACATCTTTTTTTCCCTCAAGAAGGGGCTTGCCAACCGAATGGATTCCGGGAATGAACTCTCCGTCTTTCGCAAGGTGCGACACCGCTTCTTGCCCCATGCGCGTCATGAGATGCATGTTCACAACGACGTAGGGAGAGTCGGTGAGTTCAATCCCTATTTTCGAGAGAGGCGATCCGGGCGGCCCCATCATGTATATCACGACATACATGGTACGGCCTGACATAGATCCCTTGAAGAGGGCTTCGAGTTTCCGGCGCATTGCAGCGGGATCTTTCCAATTGTTCGTCGGCCCCGCATCTTCTTTATTCCGACAACAAATGTAGGTCGACCCTTCGATGCGGGCGACATCGTCGGGAGCGGACCGGAACAGAAAACTTCGGGGACGCACAAGAGCAGTAGCGACACCGTTTGCCTTCATTTCAGAGATGAGTCGATCAAACTCGGCCCGAGTACCGTCACAAAAATGCACACGGCTCGGCAACGTCAGCTTTCGAATGGAGTCGATCCATGCGTCTACTTTCGGATGAATTTTCATACAATCGTTTTCTTTTTCGCAAACTGATGGAGAAATTCAAGTGCTTTTCCTGTACCAAGGCAGACGGCCAGAAGCGGATTTTGCGCTACAATCACGGGGAGGCCGCACTCTTTGATGAGGAGTTTATCTAAACCTTTGATGAGAGCGCCGCCGCCGGCGAGAACAATACCGCGATCGACAAGGTCTGCAGCAAGTTCGGGGGGACATTTTTCGAGGGTGAGCTTCACCCCTTCACAAATCTGCTGGATGGGTTCGGCAAGGCATTCGCGGATTTCGACCGAATTGATCCGTTTAGTGACGGGAAGGCCGGCCACCTGGTCGCGTCCGCGCACCTCCATTTCGAGTTCCTGATCGCCGAGAGGATAGGCGGAGCCGATCGCAATCTTGATATCTTCGGCCGTACGGGGGCCGATCATAAGGTTATAGGTGCGGCGCATGTAGTTGATAATGCATTCGTCAAATTCGTCTCCCGCAATGCGAAGGGACCGTGACTCGACGATACCGCCGAGAGAAATGATCGCAATCTCGGTAGTACCGCCGCCGATATCGACAATCATGTTTCCGGCAGGTTCATGTACGGGGAGATCAACGCCGATCGCAGCCGCCATCGGCTCTTCTATCAAGATCACTTCTTGCGCACCGGCGCGCAGTGCCGAATCTTCGACGGCGCGCTTTTCCACCCCGGTGATTCCGGACGGCACCGCAATCAATATTCTTGGACGGAAAAGACTCCGCTTCGGCGTAACACGTTTGATGAGTTCTTTGAGCATCCCCTCGGCAATTTCGAAATCGGCAATCACACCATCTTTCATAGGTCTCACGGCATGAATTTTCCTCGGTGTTTTACCGAGCATCGCTTTCGCGCGATGTCCGACGGCAAGCACTTCGTTCGTCTCCGAATCGACCGCCACCACCGACGGCTCTGCAAGCACAATTCCTTTTCCCTTCACATACACGAGCGTGTTTGCCGTTCCAAGGTCGATACCGATGTCACTCGCAAACAGTTTCGTGATGGACTTCCACCTGTTTGCAAGAAGATGACCCGATTTTTTCAATATGTGCATTAAATGTTCTCTATCCATGTGCCGCCCTTCAAAAGATCAGAAATCCCGATGGTACATGAATATTTTTTTTCATACAACTTTTCCTTGCTCACCCGTCGAAATGACATTATTTCTTGGGATTGGTATTATTTGATGACACGCCCTAGCTTTTAGAGATTGCCGGAGAGTTATTTCCCGCAAGCAGCCAAAACATGATAATGGGGATATGCCTGATATGCAAGATGAAGAGAAAGAGTATCATTTGAGGAACCTATCCCGTTTTGAGACACCCATTTTTTTATCCCACATATCATGCATATCCCCATTATCATGTTTTTTGCCTTTTGCAACCAAGTTTTGAGGTTTCTTCGGTATATTTGACGACACTCTAAATTATTTTTCCGAGGAGCGCCGCTGCACGAGCAACCTTCTCACACAACGAATTGTAAAGTCTCTCCGCATCCTTGGGACCCATCCCTTGAGGAAAAAATCCTCCCTCTTGTGCCGCCAAACTGAGCCGGAACGCGTCCATCTCTTCCCGCCAACCGAGCGAGAAGGGATAGTCACTCCCCTTTTCCAGACCGAACAGCTCCTCGATCTCCCTTACTTCATCCAAATATTGAGAAAGTAAGAGGTGAAGATTGTGCGTTTTTATCGGACGGGAATAATGCATTTTCCCAATTGCCTCAAAGGCATATTGGATTGAGGACATCAATATTCGAAAGTGCAGACTGAGGAGAGGGAGGGAAGACTCCTTCTCGAAGAGCCGAATTCCGTCCAAGAGGCGAGAAAGGTGTACCCTGACAACCGGTGAACGAGCCCTTTCCATCAGCTCTTTCACCTGTGCTTGTTCGCGGATCATTCTTACATCTCTAAACGGGGGGAGAATCGTCTCTGCCGCCGTCACTGCAATATCGAACCCGTCAGTCTCCTTGATTGTCCGCGCAACCTCGCTCAAAACATCCTCTACCGATGTAATCGGGAGGGGCCCCATCAATGCAGGATATCGAAATGCTACTGTGCCGTTAGAGGAGAGGGAACGGATCCGACCTACCCCGGCCATAGAGGCCAAATAGTCCAAATTGTGAATAAACAGCACCGAATCCCTGACCTTAAGAGCCCTACGTAAGAGTAGTGCCTCGAGAGTCAAGTAAGCGCTTTCTGCAAACCGTCCGGTCAACGTGTGACCAAATTCGGGATGGACTTTGATGAGTAGAGCCAACTGTTCCATATGAAATTGATGCAACGCCTGATCACGACACGACAGGCCTTGACTTTCCATCAAATATTCCACATAGGTAATTCTTCTCTCTTGCAAGGGCAGAGACACGGTCACACTAGTGGTCTCTTCGGCAGCCGGCGCCGCCTCTTCTTCAACCGTTTCAACCCAAGCTCTCTGTCTCGGGCTCGATCTTTTCATTGCATGGCCGGTTCCGTTCTGATTCGCAACCGATTTTTTCACTTCGCAATCGGTTTCGTTCAGGAAGGCTTGAATTTGTTCCTCGGTCCACAAAACGTCATTTTCTGCAAATAATTGGGGCGTCGCCATGCCAATGAGTTCTCTCAGCAAGGATGTAACATGGACAAAATACTTGACCTTTTCTAATAACTTCGAAGAGATATCGGCTTGTTCTTCAATGATTTCTACCGTGTCGTCCTCGGTTTTGAATGTGAAAGGAGCTCCGCTTTTTTGCAATTGGCCCCTTGTATGAGCGATCAATCCCTTCTGAATATTCGTTCGAAACCGTTCTGTATTATTCGCGTCTGTACTATCACTCATGTCGATGCTCTTTTGCAACAATAGGTGCAATCTGGCATAGAACATACCGAACTCGTTACAGGGAATTTCTAGAGAGAAATCTCCTTCAGACCACTTTGCATGTTGTTGCAATTGTGATTTACTTCTTGGTGATTCTCTTACATATTTTAAGAACATCGTAGCGGCGGTATCTTTCGTAATTAATTGCAATAGATTTCTATTGAGTACGGCCCTAAACGACGTCACGATTGACCCTTTCAATTTTTCTAATAAACGATCTTTTTCCTTAATCAAGCCGGGACAACTTTCCCGAATCGTGTTTATAATATCTTTGATCCTTTGGCCCGGCTCCAGATTCGCTAACGCCACGTTCTCAAATAGCCGTGATGTCTTCTCAAGAAACTCCATTGCCTTAGGATACTTTCTCCGCTCGGGAAAATCTCGTTTACCATGCTTACCATGGAGCCATTTTCCGAAGTTTTTTACGATAAGACTCCCTTCTTCGTCGGAGTAGTCAAATTGGTTTTCGAAAAGATCGACAACATCTTCTAACAATTGTTCAAAACACGCATGTTCCAAATCGAGAAGCGGCGACACCAGATCGTATTCATGCTGTACGGGAGTCCTAGTAAAAAAAGTGGCTCTTTGAAAAATTACCAGCGTACTCAAGCGAGAACATAGGACCGCTAGTGTGTCCTCAAGCACGGAAATTTCTCTCTCCATCGAAACAAACCTATCCTTAAAACTCAATATTTCGTCTGAAGTCGGCATTGATGCAATCCTTCTCACGCAGTTTTCGATATGATCCAAATAGGGCAATAGAGACAGGATATAATGTACGTATCTTTCGATGTCATTTGTCGCAGGGCCGCACGATTTCGGCGGGGTATAATTTTCACTTAAGATAGTTTTGATCGTCTCTTTCAACGGTTCCATCTTCCACCGGCCGATGATTCTGACAAGCCACGCGGGCACATCGAACTTCTTTTCTTGAGACACGGCAACATAATTTCCGAACGGCTTTTTTAAACAGGAAGAAAACAACAGAATCCCTTTCACACTTCTAAGACATGCAACATCGGAGCAGCCTGCCTCTCGAAAACGTTCCTCCAATCGAACCTCTTTGGCCTCTTTCCCCTGCCACTCGCGCCTTTCGATATATCGGATCAGTTCTACAAGCTCCTTCGAGTATCCCAAACCCCTCTCGATTTCTTTCAACACTACAATATTCAAAATCACCGAGCACAGTTCCTCGACCGTTTTCGTATCCGGATCGCAAATCTGAAACGCCTCGGGACAACGGGAAACGAGGTCGGCAAGAAATTGCTTCGTCCTTGCCCCGTCCGAATCAACGCCAAGCCTGACCCTCATCGCCTCTGCCACCGCTACTGCCGCCATTATCTCTGCGTCTTCTTGTCTCTCAGCTTCTTGCGAAGAGCATGCCGGCGCGGAAACCGCTATCGCACTAATCGGACCCCCAGTCCTAACACCTTCCATTCTTTATCCTATATTGACATTATGATTACGCTCTATTTTCAATACTTGGATAATAAAAATCCATGAAGAAAAAGAGAATCATTCGTGAACATCAGGCGCAGCTATTCAATATTGAGGAAGAAATCGTTGAGGAACCGATCCCGTTCGGTATATCTAAGCTTCAAGAAGCTCGAGTACTTCCTGCCAGGTGAGGGAGGCGAGGATTGCGTCGTCGGCGGAGACGATTTGCGTGACGAGCCCCTTCTTCCGCTTTTGCATCTCGACGATTTTTTCTTCGATGGTCGAAAGGGTAACCAGCTTATAGACTGAAACGCTCTGCTTTTGTCCGATACGGTAAACACGGTCGGTGGCCTGGCTTTCGACGGCCGGATTCCACCACATGTCGTAGTGAATTACCGTGTCGGCACCGGTCAAATTGAGGCCGACGCCGCCGGCCTTAAGGGAGACAAGGAAAACGAGAATCGAAGAATCTTCATTGAACTCTTTCACAATTTCGAGGCGGTCTTTCGTCGCACCGTCAAGGTAAGAGAACCGCACCCCCCGTTCCGAAAGGTCGTTTTTCATGATCTGCAGCATTTTGGTGTATTGTGAGAATATGACCGTCTTATGGCCTCCCTCATTGAGGGTCTCGAGCATTTCAAGGAGCATTTCATACTTGGCACTATCGTTAGGCTCAGGGAATTCTTTCGCAAAAATCGCAGGATGGCAACAAATTTGCTTGAGACGGGTCAGTGTCGCCAGAACATGGATTTGTACCTTGTCAAACCCGTCACGCTCGACGAGCTTGGTGAGTTCTTCGCGTGCCGAGGTGGCGTAGGAGCGGTAAAGCTCTTCCTGCTTTTCGGAAAGGCGGCAGTGGTAGACAAGCTCCGCAAGCGGCGGCAAGTCTTTGAGTACATCTTTTTTCATGCGACGCAATATGAACGGGGTGACTTTCTTTTTGAGATAACCCAAATTCGATGTCTGTTCGGATCCGCTGAGGCGGATGTATTTTTCGACAAAACGGTCATAAGAATTGAGGAAACCAGGCATGAGGAAATCGAAAAGGCTCCACAGCTCGTCGAGTGAGTTTTCAATCGGCGTACCCGACAAAATCAGTTTGTGAAGGGATCGGAGCATTTTGACCGACTTAGCGTTGCGCGTTCCCCGGTTTTTGATGTGCTGGGCTTCATCGAGAATCACATAATCGAACTGCTCGACTTTGTAAAAGTCGATGTCTTTCTGGATCAGGCTGTAAGAGGTGATAATAAGATCGACATCGCGCATTCTCTCGATCAGTTTCTTGCGGACGGCCGGCACTCCGTCAATAACGACAGCTCTAAGCTCGGGATTGAAACGGGCTACTTCTTCCTTCCAGTTGTAGAGAAGCGAAGTGGGACAAACGACGATCGAAAGGGCTTTTTTCTTTTTTTGATAGTATTGAGTGAGGGCCACGATTGCCTGCAACGTTTTTCCAAGACCCATGTCGTCGGCTAAAATGCCGCTGAGGTACATCGATGATAGCCTCTCGATCCAATGTACTCCTTCCACCTGATAGGGGCGGAGCGTTGCACGGATATGTTTCGGAATCGGCGTCGGCTCGATCTGGCTCTCGCCGAGCATCTGTTTTTGAATTTCTTCGAGCTTTTTGCTCATCGAAAACTTGACGGGAAGACCCTGAAAAAGGTCGGAGTGCATGTTGGCAAGGCTCCATAGAGGCCTTTCCAGCTTATGGTTGGAGAGCTTTTCGATGCCGAGTTCATCGAAGAGCTGAATCACTTTGGTGACGATATCGATATCGAGCACCAAAATTTTGGGCATCTTCCCTTTTTTCTTCCCTTTTTTGCCGGTCTCGTCAAGTTCGATAAAGGAGCGTCCGGCAAGCGAACACTCGAAAAGGCGGTTCATTCTAACCCCTTCCAGCATGCCGTCGACTTCGAGTTCCACCTCGAACAGGTCGATGCGCTCAAGGTGCGAGAGTTTCAGCTTGAAAGTGGTCTTGTCGTAAATAAATTGGTCGAGGAGATTTTGCGGACAGTTGAATTCAATCCTGTCCTGATATTTCGGAATTGTTTCGGTCATGAATTCGACAATCTTTTTCTCGCTCTTCGTGACGAAATTCCCCGTTTCTCCCTCATAGACAAAATCCTGAAAAAGACCTTCGAGAAGTTTTTTCTCTTCGCTGAGCGAGCGTGCAAAAATCCCTTCCGGCCGTACAAATTGCATGATTTCTTCATACGTGACTTTATCAATGCCGCCGGGCACAAGCAGATTTTCATAACGGAAAAAGATCGTAGCATCGAGCTCTCCGTCCAGGTAGGAAAGGTCGCACACCCCTTTGACTTCTTCCACCTGCGGTATGGTGGAAAAACGGGAAATCCCTTTCTCGTTCGTAATTTTTGCATACCGGTGGAGTTCCGGGAGGGCATTTTCGATAAAGGTGCCGAAAAGAGGTTCCGGTACCGTCAAATCGCGCATATCTGCGAGATAGCCGAGGTGTTTGCGCGAAATTTCGGGACCGAAGCGGTAATATACGTCTCCTTTGAGCATGCCGGGGAAGGCGCACTCCAAAAACTCCACTTCATCGAAAGGGTAGATATCCTGGTCGGTTTTTACTTTCGGATTGATCAGAATTTTGGCCGATGGCGGCTCGATATATTCGAGGTACATTTCGAACTGCGCAGGAATGGGAGAAAATTGGAGCTGCTTTTCGAGCGTCGTATGGAATAAAAACGGCATAGGAGGATAGTCGTCCCCTTCATTGAACTGGGCAAGGCTCCTCGTGCTTGCCATCCCGACATCAAAGGCATGTGCGAGCATGAGACCGAACGTTTTCATTTCAACAAAAGCGCTCTTTTGCCCGCGGTCGGTCGTCGCCTTGTCGTGCACGCGGCAAAAATCAACTAGCATGCGGATAAATTGCCGGTGCGGTGCCTTGAACGACTCTTCGGTGAAAAGATATTTTTTTCCACCGATGAATACAGCCTCTTCATGCCGAATCCCTTCGAGGAAATCTTTCGCACAGGGAATATACAACGGCTTGGAACGGGAAGGCAGCCTAAGGGCAAACTGCATTTCGACGATCGGTCGTGGGAGGGCTTCTTTTTCGGGAAGGTGAAAAATGAGGAGGATATCGGCCGGATCGGGCACCTTTTTTTCTTCTGCCACAAAAAAGGGGGAAGCCGCGAGCAGCTTCGATGCACGGATGTACTCCTGCAAAATTTCGCGTTGGAATTGCAGCCCCTGCTGGATTTCAGTTTTCGAAACGGCCTCTTTGACCACTTCGAAGAGTTCCTCTTTTTGCGCTGCGTTCAGGTCGGAATTTTCGGCGATCTTTTCGAGGTCGTTCTCTTTTGAATAGTTGACGATGATAGCATCGAGATGCTTTTCCAGATAGAAAAGCACGGCGGCCAGGTGTTGACAATCGTAATGGTAGGGACAATCGCAATTTGAATCGATCATCTCGCAATCAACTCGGTCGATCTCGATTTCGCTTTCATAGGTGCTTCCAAACTGCCCTTCCACCTTGGCAAAGATGTGCAGGCTGTCGGTATCAAAATGCAATATTTTGACCTGCAGTACTTTCTCCTCTTCAAAGAGGGTCCTCCCCTCTTTCAGGATATTCTGCGAAAATTCCTGCTTTAGTTTCCTAACATTTAACATCTATAAAATTTCCAACCGATGGCTTCACAAGCTACAAGCTTTAGCTTTTACATTTTTTTCCGCCCGATTGCAACAAAAAAATCTCCACCAATATAATATAGTGTCGTCCGGAAAATCGCATATAAGAATTTTAGGGCGCTTCCAAATTTCTTTCACACCCTAAGTAGAGATTTTGGGATTGCAATAAAAAGGGGGGTAGGATAGGCTTGACGACCATATAAAGTGTGCGGGTGTAGCTCAGCGGTAGAGCATCACGTTGCCAACGTGGAGGTCGTGGGTTCGAATCTCATCACCCGCTTTTAAAATTGGAATTGACTATGAACGAAGAAAATCATTCACACGATCGGGGAGATGTTCTCTCACAAAAAAATCTTGATACCGAGGAGTTGAAAATCACCTTGCTCGAAAGGCCCCGATGCAGGGTCGAACTCGAAATCACCCCTAATGAAACCCTCTTTGCCGAAGCTTTCAAAAAGGCGTTGAAAACGGTCGGCAAGGAAGTGTCAATCCCGGGCTTTCGCAAAGGGAAAATACCCGAATCTATCTTGATGAAAAAATTTCTTCCCAATATCGTCGACGAAACGAAGGATGCCTTGGCCAACATGGCGTTCAATAAAGCACAAAAAGAGTTGCAGATCCCCATACTCCAAGGCCACGCCCAAATTCACTACCATGCCGACGGATTCTCCCTCGATGAGAAAAAGGGCCTCTTTTGCTTCCACTTCGAAAAGGAACCCGAAGTTCCCGAAATCGACTACTCTTCCCTCTCCATTGAAAAGCCTCCCGAAGTCCCCTTTGATGAAGTTCTCCTGGAAGAAAATATTTTATACGTACGGCGCTTCTTCGGCACCTGGAAAGAAATCGAAGATCGCAGTATCAACACCGGCGACTTCGTCTTGCTCGATATCGAGGACCTCGACTCAGACCCCCCTGCCAAGGTTTACTCCAACGCCCGCTTTGAAGTGAATGAAAAGAGTATGGGCGCCTGGATGCGAGATATTATCCTCGGGAAAAGCAAAGGGGAAACGGTGGAAGGAATCAGCCGCCCCGACGAGAATGAAACCGAAGAGATCAAAAAAACATTTCAACCGAAAAAAGTACGCATCACCATCAATAAAATCGAAAAAGACGAGCTCCCCCCTCTCGACGACGACTTCGTAAAAAAAGTGGGAGCCGCTACGGTCGAAGAGTTCAAACAGCGCCTTGCCCACCTGGCCGAAAAGAAAATGCAGGACGAAAAGCAAGAACTTCTCCGCCACCGCATCACACAGGAGCTTCTCAGCAAAGTGCAATTTTCCATCCCTGCTACCCTTCTCGAAAAGGAAGCCAATAACCGCATGGCTTCTCTTTTCAGTGGCAGCGCCTTTCGCAGGAAATGGGAAAACGACATGACCGAGGATGAAAAGATGGTAAAAAAAGACGAGGTCACAAAACAATCGGAAGAGGCAATCCGCCTCTTTTTCATCGCCCGTCACATTGTGAACGCCCACAAAATTCAGATCACTGAGGAAGAGTTGAAAAAGCCATCTCCCACTGCTCTTCTCGACATGTTTTTTACTGAACGGCGCGGTTTCGACTACGACAAGCTTTCGGAAGAACAAAAATCGATCGAGTTTTCCAGGCTGATGCTCACGAAAGCCGAGGATTTCATCCTGTCGAAAATAGGGTAGCGAACAAAAAAACTTGACGGTGTGTCAAGGGAACAAGTATAAGTGTGTAGAAGGGAGTGCAGTGCATGAGCCATGATATTCCGAGATCGAAATCCATTTTGATTCCATATGTGGTGGAAGACACGCAGCGCGGCGAAAGGTCGATGGATATTTACTCGCGCCTCCTTGCCGACCGCATCATTTTCATCGGCACCGAAATCAACGACCAGGTCTCCAATAACGTTGTCGCCCAGCTTATTTTCCTTCGCGCCTCAGAGCCGAAAAAACCGGTTCATATCTACATCAACTCACCGGGCGGAATCATTTCCTCCGGCCTTGCGATTTACGATACGATGCAATACCTCGAATGCGAGATCAACACCTATTGCATCGGCATGGCAGCTTCCATGGCATCGGTACTGCTCGCAGCCGGAACAAAGGGAAAGCGTTATGCTCTACCCCACTCCCGTATCATGCTGCATCAGCCCCACGGCGGTGTCGGCGGTACTTCCAAAGATATCGAATTGCAAGCGAAAGAAATTCTCTATTTGAAGAGAGCAATTTCGAGCATTTTAGCAAGGCACACGGGACAAGAGATGGAAAAAGTAGTGCGCGACTCGGACCGTGACTTTTATCTCTCCGCCGAAGAAGCGGTAGGTTACGGCCTTATCGATCAGGTAATCGTCCCTGCAAAAGATAAACTCGCCCACATCACAGACCAGGTGAAAGACAAGGTAGTTCGATGAGCGGCGAAAAAGATGTTCCCCGATGTTCTTTTTGCTCCCGCACCGAAGAGTCGGTTGAAAAGCTGATTTCGGGACCATCGGCGTTCATCTGCGACAAGTGCGTACGGCTCTGTATCGACATTGTGCAGAAAAAGCCGATCCAGCACGAAATCAAAATTCTCAAGCCGAAAGAAATTGTCGACAAGCTAGGCGAGTTCATCATCGGACAGATGCAAGCCAAGAAAGTCGTCTCGGTCGCCGTCTACAACCACTATAAGCGCATCCAGTCGGGCGCGCGCGACCAGGCGGTCAAGTACAGCAAGTCCAACGTCCTCCTTCTCGGCCCCACAGGATCGGGAAAGACTCTCATTGCGCGCACCCTCGCCGACATCCTCGATGTTCCGTTTGCGATCGCTGATGCGACGACGCTCACCGAAGCGGGCTATGTAGGGGAAGACGTCGAAAACATCATCCTCCGCCTCGTACAAAACGCCGACTACGACGTGGCCCGTGCCGAACAAGGAATTGTCTATATCGACGAAATCGATAAAATCGGCCGCACCACTTCCAACGTTTCGATCACTCGCGACGTATCGGGTGAAGGGGTGCAGCAGGCCCTCCTCAAAATCATCGAGGGGACGATCGCCAACGTACCGCCGAAAGGGGGCCGCAAGCATCCGAACCAGGAATACATCCGCGTCAACACCGAAAACATCCTTTTTATTGCAGGGGGTGCCTTTGTCAACCTGCCGCATCTCATTGCCAAGAGACTCGGCCGCGGCGCCATCGGCTTCCACGAAGAGGCTGCCAAACAGTACCAGGACCTCCATGAAGTGAATTACCTCCTCTCTCAGGTAGAAACGGAAGACCTTGTAAAGTTCGGCATGATCCCCGAGTTTGTCGGCCGGTTTAATAGCATTGCCAACTGTAACGAGCTATCGGTGCAAGATTTGATGGACATTTTAAGCACACCCCGCAACGCCATCGTCAAGCAATACCAGAGCTTATTCTTAGAAGACGGCGTGGAGCTTGCCTTCACCGACGATGCCCTCGAAGCGATCGCTGTCAAAGCCAAGGAAGCAGGCACGGGCGCGCGGGCGCTCCGCATGATCGTCGAAAGCATTTTACTAGATTTGATGTTTGAAGCCCCCTCCGACTCCACCATTCAAGAAGTGCTCGTTACCAAAGAAGCTGTGGAAGGGAAGGCTATGCCCGAAATCATCCGCGGTAGATCATCCCACTCCGCTTAGGACGTGTCATCAAAAGAGATACCATGGGACAGCCGGAATCGGCTCGCCTTTTTGAACGATATCTTCTCCGCAATAGACGATAAGACCTTTATCAGCAGGATTATTAGGGAGATTCATCCATTGTTCAATAGACTTTCGATAATCAAAATGGAACGATTGCGACAATTTGATTTCAACGGGAAATCCGCAAATGCCGTTGTAAATTAAAAGATCAATCTCATTTTGAGCACTATCGCGATAAAAATAGAGAGGAGGAGAAACGCCCAGATTACAAAAACGTTTATAACATTCGGAAATAATAAACGTTTCGAAAATCCAACCGAGAAGAGGATGTGTTTTCAAATGATCCACCGTCTGAATTGAAAGCAAGTGGCATAAAATACCGGTATCTATGAAATACAGTTTAGGTGTTTTCGTCACACGCTTTGAAAAATTATTGAAAAAGGGCGACAAAATAAAAATAATTCCGCTCGTTTCCAGAATAGAAATCCATTCTTTGACCGTGGAAACGGCAATACCTAAAGCATTCGAAAGATCGTTATAATCGACGAGTTGTCCCGATCGCGAGGCGCATAAGAGAAGAAAATGTTCAAACACGCGTAAATTACGTACATTCAACAAGATTCTGATATCCCTTTCTACGTACGTCAAAATATAATTTTCATACCATTTTTGACCTTCGATATTTTTATCATATATGCGCGGATAACTCCCCTTGAGAAGGAACTGAAATAGCTCTTCTTGAGATACGGGAATACGATCGGGATGCATCACCCGAAAAATCTCATCACCGGATTTTTCTTGTTCATATCTGCATATCTCTGAAAAGCTAAAAGGAAAAAGCTTAAATGTAACGATACGCCCCGCGAGCGATTGTGTGATATTCTCTATGAGAAGAAATTGTGAGGATCCCGTCAATATGTATTGTGCCGGCGTTTGGTCCTCATCCACCAATTGCTGCAGAGCCGAAAAAATCTCAGGCACATTTTGGACCTCGTCTAAAATTAAGAATGAACCGTACGTCTGCAAAAACCCGCGAGGATCCTCCGAGGCTACTTTACGGGTAGTGATGTTTTCCAAAGATACGTATTTGTAGGACGGAAATAAACTTTTTACTAAGGTCGTTTTCCCACTTTGTCTTGGGCCCACCAATGCCAAGATCGGATATTCCTTTGCATATTTTAAAATATATTTTGTCAAATGCCTTGGGTACATGATGCAATATTACGATTGAATCGCAAATTTGTCAAATCGATTATAAGTTACTTTGTTTGATTATGTTGCACAATTCCCTATTTTAGAACATGTCGTCATCGGAATTATTTCCGACACAGGCTGCGGCAGCCTGGCTCGGTTGTTGTTGTTGTGCAATAGGAGCTACTGGGGCAGCCGAACCGCCCTGTTGTGGTTGTACCGGAGTGGCTGCTACGGGCTGGGGGCGCCTTGTGGTTGCTGTACCGAAGGAGTTGATGGAGCGGGATTCTTTCTAACATGTTTCTGTTTACTTTCATGAAGCCCTCTCATTCCCATTCCGAAACGGATAGCGGACTTCTTGACTTGCGATTGTATTTCGTCCAAGATCTCTTCTTTCATTGCCGGGGGGAGCGAGTCATCCACGCTGAGGAACATTCCCATATACCGTCTCATCTTCTGTTCTATAGAACCTACAATCATTTGTAGTGGGGGAGGATCTTTTTCGTCCATGAGCCCATTTGCAATATTTTTCATGACGTTGCCGAGGAAACCCATGGAGACTCCCTGAGTGTCGATATTCATCTTACTGAGAGCACTTTCCATCTCCAATCTCTCACAGGGGTGCAATGCAGCAATGGCATCCGCATAGCGCCTGATTTCCGGACCATGTACGCGAATGTCCGACTGGGTTGCGTCCCAACCCGATAAAAAGTGCGTCATATGAAAAGTGGCAAAATTCATCATGGCTCCCTTGGTCGGTACTAGCTGGGCAGGAAGGAAAAAGGCGCCTAAAGTATCGCATAGCGCTGCACTCATTCCATAGGTTGGTCTCTGCGGTAATTGTGATCCTGTTTTGTAATAATTGATGGAGAAGTGGGCAAAATAGAGGGCCGTTGTCAAATCATCTTCCGTATCTAACATTTGGAGTCTCTTCTCCAAAAAGGCGATCTGCTTGGAAAGCGTATCTTTTTCTTGTTCTAGTGCTTCGAGGTTGGAGTTGGCCTGCGGTTGCTTCGTTGCCAATTCATCTCGCAATGCGTTAAGTTTTCCTAGGATGACGTTTTGAATGCCGGTCTTGATTGCAAAGTGCTGTTTTACAAGTAAGTAATTTTTTCTGGGAACTCTTGAGTTGGGTCTCTTCAAAAATTGTAAAATGCTTTTCCTTCTCAACTCTCCCGGATTGCCTTTGCACGTATCCCACACCTTCCCGGGTATTCCGGCCTCAAGCTTTCCTTTCATCATCTCCCGCGTCGTCTCCGGAAGGCAGGCCTCAAACACGGTTTTTTCGCATTGATTGATCGGCCCGAGGAGATCAGAACAGTATTGGTACGAACGACTTACGTTAGTACCAGATACACTCAGAACTTCATCCGATTTGGCAACCAATTCCTTCTTGACGTTCTCATCCGGAAAAGAAGTGATATCTTTCGTTACCGTACCAAGCATCCTCAGGTCTTCGTAAAAGTAGACCGTGAGAGACTTCCGGGCATGGTTAAACTCGACTCCGAAATTTTTTCCGAGCTCAGGAGGTGGCAAGTCCACTACTATACGCATCTCGGCTTTCCTTATATCCACGACTGTGGGTATGACTCTATCTATAAGGATATTGAGCATTTCTTCTTGCAAGCGCGCCTGCTTCTCCCTATCATCTTTATTTTTCACCTCGTACGCTACCAATAAAGAACCGACTTTAACGGCCGAAGTCACGCGAGCGCTTACCCTCTGCACATGGACTTCCGTATCCGGCAGACGCTCTGCATGTAAGGTTAAAGGGTCTTCGTTATGCGGCGACGATCCGGCAGCTCTGTTCATAGCTTGTTGAGCCACTCTTGATACTTCTGTAGATGACGCTTGCGCAAGTACATGTGGCTCAGTAGGTAACCCGGTCGGGTTAATTTCTTGTATCCTTAATGAGAGATTAGATTGCTCCATGAAAACCCGCTTTTAAACTTCCTTAATTATAACATTTTCTTTAAGTTTTAGCAATAATTAAAATCATGAAAAGATTCTTAAAATATAATTCATTTGTGATTAGCTAGTTATGTAATATTTATGAAATAATTCTTCCAAATTAATTAAAATTAGTTTATAATTAATCTTAGAGGAAATCCAACCCAAAGGTAGAACCAATATGTCAGTAATCCTGGACCCTAATAATGTCCAAAGTTATCGGGATGCCATTACTGCTCTTGTCAGCGGCCCTTCTCCCAACTCTATGCTGGGGCTGGCCAACCAATTGCTCGATCAGACGCAACTGCCTCTCCTTACATCGATTGTGGGTGATTTTCTCCCCGAACTCGAAAATTCCGGCATATTCACTCCAAATGTCTCTTGGATCCAACAAGTTCAAAATGTGAACAATATCGGATTCTTGGGAGGTGAAGCCCTTATTAACGCCATGATTTCCGCTGTCCGTTTCGGCGCCTTGCAGATCTTCGATATTACCTATCCACCTCTTTCCCTTACCGGGGACGGAAGTTATTCCAATTCAGACCCGAACTACCCCACCTTTGGATCAAGACCCGCCCAATCAAAGGTCCTTCCGGGATATGCTGCCGGTTTAACCGTCCCGACCGGTTGGAATGCAGGCAACGTTCCGGATGATTTTGAACCAGGCAATGACAATAGGGCAACTGATTGGCAAAAAATGAGCTACCTCGATGCGCTGAATAACGCTTATATCGATACATTTAAAAATGTCGTTTCCACTGCATATGCAACAAATAACATGAGTCTCATCACTGCATTTTTAAATACGCCTCATAGCGATATTTCTGTCCGGGATGCTTCAGGGGCATCATTTCTCTATACATTTAAAGGTTCACCCGCCTTGCTGGCACAATTTGACGGATGGAAGAGCTACCAGTCCAAAATCGGCCTTGCCTCTATGGCACTCGGAATTATGCAGCCTGCAGCCATTGGCTCTTTTGGTGTGACTTATGATACCTTGGGAATGTTTGGCGGAGCTGCGGCAGTATGGCGCCGGGCCGTATATACGTATCTCTATGGAGACGCAAATACGGTCGGTGCTATATATGATTCGAATATTAGCGCAGCTACATTGTACGCCAATGTCTTATCCGCATTTACTACAAACCAGACAAGCGGAGAAGCTCTTGCATGGCAAAAAGCAGCCCAGGCACAACAGCTCTATTCCATATTTTACCAGGTGAGAAACGATTTTGGGAGACGTATCAAAACAAATACCGAACTATTCGGTGAGCTATTGCAGTTTTTCAATTTAATGAACGATCCCACTTTCCTTGATCTCACCACTTTCGGACAAGCGGGAGGTTTTCAGCACAAAGGCTTTTTCGGAATTCACTCGGAAGATAACGGTCCCATGACAGGGGAAAACCTTCCCACTGCCACCGGTAGCAATAACGCACAGGCAAGGGGTCCGGGCTGGTGGACCAGCTCTCCTTATGATTCTGCGTTTAATTTGATCAATGAATTGATGCGAAATCTTGGATCTACGGATTCGGCCGTGATGGGAGCCACCCTTCCTCCGAACTTGAATAACTTGATTCTTGGAGAATATTTTGATAACAGCGGTAATTTGGCTCAAGGAACTCTTCCGTTCGAGACCCAAAAATCGCTCATTTTGGACTGGATTCGGAATAATTATATCAACCAATGGGTAAATGACGAGACTATTACGAGAGCGCAACTACTCACAAATATCACAAATTCTACCAGCATGGGCGCGATATGGAGTTACTTTGATAGCGCCACCGTGACCGATATCCAGAACCGGCTTATTCAGTCCCGTTCCTCCCTAATTCTCGCAGTTGCCGATCAAATCAGGAATGTAAAAAATCTTTCAACGCTAACCACGCAGACTATCGTTATCACAATAAACTCTGTGCCGGGACAAGGATACAACAAACTTGTGATTCCAAAAGGAATGAATCTTGCCAATATTCTATTCGAACTGGGTCAAGCGGTCTACAATCCCGACTATTTTGCAACTACAAATACTTCGAACCATATTTACTTCATCAATGCGAACTCGAGCCTCACAAGTTCGCAGCTCTCAGATCCCACCGTGGCGATTACAGCTGATCAACTCAGTAGCAATCGTACCCTTCTGCTTTATGGACAAGTGGCAAACCTAGGAAACGCCATCAAACAGGTCTTGCTTCAAATGACACCCGCCGGTGCCGATGTCGGTTATGACGTCATTTTCGCTAAATCGGTCCAGCAGCAACAGATATTTTTCTATCTGGAATCGATTCGACAAAACATGGCCGGCATGCCCTCGTATCTCGGGATGAGCTCTGCTCCTAACACAAACACCACCGGCCGATATTCGTTTTCGGACTTTTTGGGATTGATCTCGGTTCTTTCCAGTCCATTATTTTACGATGCCAGTATCATCAGCTCGGGAGGTTCTACCCGATATTTCCAGGGATATCTTGTGGGCGGTACTTTCAACTCTCAGAATACCGAGAGCGGAAGCATTACTTCTAACAATTATCCTAATATTCCACGATGGTCCGGTGAGGTCCCTTTCAATTGGTGGTACAATAATGAATCTTTTAACAGATTAACCGCAGCCCGCACTGACCAGACACAAGGAGCCACGACAGCGTTCGGATATTGGGCCGAACAGCTGTTTTTAAATTATTATCAAGGTTTAAATACCACTCTACGACAACCTAGCACTGCAGCAAATCAAGAGCTCCGAAATCAGATTTTATCGGCCAAGAACGGATTTGATTATGAAATCCACAATACCCAAATAAATCAGTCCCTCAGCAATGACCCGATGACCATCATCACCAAAATCTTGTTCAACAGTACGTCGGTATCGAACTTGAAACTCGGGATGCAGGCGGCCATGACGAATAAAGTCAACGCCCTCAGCGCAAACACCGTACCGCAACTTTCCGACATCGTCCTGGAGCGGGGAGAAGTCCTCGCAGTAGCCCAGCTTGTTCAAAGCGGTATCGGCGAGCCTTCGGGAACATATGCCACTATCGACGCTTACATCGCTGCAATTAGGCTCAGTTTGAGCAGTGATGCCAATAGAACGGCTTTTGATACCGCGATCAGCCAGCAGAAAAAATTTGACCTTCTTCAAAGGTTTATGCAAGATGCCAAAAGCGGGAATTTTTCTATTGCCGAAGCCATGGCCTTTGTTAAATTCCTGAACGATCCCGAATTTATATATTGGCAGAATTCCAATTGGGCATGGCAAGGTTCTAACATTGTGTATAAAAACGCCGCTGGAACCTGGATGCGACAAGGCACCGGTTCATCAAATTCTTTAGGATATCTCGTAGCTACTGCACTGGCAGGCACTAGTCCAATTGTCATTGCAGGCGTAACATATAACAGCGGTTACCTTAAAATGTTCCAGACTTACGCTACAGGTCTGAAAACAAACGACCCCTTCTTCCAGGCCAATCCTGCAACGGCAGACCAGCTTGCCTCCACTTTGGGCTCGTTAATTACCGACCTGCAGGCCGCTCCCTCTCCATATGGGGGAAATTTGGCAAATACGCCGTATAGCATTTATATTTGGGCGGACCCTACCAAGTTTGGAAAGACACTGGAACCGGGCAGCGGCGCAAATGATACTCCTACAACACCTGACGCTCCCACTCAGCAGTATCTCAGTACCGTCACGAGTGATTTGAACCAGCTCCAAACGATCGTGAGCGGTGCGAGCCAGGTGCTCAACGCCCAGCAGCAACAGGAAGGTCAGCTCTTCAATACGAAGATGGCAGTGTTGAAGGAATTTATCCAGTTAATATTACAAATGATGCAAGTATTTCAACAAAATCTAGTAAACAGATAAGGAGAAACAAATGTTACCGGGAATCAACTCGAAAGATGAAGCAAAGCTTCCTTCCAATTTGAGCGCGTTTAATAATCCGCGGCTCACAGCTGCCCTTGCCACCTTGGCTTCCTTATTGTATGCAGCGCGGGAATACCAAAATATCGGGGATCGTATCAATTCCATTTCCAAAGAGGATATGGAAGTATTCATAGAGATATTTGCCGCTCCCCAAGAGGAACAAGGGGGAGAATAACCATGGTGGTAGAAAATGATCTAGCCATTCATGCAGCTCAAACGGCACAAAACGATTTTGCCAAAGCGCTGCTTCTTGCCGCTTATGCCACGTATGTTGCCATGTACGTTACCGCACAGCAGCATAGCAGAGGCCGCGTCGTCATCGATGAAATCGCGAAGTGGCAACAGACGCTCCAAGAGCTGGACGGAACAACCACCTCGGGCGCAAATCGCTATTTTGCCAATTCCATCCTGTACTGGAAAGAGCAAACGTTCAATGTCAACAACGGGCTTCCCCTCCCTTACAGACAGGCCCGGCTTAACCATCTGTTCGCAGAATATCAGCATTGGTTCAATGAATATACGAGAACTTTTCTTGCATTCAGTTGGGGAGAACCGGACAAAACGATAGGACGACAGATAAATAATGAAGCGGTTTCACGCTTGAATACTCTTACCGGTCAATTGAGGGGCGATAGTGCCGAATTTGGCGTCGCTGATGCACTAAATCCGGATGTGGTCCTAAGCGAGGATGCATTCTATTTTTTTCGTCTAAGACCAAACCCCACCACAGCTGCCAGGACAGCCCAGGTCAACACGTTCACCCAGTATTGCACGAGCGTATTGCAAATGTTTAACCAAGCCCAAAGTAACGCCTCCTTTACGCACGGGACGGGGATGTCTACGGCATCCTCGATGCTTTCGAGTGAATTGAAACGGATGGGGTCGTTGGAAAGTTTAACAAGAGCTCTCATCTCCACACAAAATCCGAGGTTTTTAAGCGGATTTGGAGCGAGAGGATAATAAAAAGGATAAAACATGTCACAACCCACAGTACAAGAAGCAAAGGCTTTTGAGCTCGCTTCCCTGGTAACCCAGCTCAAGAACGGAACTATCGATCCCCTCCTTCGCATGGGTGTTCTGGTCTCGCTGTTTGCCAAGTTGCAGCAACTGGCAGCCGAAGCCCACAATAAAGCATCCGATTCATTGCATGGCTGGCTTGAAACGATCCAAGGGTGGTATAGCGCCGTGATCGGCCCGGGGACAAAACCATGGGCCAACAATGCCAGCGTCGGCGATAGCACCCAGAAAAACCTCGTTGCACAGCAGGTCAGCAACCTTTTAGGGGTTGTAAACAGCAACCAGGGTTCAGAGCAAACGGCGGCACAAGCGGTAGCAAAAACGATAGACACTGCCCAGCAGTCGATATCCGACCAGACAAGCAGCTACACGCAAACGGCTCAAATAGTCACCAGAAAATTCGACCCGAGCACGGTTGGATTAGGCTAAAACAACAAGGTAAAAAAGGAAATATATGAGACATACCAGTCTTCACGGAACTTCCGAAGTATACAAAATCGGCACGGTAGAGACCCGCTTACATGGGGCATCGATTTCCCTCCTTGCTGCCCTGATTATGGCCATTATGGCCAGCAATGAAAATCAGATGAGCCAGTCGGAGGCGCAGTCGCTCCTATTCGAAAGCATCACGATGAATGATTCCAATGGAGTTGCCCAAACCGTGACTGTGCTTGATTTGCTGCAAGAGGCGGCCAGCAGCAACGTGACGGCGACAACCCAAAGCCTCCAAAAGTATATCAATTCCTTAGACCAAATGCACCTTTTTGAAGCATTGAAGTGGCTCACTTTCGGCTTGACGCTGGTTGCCGGTATGGCTTCTGTGATATTCACCATGGGCGCGGGAGCTGCCGTGGCTACTATGCTTATCACCGGCCTT
>MGLW01000005.1:37471-38615 GCA_001794905.1 Chlamydiae bacterium RIFCSPHIGHO2_12_FULL_49_11
CAAATGCGATCGCTCACTCGATTGCAGCTCAGGAAGGCGGCTTTTATGACGACCAGGGAATACAGGAAAGGGCCAGAATCATTGCCCAAGTTATCATGGCCGTCCTTACCGTCGTTGTGTCTGCCGGACTTAGCGGCTTTTCGAGCGCCGGACAGGTAGCTCAGATCACGGGAAATGCGACGAGAAACGCGGCAAACGGCACCGATGTCTTCGCTTCCAGATTATATAATGCCGTGGCTGCACGGTTCACATCATCCGGCCTCGGCTTCAAAATTGTCGGGGATTCCATTGGGGCCGTCATGCAATCGGGTCTGCTTACCTTGGCTATACAAAAATTGGCCGAACGCGTGGCCGGCGATGATATGACAATGAAAATCGTCATCATGATGATGACGCTTCTCGCAGTGGGAGTAGCTGCTTCCTATGGTTCTCTTGCGGCTTCATCCAAGTACTTCGGCTCTATCAAAAACCTGGGAACCGAACATGCCAACATTCAACTCATTGCAAAAATGTTCGGTGGCGTCCTCGATGATTTTCCGATCAGCAAAATATTCCGGCTTTCACAAGTGCTTTATGGCCTCGGATCTGTTGCCGGACTCACGTATGCGGGAGCATCGGGAGGCATCAGGGTGGGACAAATTAGTCCGGAATTGATCGAGAAGGCAAGGCTGGAAGCCGAAAATACGATCATTCAATCGGTCTTGGACGCCTGGGATCGCTTGTCCGAGAACGTAACAAAATTATTTAATGACCTATTCAGCCAGGCCGGCAGGGCGAAAAACGACATCCTTGCCCACGTCGGTGACGATTACCAGGTAATCCAAAGGTCAGCAGTTTTATAAAAAATAAAGGAAGTATAGTATGACACAATCTCAAGAAATTCGTTCGGATATCTTTCAGGGTACCGGAGCCGTCGCACGCGCACAATCTGCGAGACAGCTCACACTCAACTGGCTTTCCAGTTTTCTGAATATGGTACAGGCTACCATATCTCAGATTGAACAATATGCCGGCATCGGAAGCTTTGCCGGAATCGGTATCATTGAGCGATACGGTAATGCCCAAATCGCCATGGGTCGTGACGACGCCGCAGCCCAGCTGATCAACGGACTCGGAACCATCGTCTCGAGTGCTTCCAGCCTCA
>MGLW01000005.1:38624-51119 GCA_001794905.1 Chlamydiae bacterium RIFCSPHIGHO2_12_FULL_49_11
GTTGCGGGCCTTCCTCCCGCAGGAGGTGCTCAGCCACTGCCGCCATCAAGAGAATTTCAAGCGGCATTTGTCCAGAAAATGAAGGAAATTTTGGCAGAACCAAATGGAATACACAAACTTACCGAAGGAGATAGATATAATCAGGATTCTATTACGATAAGTTGGACGGACCCGACTGCAGGAGCAAAACAACAAACAATTTCCGTAAGAGATGCGGTCGCTTATGCAAAATCTCTGGATGGGCCGAATTCGGGATTGTACACGGCAATCATGAAGAATATGAGCGATTCCCACGGTGCTATGCGGACCGATGTCCACAGCAAAAACACCGAGGCGCAGCAAAAAATGCAAAACTTCAATACGATCGCGCAAACTCTTCACAGCGTTCTGCAAGGAACCGTGCAGGGGGGTGTATACGCACCGAATGCCGACAAAGGGGTGCAAGAAGCCCTTGCGACCTTTGCGAGTACGGAAAAGCAAAGGATCGAGCAGGTTCTCTCTCAACTTGCGCAGCTCATGCAATCGATCGCTTCGCTCATCACCGATTACCTGCAAGGATCGACTTCAATCGCGTCCCACAGTTACGGTATCAACCAGTAATTCAAACGCGTTTGAACTTCGACTTAGGCCGCCGCCGTTTCGGCGGCCTTTTTTTTACCCCGATTTTTTCCTCGAGCAGCCGCCTTTCCATTTCATAATGGGGATGTTTTTTCAGATCCTCTAGCAGCTCGTGCACCGTGATCCCCTTCCCTGTCGCGATTTGTTCGGTGCGCCGGTACAGCTCGCCGTAAAGCCGTTTCAATTCAGAAGTCGCCTCGTCAAGGCGGCCCTTATCTTTTCTTTCCCGCGCTTCCAATGCCTGTGCCACCGCTTTTCTGATATCCTCGACAAGCCGGCTATCCGAGTTCATGTTTTTTTCCAGTGTTTACGACGCGAACCGGGGAGCTTTTCTTTTTTCTTGATATCGGGCTTCTTTTCTTCGTGAGGCGCATTCGTAGGCACAGGACGAAGGGTTTGGAAAAAATCGATCAGGTCTTTTTCAAAGCTTTTATCATATCCGGGAACTTGTTTTGCCGCTTCCAGCGCCTCTTTGTCCGATATGTTTTGCCCGATTTCTTGCCGCAGTCCCTGTACCCTTTTTTGCAACTCACTGAGGAGCCGTTGCATTTTCTTTTCCATCTCTTCCTTTTTTTTCTGATTGTCGGCTACTTTCGCTTGCCGGTAATCGTCAAAAAAGAGCTTCGTTGCATTTTTGAAATGGAATAATTGTTCCTGCTGCTTTTCCCGCGGCAGTGAAATGTAGTTTATTATAAATTCGAAGTCATCCATACTTAGGATAGATAATGATCCTCTGAGAAAAGTCAAGAGTTTTTATGTTAGAATTTATCCTCAGCGAGATGCAGCGTATTCTCAAAATCCCCTACCGTGAAAAAAAGGGGACACGGGAACCCCGTTATGTCATCCAGATAGAACCTTTCGAAATCGAAACCTTTACCCATAATAACCAAATCTGCCTCTTTGCCGTCGTCGGTGCGCTGCCGACTCCAATTAAGTCTGAATCTCTTGAGTATCTGATGACAGCCAACTTTCTCGGCCAGGGAACGGGAGGATGCAGTCTCGGTTTTGATAAAAGCGAGAAATACTTGACACTGTCGGCCCGTTTTGACTATGAGGTGAATTATCGTGCCTTTATAGATAAGGTGGAAGAGGTGATTAATTACATCGATTATTGGAAAAGTGTTCTTTTGGAGTGGAATAAATAATGAAATGGATGTATAGTCGTCGGCACGGCTTGTTAGATAGGAAAATAAAATGACCATTGCCTACCTCATCGGAACGGAAGGCCCCTCCAAAGGGCGTGTGATCGAGCTTGTCGATCTTACCGAATGGATTTTCGGCCGCGACCCTTCTTTGTCTTACTATACCATTGAAGACTCGATGGTATCGCGCCGGCACATGGTCATCCGCCACGAGGACGATGCCTATTTTCTGGAAAATTTCAGCTCCACGAATCCGGTGAAAGTCGACGGGACGGAAATCGACCGTCTCTACCAGCTCAAAGAAGGGGACGAAATAGAAATCGGCGCCTCCAAGCTCCGCTTCACCTTTGAAAAACCAGCGCCCGTGCCGGCAGAAGAAGAAAAGGTCTCTACCGAATTTACGATTGAGGAGCCTCTCCCTTACCGCTTTGCTGTCAAAGTCATCTCGGGACCCAATCAGGGAGCCGAATTCGGCCTCGAAGCCGGCAAAAGTTACCTGATCGGAAAAGACCCTTTCGGGTGCGACATCGTCTTTCAGGATATGAGCGTTTCGCGCAAACATGCTAAGATGGAACTCGATGAAGACGGACTCCAGATAGAAGATCTGGAAAGCAAAAACGGTACTTTTGTCAACGGAGAAAAAATCGACGCCCCTACTCTCCTAGGTTCACAGGATCTGGTGGCGGTGGGAACGACCTCATTTTTGGTCATTGACCATGAAGAGTCTCGGGAAACGCTCTACTCTCCGAAAGAGACATTGCTCCATCCCTATCCTGCCGAAGAAGTGATCGCAGTGCCCGGCGATGCCCTGGCCCTTTTGCAAGAGAAGGAAAAAAAACCTCGGAATTGGAAAGAGCTGCTCATCCCGACCCGCCATTTGATCGTCGCCTCCATTTTTGCCCTCTTCGTCTTTTTCGGCGTCGTCTCCCTCCTGTCCCTTTTCCGGTCAGAGGAGGTCGTAGCCGAGTCGGTCAATAGCGCCGCGCAGATTCAAATTGCAGTGGGCAAATTCCCCACAGTGGCCTTTAATTATGACAAGGCCACCGGGAGCCTTTTTTTGTCCGGTCACGTGATGACCGATCTCGACATGTCGGAACTCACCTATCTGCTCGAAACGGTTCCTTTTGTCTCAAAAATCGAAAATACGGTCGTTGTCGATGAAGGGGTATGGGAATCGACAAACGCCCTCATCCGAAAAAATCCGATCTGGAAAGCGGTGACGATCGGCGGCGAAGGTCCGGGCGAATTTGTCGCTAGAGGCTACGTAGCCAATCTTGCAGATAAAAATGCCCTGCAAGACTACCTCGATGTCAATTTTCCCTACAACAGCCACTTGAAAGACGAGGTGTATGCCGAAGACAGCCTCCGGATCGAGGTCACAAATACTTTGTACGAAACGGGGCTTGCCTCCCTTCCTTTCGAGGTTTCCGGCGGTACCGTCTCTTTGTCGGGACGCATCAGCCGTGAGGAAGAAAAGAACAAAAATAGCGCCGTCTCTACCATCGAAAAAATCCCCGGCATCCGCAACGTGAAAGATTTTGTCATTGTAACGACCGTGTCTTCATCTCGCGTCAACATTTCCGATAAATACCAGGTCACCGGCGTATCCAAGCACAACAATAAAAACGAATATGTGCTCATCAACGGCCGTATTGTGGGAGAAGGGGATACACTCGAAGGAATGCTCATCACCCAAATTTTGGACAGCGAAATCTATTTGGAAAAAGATCACATGAAATATAAGATTGACTACAATGTTCAATAATTGATATATGTTAGCGGAAACCATTGGAGATAGCCCATGTTTGGATTAGGAAAAGATGATATGCATAAACAGTTCTTCACCTACGATCTTGAAAAGAAACTCCAGGATCCAACACAGAAAGAGGCCATTGAAAAAGATATTGAAAACAAGATTCACGCGATTAAAAAACTGTTGAAAGCGGGAGTCAACGATCAGGAATTTGAAACATGGGGCCACATTTTGCAAGGGTATTATTCCCTTTTGAAAACGGTGGGTGTCATGGCTCAAAATAAACAGTCGAAGAGGGGGTAACCGATGTCGAACCTGAAACAATATGAAGACGACTTCTGGAATTTTATAGAAGCGGGCTTTGTAGCAACAAACCACATGGACGGCGACTCTGCGGAAAAGTTGTTCATGGCGGCTCACAAGTTAAAGCCGGAACATACCTTTCCGACAATCGGGTTCGGATACATGCAGCTGTGCCGATTACAGGCAAAGGATGCGGTAGCTTCGTTTCAAAGAGTGCTCGACAAGGAGCCCGAAAACGAAATGGCCAAAGCTCTCCTTGCCATTGCAAAGAGCTTCACCCTTCTCGAAATGGATAACGCCGACAAAATGCTCGAAGAATTGAGCCGATTTTCGGAAGACAAGGATATCAAGAAGCTGGCCGAAATTGGCAGCAATTTTTTAAACCAACATTTAAAAGCCCAGCCGGGTCCTGCCGATCCGAACATGCGGAAACAAAAAGAAAGGTAAGGTGAAGTAACATGGGAACCTTTGATACCCCGGATATTAAAGCCAAACAGCTCATTTGTTTGTATAATACGATGCAAAAAAAGCTTACCTCAAAAGTTGCCTCTTTGACGGCAAAGGGGACGGCAATGACTCCTGGAGACTTTTTGCTCATCCAGATGCAAATGGCAAAAGTGGCACAAGTGGGAGAATCGCTTTCGAACATGCTAGCTCAGCTTTCGACTGTAGTGCAGAACGCGATCCGGAACCAAAAAACCCAGTAAGGGGCTTTTTAAAACGTTATGTCCGAAAACTTGCCAAAGGGTCCAATCGATACAACCCCTATCGATCCCACGAAGAGTGTTTCTCCGCACGAAGAAGGAAAGCCGAGCGCGGAAGAGTTTCGTTCCTATATGGCAGAAGGAACTAAGCCGGGAGAAATTCCGGCAAGCCGGCAGCAAATTTCGCCGATGGATTTGCAGAGAAATTTGCAGTCTCCCAGCGCCCCTCCAACGCTGGATCAAGTCCAAACCCAGATGAAAGTCGCGTCGGGACAACTCGGCGATATCAAAATGCAGCTCCATACGAAGGGTCTCAAACTCAAGCACTCGGACAAGTACTTGATCCGCAATAAACTCACCTCTGCCCATGAAAAACTCCGCCAAGCGGCTGAAAAAGCCGGAGCGGAAAACCTGCCTGCTCTGGAAGGATTCCAGAATAAAAATCCGATTGAAAAGTTCCTCGCTCTCGTAACAGACGGGCAAAACCAGATGGATGAGGCGACCAAAATGGTGCAGGAGATGGGAGAAAAGGGAGACCAACTCAATCCGGGAGATATGCTCTATATCCAGATCAAGTTACAAAAAGCGGCGCAAGAGCTAGAATTCACGTCGATGATGCTCGGCAGGGCAATCGACATGATCAAAACCCTCTTCAACGTCCAAATTTAATCCTTTATGGAAGGCGAAGATTTCAACGAATTAGAACGGGAGCTCGAAGAACTGGAGCTCACCGCTGTCCATGGACGCATCACCGAAGTGATCGGGATGCTGATCAAAGCAATCATCCCGCGCGTGACCCTCGGCGAAATCTGCCTCATTAAACGGGAAGGTATTCCTCTTCTTTCCGAAGTGGTCGGCTTCACGAAAAACGAAGTGTACCTGTCCCCTCTCGGAGATATGAAGGGGGTCAGCCTCGACTCGGAAGTAATCCCGCTCAAAACCCAAATGCGCATCAAGGTGGGAGAAAAGCTCCTGGGCCGCGTGCTGAATGGGGTGGGAGAGCCGCTTGACGTCGATAAAAGGGGACCTCTCGTTCTCGATGAAACGTATTCCGTCATCAACGCGCCGCCGAACCCCCTTTTGAGGCGCATCATCGATAAGCCTATGCCGACCGGCATCCGCGCCATTGACGGCATCCTCACCTGTGGCGAAGGGCAGAGGGTCGGGATTTTTGCAGCGGCCGGCGGTGGAAAATCGACCCTGCTCGGGATGATCGCACGCTACGCGTCTGCCGACGTGAACGTGATTGCCCTGATCGGGGAGCGGGGCCGCGAAGTGCGCGAATTCATCGAAAACGATTTGGGGGTCGAGGGCTTAAAACGGTCTGTGGTCATCGTGTCGACCTCGGATCAGTCTGCGCAGCTCCGCATCAACGCCGCCTACGTAGGTACGGCCATTGCCGAATATTTCCGCGACAAGGGAAAAAAAGTCATCTTGATGATGGACTCGATCACCCGTTTTGCACGGGCGCTTCGTGAAGTGGGCCTGGCCGCCGGAGAGCCGCCCGCACGAGCAGGATTCACCCCTTCGGTATTTGCCACGTTGCCGCGCCTTCTCGAGCGCTCGGGAAATTCGGAAAAAGGTTCGATCACCGCATTTTATACAATTCTGGTCGCCGGCGACGACATGAATGAACCGGTGGCTGACGAATCCCGTTCCATCCTGGACGGCCATATCATCCTTTCACGGGATCTGGCCCATAAGTACCACTACCCTGCCATTGACGTCCTCGCCTCGGTCAGCAGGATTATTTCCCACATCACCACCCCGGAACACATGGAACTGATCGGAAAACTGCGCGAAGTGCTTTCGAATTACTATAAAAACGAGCTTCTCATCCGCATCGGCGAATACAAGCCCGGCTCCGACCGTGCCGTCGACTACGCCCTCAAGCTGATCGACAAAGTACTCCGCTTTCTCAAACAAGAAACCTCGAAGCCTTCTTCGTACGAAGAAACCCTTAACCAACTGCGCCTGCTTTTTAGATGAAACAACCGAAATATCCCCTCGAACAAGTCTATGCCATTAAGGAAAAGAGACTGGAAGAGGCCGAAAAAAAACTCCGCCTTGCCAAGGAAACGTACGAAAGGGAATGCAAACGTCTCGAAGAGTGCAAGGAAAGCTACAACAAAGCCAAAGCGTTCAAAAACCAGAAAATCCGCACCTACCTCGACGAGCTGCAAGAAGGACTTAATACCCTTGAGATAGAACGCCATCTCAAATACATCAAAAATGTGGTCGATGAAGAGGTAAAACGGGAAAAGAAAAAAGTCGATGACCAGCAAATCGTCGTGAATGAAGCCCATGCCAAAGTCATCGAGGCGCGAGCCGAACGCAAGCGTTGCGAGCTGGAAATGGAAAAGCTCCGACTCCATCAAAAAGAATGGGTTAAAGAGGCAAACCTCGAAATCGAAAGGAAGGAGCAGAGCGAAGCAGACGAGATCGGCTCCAACGTTCACGAAATGCGCAAGCGGCGCGAAAAAAACAATTGACCGAAACCCGTGCCGCCCCCCACATTACGGTTATGCAAGATACACCAAAAATCCCCGGCATCCCCGATCCCAGAGAGGAGCGGCAGGTAAACAAAAAAATACCCCCTCCAGAAGTATTCCGGGAGAAACTGAAGAAAGAGAAAAACAGCCTCGAACAGGCCCCTGCCGCTCCGGAAGAAACCGCTCCCCCCTCTCCCTTCAGCACGCCGGCAAAAGGCTCCACATCCTTATCCCCTCAACCGGAGGAAGCTCGTATGAGCACCGCTCCCGCTAGTCCTGACAAAAATGTCTCCAAAACGGAAAAAGAAACTACTCCGTACGACCCTAAACACCCCTCCGCTTTTGCCGCTCCCGAGCAGCCGCAAAGAGCACAAAATGCTGAAGTGGAGCGTCCTTTTCCCGTTACTCCGGAACAAAACGATACCATACCTGAAAAGGCCCGTCCTCGCTTCTCGGGTCCGGCCCCTACCCAACCCGAAGGAAATTTGCCCCCAATGCAAAGCCCCGAACCATCAAAACCCGAAGAAAATCATCCCGTCATGTATAGTCCGACGACCCCCTCCCAAACCGAAAGGAGCCGGCCTCAGCCGTCCTTATCGCCTCCGGCAGAATCCGAAGAAATTCTGCACGCCGGCCTCGAGGAAAATCGGCACGCTGCGCCTCTTCCGGGCAACCTCGAGAAAAATCATCCCGCTATTCCCGGCCGGACTAAACCCGAGGAAACTGAGCACGTTGTGCCGGGCCGGACTAAACCTGAGGAAGCTCCGCATGCTACGTCGGAGAAAGATCGGCATTCTGCGCCTCTTCCGGAAAAATCTCGGGACAACCCTCAAGCTATGCCTATCACGAGTAAACCGGAAGAAACCCTGCATACTACGCAGGGTACCGCCATACCCGAGAAAGAGCGGCATGCTATACACGGTCCCGGCATACTGGAGAAAGACCGGCATGCTATATCTCGTCCGGCTATACCCAACGAAAATCGAAATGATATTCCAAGGCCCGTCCCTGCTAAGCCCGATAGTCGCGAGGATGATGCCGCTGCCTTGCTGTCCAAATATGCACCGGAAAAAACCTCTTTGCCTGAAACGGTAATCCGGGCAGGGGAAGAATCGCAAAAAATCGCACCTGAACCGGACAAGAAAAGAATCCGCAAAGCCCGCGGAAAGGATGAGGAAGATATCGCCCTGCCCTCCGAAAAAAATGCGCAGCCCGGGATCGTTAGCGTCCCACCTCAAACCGAAAGAATCTCCCCCGTCGCAGCCAAAAGCGAGGAGAAGGACCTCATCACAACAGGGTCGAATATTCCCACTGCAAATCTCACAAGGGCGCCCACGGCACAGGAAGCAATCGTCCCCCCTTTCACAGAATTGAGTAGCAATGCTTTCGACCTTTTTGAAAAAATGATCGGCTACGTCACTCTCGAGACGGCCAAGGGAATCAGCCGGACAACAGTAACAGTGAATATGCCCGGCACCATTTTCCACGGAAGCGAAATTCACATCGACCACTACGACACGGCTCCCCATTCGTTCAACGTCCGCTTCCACGGACAAGAAGAAGCGGTAAACCAGTTCACCCAAAACTTGCCTCAATTCAATGAGGCATTGAAAGCAATCACCCTCCCCTTTCAAATCAACCTGCAGCAACCGGTCCTTTTGCAACCGGCCACGGAAAGACCGCACCTCATACAGCGAAAAGAAAATGTCGGAAAAGAATCGGATACGGACAAACATTAGAGCGTGTCGTCAAATAATACCCTTTGTGTTATAATTTCATCTTATGAAAACGGAGCCTGTCGATCCCGCTTTTAACCTCCTCCTCTCACAAAAAAAAGAAAAAATGGAGAGTCCGTTTCCTCCCGTATCCGAAGATTTTGTCGGCGAAGAGGAAATCGAAGAGTCCTCTTCCGTGATGGGCCTCTTTGGACGCCTTCAATCGAAAAAAAAGAAGCCGGCTGACGTCCCCGTTCCGTTCTATTTGACTGAAAGGCCGCTCTCCATCATGGATGCCTCTGATGATACCGAACTTCGAGTATCCGCCATGGATGTCTCTGATAATACCGAAATGCGAGTATCCGCTATTGATGCCTCTGATGATACCGAAATACCGCTGTCCACCATTGGTGCCTCTAATAAAATCGAAATACCCCTGTTCATCATTGGTGCGTCTGATAATATCGAAATACCCTTGTCCATCATTGATGATACCGAAATGCCGGTGTCCGTCATCCATGTCCCCGATTCTGCTGAAATATCCCTGCCTGTTATCCATACCGAAGATCCGTTTTTTTCCCTTGCAGCCCCTCTTCTTTTCCTCAATCCGGTACCGATTTCCCCAACGAAGGAAACAGCGGGAGCTGCTCCTGTCACTACTCTGATGTGCAACGCGATCTCGGCTACGTGCCTTCATATGGAGCGAAAGAGGGACACGACCACGCTCATCCGGCTCTCTTATGAAACGATCGGAGATGTAGAGGTGAAAATTGTCCGGTATGATACCGATCCCACCACATTCCATATTGCCATTACAACTCTTCCCCACGCGCTGAAAGAAATGAGCCTTGCCGCTATCGAACTTCAAAAGGCGCTCCAAACTGTCCTTCCCGAGATGCGGTTTGCTCCGATTGTGGTTACGTTGCAACCGTTTACACCTACAAAGCAAACCGTGCGAAAAAAAAGGGATTGTGAAAACGAGGGCGATTCACTATCCTTCGATAAAACGGAGGAAAAATCCGATTTTGCCGGTATGGTATGATCAAAGAAATTATCAAGAAACTGGACCGTGATTTTCTCACCCTTCTCTCCCCCGAGAAAATTACCGTCTTTCCTGAAATCCCCACCGGTGCTCTCAATGCGGCTTTGCAAAAAGTGTTCGCAAGAAGCGACGTTTCTCTTGTCATCGGAAACGGTAACTGGCAAGACCACTCCACCAGGCCGCCGGAAAACGCACAAAAATGGTTTAAAATTTCCAATTTGCCGGGCGCGGGTGCCATTGGCATTGCCCCGCAAGAACTCGGCCGCCTCGCGCATCATATTCTCAACATCAAGCTTGAACAGGGGACGCTTTTCCATCCGACCCTGACCGAGGCTGCGCTCACCTTTGCCGTCATCAAAGGCGCCCAAGCCGTCAAAACGGCCCCGCCCTACCAAAAATTATCGTTTGAGCTCGAGCCTCCCCACGAACTCCCCTCAGGAATGTATTATGAAATTCCCTTTGAGTGCCGTTTAGGGGATGACGAAAATCTCCACGCCACGCTGCATCTGAGCGCTGCCCTATTTCAGGCGCTCCGTGATTTTTTCCACAGCGACAACTACCTCATGGAAACGCTTTCGAAAACGACTTCTCTCCCCCTAAAAGTGATTTTGGGATATACAACACTGCACGAAACCGAACTTTACAAGCTCCAAGAAGGGGACTTCATCCTGCTGGATGAGTCGTATTATCACCCGAAAAAAAATAAGGGCTTTTTTAAACTTGTACTTTCAGAGACCCCTCTTTTTGAATTGAAGTTCCGGGAAGGGCGATGGAAGATATTTGATCATATTATAGATTTTCAGGAGATGCGTATGGACGAAGAGTTCGAAGAAGAATCTGAGCAGCAGCTCCCCGAGGCCTTTGAAGAAGAGGTGGGCGAAAAGAGAAGCGGCCCTTCTCTCGTGAAGAAAGTGGCCCTGCGTGAAGTGCCCGTGAAAATCGATTTCGAAGTGGGCCGTTTTGAAACGACCCTCGAAAAACTCGAAGCGATGCAGCCGGGAGACTTTTTACCTCTTGATTTTGAACCGACACGGGTCGATTTGGTTATTGGAAACCGCCTGATCGGTCGTGGCGAATTCATTGAAGTCGGCGATGTCGTCGGCATAAAAATTATAGAGCTAAACCGTTAAATGCAGCAGCCGTTTCATACAGAACAAACGCTCCCTATTTATCGCACCCACCCCGACATGGGGCATATACCGAAGCAAATCGGGCCCTACCACATCGATTCTTTGCTCCATCGCAGCTCTTCGGGTCAAATCTTCCTCGCACATGAAGGAAAACAGAAAAGCCCGATCGTGATTAAATTGCTTCCCAAGGCGCTCCTGGCGGAAGAAGGGCGTAAGGAGCAGTTTCTAAAAGAGGCAAAACTGATCCAGATGAGCGACCATCCCAATATCGTTAAAGTGCTGCGCGAGGGAGCAACCGAGGACGGCTTGTATATCGCGATGGAATTTATTCGGGGAGTCTCTCTCAAGCAGTTCATCCAGGATAATGCCCTTCCCCTTCGCCGTATCATCGACATTCTCTTGCAAACGGCCTTTGCCCTCTTCCATCTCCATGCCAATTCGATCATCCACCGCGATCTAAAACCGGAAAACATCTTGATCAATGAAGAAGGGAGGGTCAAAATCATCGATTTCGGCGTCGCTTCGCTGCTCGATGACCACTCCGCTTTCTTTTCGGAAAACCGAATCATCGGCACCCCCGGCTATATGAGCCCCGAGCAAAAAAAGAATGCGGCCGGCATCACTTTTGCCTCCGACATTTTTTCTTTCGGCGTCATCGCCTATGAACTCATCTCAGGCACGCTTTCCCAGGGAAAAATAAACCTTTCCAAAATTCCCGGACACCTTAGGCCCATCATCGAAAAATGTCTCCAAACGAACGTGCAAAAACGGTATCAAGACATCATGGATGTGATCCGCGACCTGTCCCTGTATATCAAAGAGCACACCTATCTCGAAGACCTCAATTCCGACCAGAAAGTACACCAATACCAATCCGACCTTGCCGAACTGCAGGAGCGCCTTATTTTTGTCCCCCATGACTGGATTGACATGGAACTTGCCTTCAAACTCGATCCTTTGCCACTCCACACCTACCTTTTCGATACTCTCCGGCTGCAAAACGGCTCTTACCTGCTTTATCTGATTCGCAAAAAGGGCTCGCCCGTCCGCGACCTCTTTACCCTCTCCGCACTCCGGCAAATTGTCGGTATTCTCCTCAAGGTCAAGTATACCGAACATTTCGATCTCGCCTCCTTTCTCGGCGACCTCTTTCTCTATGTCGAGGAGCCCTTGCAAAAAGTTCTCTTCCCCTTCGAATTTTTCTTTCTCTATCTAAATCCCGAGCAAAATCTCTTTTCCTTTTGTTCTTCTCCCCGATTTGTGCTCCATTACCTCAACGAACATGCGGTCAGGGTAAAACAGTTCGGCGTTCATTCCCATCTCAATCTCCATGCGCGCCACATCGAAATCTCTTCCGATACCCTTATGGAAGGCGACCGACTTACCCTCGTTCCGACCAATTCCTCTCCCCTCATCGAAGAGACCCTTGTCCTCGAGAAATCCAGCTCGATGGAATTCATCGCCGGCCGTATCAAAGAACTCGATCCCACCATCGACTGCACCCTCTCGATCGAACGCCTCTAAGTTAGTGCAGTCTTTCTAGCGCTCTCCTGTAGTCAGGAACTGTGGTCCGCCAGCCTCGTCCTATGCCCAAAA
>MGLW01000005.1:51147-54451 GCA_001794905.1 Chlamydiae bacterium RIFCSPHIGHO2_12_FULL_49_11
TAACCTTATGCTTGAATATGGCATGACCGGAAGCATTTCTTACTTCTTGCCAGAGCGGCAGCTTCCGAAAAAAAGTTAACACCTCGTCCCGCCTACAATTGTATTGTGCTTTCGGCGCACGCAAATTTTGCATGAAACCACCCAAATACTGAATAACTTCAGTGTGTGCTTGCTGTAAATCCGCTTCTGTAATTCTTGAACTCACGTAACCTCCAAAATACCTTAATCTTTACAAGAATATCATATAGTGAACCTATTTTCCTAGACAATTTTTAGGTTATAGTCGATTAAATTTATGACACGTCCTAGTTTAGCCCTTGCATTATTTATTAGTTTTTTTTAGGGTGAGCTCAGGATGGAATTATACCCGAATTATCACATATGGTGAAACGCCTCTTCGTCGCTGTCTTGATGGTACACCTCCTGTTTGCCGCGGACATGGGGGGGTACGAGCTCAATTTCGACAATGTTCCGATTTCCGAGTTCATCAAACTGGTCATGAAGCTGACCAAAAAAAATATCGTCTACAACCAGGACGAGTTGAACTTCAACGTATCCATCATTTCCGAAGAAAACACCTCGCTTGAAAATATCGAGTCGATCCTGATCCAATTGCTCCGCGTCAACGGCTTTGCCCTCTCTGAAGATAACGGCAACTGGGTCATCAGTACCAATCCCGATGTGAAACAGATTCCGACCGTTCTCGGTCCGAACGATCCCGTCTTCGAGAAAAATTTTGCGGGCTATGTCACCAAAATTTTCCCCATCCGTTCCCAAAATCCGGCGACCCTGGTGCAATTGATCAATTCGATGATCTCTTCCAAAGCGATCGTCCAAGTGTCGGCCTCCACACACCAGCTCATCGTGACCGATTCGATCGTCAGCATCCAGCAAATCCAAAAACTCCTCGACCATATCGACGCCCCCGGCTCTCCCTACGAGATCGCCTTCATCTCTTCGGGACTCGTATCTCCCGATGAGCTCATGGCTCTTCTCAAAGAACTCATGGCTCCCATGACCGAATCCTCAATCTATAAATTGATGCAGCAGGAAGGGACCGACAACCTGATCGTGATCAGCACTCCGCCCATGATAGAGAAAACAAAACAAGTCGTCGATAACCTGAACAAAGAGCCTTCCATAAAAAGGACGGGACGGACTCTCTCCTCAGGCGACTTTTTCATTTATCACCTGCAGAGCGGGTTGGAAAAAGAGCTCCGCCGGCAGCTACGATCGTTCTTTGAACAAGCGCATCACATGGGGTATTCGCAAAAAAATGCCCTCGAAATCATCGATCGGGCGCAATGGGTTCCCGAAACAAATTCGATGATTTTCATGGGCGATCCCACTTCCCTGAATCTGATCAAAGACGTCCTTTCCAAAATCAAAATCACTGCAGCCGAACAGTCGGTATCCAACATTTTCATCGTCCGCCTCGAATATCAAGGCGGAGACTATGTCCTGAGAGAAGTCAAGCAAACGATATCCAAACTGAAGAAGATGACGCCTACTCCGTCCTCCCTCATCGAAACGCTTGAATCGGCGCAATATAACGCTGGATCCAACAGCATCATGATTTCCGGAACAGAGCCGTACCTTACCCGTGCGCAGGAAATCATCCAATCTTTCGATACGCCGATCAAATCGGTCAATAGCGAGATATTTCTCTACAAGCCGCAGTCCATTTCCCCGGAAGAGCTCATGTCCACGCTGCGTGCCATTGCAAAACATTCCGATGAATTCAGCCCGGCACCCACTCCGCTTTCCGCGCTCATCCAATCGATGCGCCTCATTCCCGATGCCCACGCCATCCAGTTTGTAGGGACGGGAGATGCGATCGAACAGCTCAAAACAATACTCCCCACCATCGATGTCCAGGGAAAAGTATCGAGCGGAATCCAGGAAAAGAACGGGGTCAATTTTTTCATCTACAGGAGCCGCAACGTACCGGTTAAGGAACTCCTCGACCATCTCAAGGATCTGGTGAACGAGTCGGCAAAGCTTTCCCGTACGAAAAATTCTCTTACCGACACGATCAATAAAGGGCGGATTATCGACAATACGAACAGCATCGTATTTACCGGATCCAAAGCCGACCTTACCGAAATTGAAAACCTTATCCAGCAAATCGATGCAGGGTCGACAACTCCCTTACAGGCTGTGGAAGGGTATGAGCTCTACCAGCCCGTTTACATGCCGGCTCCCGACCTCATCAACATGTTGAAAAATTTCGAATCCCACCTGCAAACGAGCGGCATCCAAAACCTCGACCTCAAAACGGCCATCGACCGCCTCAACTTTATTCAAAAAACCAACACGATCATCGTCTCCGGCACCAAAGAGGCGACCGGGCAAGTGATGGAACTGTTAAAAAGGTTCGACAACCAGGCTTACGCGCCGACACAAGAAAAATCGATCGAACTCATCGAAGATTCGGGATTTTTGATTTACAAACTCCAATACCAGCCGGGCCAGAGCATCGTCGGAGCTTTGAAGCAGATCGGAACCGACCTGGTACGCAACAAGACCGACAAAAAAACCACCGCACTCACCGACGCCATCCAGACGGTGCAGTGGATCCAGCCCACCAATTCGCTCCTGGCAACGGGGGAACCAAACGTCCTCACCAAGTTAAAAGAACTGATGGAAAGCATCGACCGTCCGCAGAAACAGGTGTTCATCGAGGTGCTTGTGATCGATGCGACCATCGGTGCCGATACTGAATTCGGGCTCATGTGGGGCTCGCAAGGGAAAATCAACAACCGCGTCGGCTACGGGCTGGGAAATTACGGCGTGAATGACGGCGGTTCCACTTTTGCCAATAACATCAATAAAATTTCCGCCACAACGGTCCCGTCCGGATCGGATATTCCGCCGCAAGCGGGCGGCCTGCTCGGCATCATTGGCGACATCGTCCTTCATAAAGGGAAATCATATATCGCAATGGGATCTCTCCTCAACGCGATTCAATCCAATAATTCGACCACGATCGTCCTTGCCCAAAAGGTGATCGCACAAGACAACGAAGTGGCCCGCATTTTTTCCGGTGATAACATCCCCTTTACCGGCTCGCTCGTCACGACGCAGGGGCTGACACAAACGACCAACGCCAACCTGGAATACCGTAATGTGGGTGTCACGTTGCAGATCACTCCGATCATCGGAGAAAACGACACCATCACGATGGAAATCAAAGAAGAAATTTCGCAGGAAGAAGACTCGGGCAGCACCCAATCGAGTTCGTCCGTGCAGGGAATCCGCACCTCGCGCACCTCACTGCAGACCAAAGCGACCGTCCCCGACG
>MGLW01000006.1 GCA_001794905.1 Chlamydiae bacterium RIFCSPHIGHO2_12_FULL_49_11
ACCGTCGCGTTTTTTGCCAAATCGTCATCGAGCGCCCTGTCGAGGAGCATGGAACTGTCTACAAACACTCTTAAGATAGATGAGAGGCTGGTCCGATTTTCCCTTCCCCTCTGCACGACAATCAATATGAACGGATGTGCTGCCTTTATCTTTCTTGCCCTCATGTTCAATTTTACCTCGTTCTTCGGTCCCGTCTCGTGGGTTTCGATGATTTTGTGGTCTTTTGCTGCCACCGGCCTTGCGATGGGAAATGCCTCGATGCCGATGGGGTGCTTTTTTCTCTCATCCATGGTTCTCAGCGCCTTCGGAATCGGAGACACCCTGATGGCGATGATTCTTCCCTTCTATGCCGTTCTCGATATGGTTGAGTCGGCCCTGAATGTCTGGTCGGACATCGTTGTCACCCGGCTTGTTCACGAAGATTTGATTCCCGTTGCAGAATAACTTTCGATCGGTACGATGAAGCTGACAGGACCATTTCCATGCAGCGTAAAATCATGATTTCCACTTCTTACTATGTCAAGCCGGGGAAAGAAGAGGAATTCAAGGAACTTTGGACGGAATCGGTCCAAAAAAATGCGTATCGCCATGGGGCAGAGATGGTGTCCCTTTTTTATAACAATGAAAAAGACGACTATTTTGCTGCGATTATATTTGGGAGCCACGCCCAGAGTGAAGCTTTCCTGAGTTCCGAAGAGTTCAAACATGCGCTCCAAAAACTCACCCCGCTATGCCTCCTCCCCCCTTCCCGAGGGATGATGGAAGTGATGTTCGAAGCGGCTGCCTAGCCTAATTTATATCCGAGTATCGTCGTCAGAATCGCCGGATGGTTGCTGCGGCTGGGAAGTGTTTCCTGAAAATCGTGACAGCACACTCATAGGGAGCGCTTGTGGCGAAATACTTGGTATTTGGATATTTGCAACTACTTGGCTGTAAAATGCTGCGGCTTTCGTTTTTTGGTGTCCTGCATAAACCCCGCGTAGTTTGAAAAAGAGCTCTAATACGGTTTTTATCACATTCTCATAAGTATTACTGGTTGAATTATTTGAGGCAACAGGTTGTGAGGGTCCTACTGGCTGCATGAAATATCTCCTAGTTTATTATAAAGTAATTATAACATAAATTTGATTATGGATCAAGTCGGGATATACTTATGCAGCCGTGGAATGGCGCCTGAGACGGCAACCAGGACTGCCCCTACAATGAAGAGAATATCGGGAAAATTTCCAAAAGCGATGAGGTCGAAAAGACCCGAAAACACCACCGATAAATAGATAAGCGGCGCCACCTGGAATGGATAGGCTGAAGCATAGGAGCGGGCTTTAAAAAACTGGTTAAAGATCGACCCGAAAGCAATGAGACTGATGGCTATCCAGAAAAAGCTCGAGTCAAACTGGATCTGCGGCCCTTCAAAGGAAAGGGAAATAAGGTATACAAAAAACGAGACCACAGAAGAAAAGAAGAAAAAATAGAACAGATTGGTTTGTACCCTTTCTTCGTTTTGGCTCACTCCGAACAAAATCTGGGAAACACTCGAGCAAAATCCGGCCAAGATGCCCCACACGGCATTAAAATCAAACGTTTCTGCGGGTTTAAGGAGGATCACGATCCCGATAAATCCGATAAGGACTGCAGCCACCTCATAGGCTGAAATGCGGTGCCGATAGAGGAGCCGGGAGAGGAGAGGAATGTAAATCGGAGCGGTATTGAAGAGAGTGGTAGCGAGAAGGAGCGATCCTTTCTGAATGTAAATGAAAAGAAAAACTTGACCCAGAACAACAAAAATGGCTCTGACGATTTGGCGTACAATGTGTTCTTTCCTAACCCGGGGAAAAAAGATGCGATGGTAAAGAAAATAGGGAATCATGAACAGGAAAGGGATAAAAAATCTAAAAAACACGATCGAGAGCGCGGGAATCTCGGTCATAAGAAATTTTGCAAACAAAGTAAAAAGCGACAGAGCGAGAGAAGAAAGAGACATATAGCCATACGCCCTCTTCAAGTCGATCTGTTTCGTTGTCATTTTTTTTTGCTCGCAGTAACTTAATCGTAGCACAAAAATGAATTTTCATGCTAGAATCTGGAGAATTTTAGCTATAAGGAAGGCCGGCTCAGCGAATGATTGGAGCAATTGTAAAAAAGTTTTCCAATTTAAAAGACAATGTATGGCCATTTTCCCGAATTGATTTTAAAAAAATCCTACCCCTGCTTCTGATAAAATTTCTCGCCTCCCTCATCTATACCATTCTGACAAACATGAAAGACACCCTCAATATCACCGCCAAAGGGGCGGGAGCGGAAATCATACTCGTTTTGAAAGGATGGGTTGTCTTGCCCATTGCGATGATCGTTGCCGTCATTTTTTCAAAATTGTCCGGCTACTACTCCAAGAAAAAAGTATTCTATATCATGCTCTCCGGCTTTCTTGGAGTGATTGCCCTCTACGGTTTTCTCTTCTATCCGTTCCAAGACTTTTTTTTACCCCACGCGTCTGCCGATAAACTCACGGCCCATTTCGGTCATAAGTACGAACACTGGATCTCCGTATATCGCAACTGGATTCACGCAATCCTCTTCGTCACTGCGGAACTGTGGGCCAGCGTCATGATCCTTCTCCTCTTTTGGGGGCTTGCCAACGACGTTTCGACCGTGGCTGAGGCCAGAAAATCATATAACATTTACATCGCTGCCGGCGATATTGCCGCTTTTTCCGGCGGGATGCTCATCTGGAGAATCACCACTTGGCTTAGGCCGGTATCCTTCATCTACACCGTCGAAACCCTCATCATACTTGTCCTGGCAGCAGGCCTTTCCATCATGGCTATTTACCGTTACATGGAAAAAAATGTCCTGACCGATTCCCAACGAGCCATCATCCACACCCCTACCAAAAATGCGAAAAAGGAACGGATCACTCTCCGAGAGAGCATTCGCCATCTACTCCGCTCGCGCTACCTTCTGGGAATCGCCGTTCTGGTCATCAGCTACGGACTCTGCATCAGCCTTGTGGAAGTAACGTGGAAAGAAAGTGTCCGCGTCCTGTTCCCTAAATCTGCTGATTATCAAGCGTTTACATCTAGAGTCCAGTCGATGGTGGGCCTCTTTGCGTTCCTCATCTCCGCCTTTTTCGGATCGGCCATCATCCACCGGATTGGTTGGCGCCTTTCCGCCCAAATTACCCCCTTCCTGGTAGGGATCAGCGGCTTTGTCTTCCTTGCAGCGGTATATTTGCAACAAAACTGGGCCTCTTTCCTCCATATTGATACGATAAGTTTCCTTACCGTCATTGTGTTCTTCGGTGCGTTCCAGAATGTGGCCAGTAAGGTATGCAAATACTCGTTTTTTGACCCCACCAAGGAAATGGCTTTCATTCCTCTGGACCAGCAATCGAAAACTTTAGGCAAGGCAGCTATCGACGTGGTCGGCTCTCGCCTCGGAAAATCGGGAGCTTCCTGGATTCAAATCATTTTTTTAGATCTCATCGGTAACGGCAGCATTTTTTCCATCGTCCACATCCTCATGCCGATCGTCTTCATTGCCACAGTAAGCTGGATGCGGTCCGTCCGCACCTTGAGCCATGAATTTGAAGAAGCCCGTACTGAAAAGCTTTAGGTTAATGACGAAAACGGGTATAATAGACTTATATGAAAATCTTGAAGTTCCTAAAATCCATTAATTGGCCGTCTACAATCTTTATCATTGGTTATCATTTACTTATGATTGGGCTCGCCCCCATTTATTTCCTCTTTTTCCCCTTTTCGTGGCCCCTCTTCTGGATATCATTTACCCTTTTTTACCTCTCCGGTCTGAGCATTACGGTCGGTTATCACCGCTATTTTGCGCACCAAACATTTAAGACAAATCGGTTTATAGAAGCGATCCTCCTCTTTTTCGGCACCCTTGCCATCCAAGGGAGCGCCCTCCGCTGGTCTCACGACCACCGGATTCACCATGCCTTTATTGACAAAGACGAGGACCCTTACACCGTCGTGCGCGGCTTTTGGCATGCCCACATCCTCTGGATTTTCCGAAAGCAGAAGCCGATTCAAGAAAAAGTGGTCAGCGACCTTAGGCGCAATAAGCTCGTCAATAACCAGGATAAGTATTATGTTGTCTGGATCGTCGTCCTCAATGTCCTTGTGACCCTCGGCCTCGGTTTTTTGACCGGAAGTTATTTCGGCGCTTTTGTGATCGGCTTTTTAGGCCGCCTCTTTTTCCTTCACCACTTCACCTGGTTCATCAATTCCCTTGCCCACTACTGGGGCCACCAAAACTACTCGACCGAGCATACCGCCGTTGACAATTACCTCCTCTCCATCCTCACCTTCGGCGAAGGATATCACAATTACCACCATACCTTTGCCCAAGATTACCGCAACGGCATCCGATGGTTTCACTTCGACCCGACCAAGTGGATCATTTGGCTCCTGGAAAAGTGCCGCCTTGCTACCGGCCTCAAGCGGGCAAACGGGCTCAAAATTTCGGAAAAGATGCTGCTGGAGCACAAAAAGGTTTTGCTCGAAAAAGTGTGCACGCATTTTGCCCATAAAAAAGAAGCGTTTGAAGCGGCTATCAGCGAACACATCGACAAGCTTGTCGCCAAGGCAAAACGCATTCACGATCTTTCCAAGGAATACGAAAAAGCGAAACGACAAAAATGGGCCGACACTTTAGGTGATCTCCGCTTGGAAATCCGGACAACCAAGAAACACTTTCAAGAATCGTACCGCGCCTGGAAACGGTTCTCCAAATCGGTCATGAAACTTCAACCCGTTGAACTTCCCGTCTAGGCTAGGTTTTCTTCTTCCTTGGCTTTCCTCCTGCCGGCGCCTGCGGCATTTTTGCAAGCGGAAACGAGGTGGCCGTTTCGAATTCTTCACCGGATGATCCGGAACCATTTGCAGATTGCGGACCTTCCGTTGCCGGCTCCTCTGAAGCGGCTTCCTTTTCCTCTACAACCGTTAGCACGGAAGCAGCAACTTCACCATTTCCGAGCAAGCTCTCTCCCTCTACAGACGGGACAGGGGATAACACGGAATCGGCTGCTACTGATTCCTGTATAGGAGGGGCGCCGCTGTCCTCTGCTGTGGACGAAGAGGAAGCGCCGTTACTTGTTGCAACTCCTGCCGGAAGAGGCAAAGAAGATCCATCCTCTTCTCCTTCCATTCTAGCCGCCATAACATCCAGCAATGCTAAGAGTTCCTTCCTGGACTGTTCGGAAATTGCTACCACTTCTTCCCTCTCAAGCGAGGTCTCGGTTGGCCAAAATATGTCCCTCACATAACTCACCACCGATTTTGCAGCAGCAAGAACTTTACCTCCCACGATACTCAGCGTACCCAAATTCACATGCCTCCGAAGCCGGGCAATATCAGCGCGAGTTGCAACACCTGCAACAATTTCATTCGGATTGATCCCGTCCCGTTTACAACTCGTAAAAAAATGAGTGCGCAGAGCAGGATGTGTTGCGAAGTGCACCATCTGGGCAGATAGACGCTCGCGCGCCTGGGCATGCAATAAAGTGGCCGCTTGCATTCTGGCAAATAAATCTTCAAAAAATCCGGCATCTTCATCATGTTGCTTTTTGCCGCACTCTCTTAATTGGCCAACTTCCGAATCGTACTTCTCTAGTTGTTGCACAGTAATAGAAGACCATTGGGTCTGAATCCTGGGAACAGTATTATCCAAAAAAGCAGTCTGGCTCGCAAATTCCCGTTGCACGGCAATGATGCGATCGGTAGCTTGCTGGGCAAATATGCAATAAATATCCACAGCGCTTCGAACTTGCTGATCGGAAATGCTTCTTGCGCCGCTACCAGATACGCTCGGAATTGAGCATTCGGAATTGTTTCTTGCACTACTTTCTGGAACAGGTTGCATTTGTACCTCTCTTTTTATTTTGAGCAGTTTACACAGGGTTTTTATTTTGTTAAACAAAATTTCATTGTACTGAAAAAAAATGTTGCGGTAGTGTGCCAAGTATGAAGTGTGCCCTCTTTTTTTTTCTTTGCTCAGGTACACTTGTCTTTGCCGTGGCACCTCCGATCCGGAATGAAACCGAAGTGATACACCCGTGGTTTACGGGACCTCTCCTCTCCACTTCAGCCCACATCGTGACACGAGGGAACTTTAACCTGGAACCTTATTTTTTCGTCAATACCCAGTACGGAAAATACGATACTTCATGGCATTTGCAGAAAGGGCAGGACACCGAGCACAACCTCAATCTGCAGCTGTGGTGGGACATCGGACTATCCGACTTTTTACAGCTCATTATTGTGCCGCAATTTTTCTATAATTACACCATGTCGACGCCCCAGTCGTCTTTTGCTTTTGGAGACCTCCGCCTCGGAATAGAGTGGATGCTCACGAAATCTACCGCATATCAGTTCGCTCTGAAATTTGGAATTCTGGAAACATTTCCTACAGGCCAATTTGAACAGTTTGACGTAGGTGACACGACAGAGGGCGGAGGATCAGGATCGTACATCACCGAATTTCGTATTGCGACCGAACGGATGTGGCACCTCGGAGGCATCCACTTTCTCGATTTTCGCATCGTCTTGCTCACATTTCTATATTCTCATGTGCAGCTTCAAGGGAAAAACACCTACGGAGGCGATGCCACCACAAACGGCTGGATCAATCCCGGCGCCAATTTTAGCCTCCTTTTTTCAGAGCAGATTAGCATCACGCGCAACTGGGCCATTGCGATGGATTGGATAAACACTTTTATCAGAACCGATACATTTAAGGGGACCACCGTCAAAGCGGTCGGCAATACCTCATGGCAATATCAGATGAGCCTTTCACCTGCCCTGGAATACAATTTCAATCAAAATGCCGGGCTTATTTTCGGCTGCTGGTTTAGTCTCTTCGGCCGCAATGCTCCCGCTTTTGCCAATGCCGTCATCGCTCTGAATTGTTACCTTTAACCAGCCCTAGCATTTCGCATGCCCACATTTCAAAAACATGGTCCATCCAGCGGAATTTTTTGAAGAAATCGCGGCCCAGAAATCCAATGTGTCCTCCATGTTCGGTCTTGTACACGTGCACTTTCGGAGGAAGGCGCAGCACATCGATCGAAGACTCGCAAATGATCGGATCATCTTTGGCAAAAAGAATCTTTGTAGCCACGTCGATATTGGGAATGACATTTTTTGCACTGCAGCGGTGGTAATATTCGAGGGCGGAAGAAAAGTGGGCGCGCGGAGCTACATACAACTCGTCAAAATCATTCAGAGTGAGAAATGGCGGAAGATTATGGGGCGGCAAATCCGAAAAATGGCTATGGATAAAATTTACGTCATGCATCAAAAGACGCAAAAAATAGCGTGCGTAAACTTGGTTTTCTTTCCTCATAAAGAGACGTGCACTGGAAAGGAGATCGACGGGAGGGCTTACTGCAATCGTTCCCGCAAGGAGTTTTTCCCCTTCGTCCCGGAGTTCCCCCGCCAGTTTCAAAACAACATTGGCTCCAAGGGAAAATCCGCCGAGCACGATCCTCGATTCGGGAGTTAGACGCTTCAAATCCCTTACAACCGCTTCCACGTCCAAACTACAACCGCTATGGTATATTCCGCGCGCGAGCCCACGACCGGTGCCGCACCCTCGTAAATTGATACGGACGGCACGGGCGCCGCACCGTACCATCCTCCGTCCTATCCGCTTCATGTAATGCGATCTGTGCGAACCACATAACCCGTGTACGAGCACAACGGTCGAGTCAGTCTTTTTCCACCCTTTGGGAGTTGAAATTTCCGCCGCTATGATATCTCCATCGGCAAGCTTGACGTAATGTGTTCTCGATGAGAGCTCCAGCTCGAAATCGATTGCCGTGCCGATGACCGTCTGATAATAAGCACTTTTAATCAAAGGCTTGAAATCCATATGGAAGTACATCATATCCTCGTGGGCTACCCTTGTTTATAGTCGCCTACACACAAAAGTCAAGATATTTAGGAATAATCTTTACAACAATTTTTCCATAAATTAGACTCACAAGAAACAGAATTTACGGGAAGAATATGCATAAAATGTTCATTTATTTCGCGTGGTTTGTCATGGCTTTTGCCCCTATAGCAACCATACATGGTGAAATCAACCCTAAACCATACAGGTACCCGGTTTCTCTGGACCGGCGGGGCTATGTAATTGAGTTTGACGACGGTTCGATTTGGCGCGTCGTGGACAGTTGGAGCGCTTCCAACGTGAAACGGTGGAAAATCAATGACGCCATCCTTATCTATCCCGGCTTTTCGAATTTTCTGAACGGCTCCCGTTTTGTCCTTCACAATGAAACGCGCGGCGACAAAGTCTATGCCGAAATCGGCCTTGGCCCTCTCAAGGAGAAGCAAACCTACAACCGCATTTTGCAAATCAATTATACGACAGGGGTGGTCGATGTAGTGGACGGACGCGGTGTGAATTACCACTGGCGGATCGATCCTTCGATGAACCATATCCTCTCTTCATGGCGCGTTGAAAATTGTGTCGTGTACGGGCTTAATTCGAATATAGGACTCTTTGAACCGTCCTTTCCGTATCTCCTTTTCAATGTGGATTCGGATACGTTTATCAAAGCTCAGTATAACTAAAAAGGGAAGCCTAGATGTTCCTCGCTGCAAATGTTGTTTCCGTATTGATCATTCCCTCTACCGCGGGATATTTGGTAGCCAAAATGGATACGGTGGATGAAAAAGTGCTCAAAATCGCGATTTTTTTCATTTTTCCCCTCTTCTTCTTTTCCTATTTCACGATCGGAATCGCTGCCGTAGCAACGGTAGGCTCGCTGCTTCTTGTCGGAGCCGCGCGCAGCTTTACCAAGCAGTGGGGCTTTTTAGACATAAAGCAGTTGATCTCCTCAATTCAAAAATTGATTGCACGCATCTTAAGCTATTGGCCAAAACAAGCAGCGCCACCTCCCGCACCTGCCACTGCCCCTCCGAGATCCGAATCGTCCGATTCTTCCGATGAAGAAAGCACCAGCGATAATTCCGCTCCGAGTTCTCCCAGGAGCGCTCCGGCATCATGACAAAGCTCCTCCACCCTGACGCAACGCTTTAATCAAACATAAAGGAATAAATATGGGAAACGGTTCAAGCACACAATCCTGTTACGGTTACGAACGGACTCCGGTAGACCGCCGTCAGGACCCATGGCCGCACTCCGATGCAATGGCTCAACTTGCCGCACAGCAGCGCGTCGCCGCCGCAACCCAACATGTACTTTTCCCTCAGCCTCATCACCGAGGCGGAAATCGGCCTGCATCAGCAAACACTTCCACTCGTGGCGGAGAGCCGTCATCTCCCCCTCCCTTTGCCAGCGAACCTGTACCTCACCCTCATGTCATACTGCCCCCCTTTGCTAGCGAACCCGCCCGTGGGGGACAACCGGCACCGCCTCCTTCTGCAAGTCAGTCTGCCCGTGGGGGGCAACCGGCACCACCTCCATCTTCAAGTCAGTCAGCTCGCGGAGGACAACAGGCATCGTCCCGTCAGGTAGCGCCGCCCCCGTTTGCAAGTGAACCTGCCCGTGGAGGAGTGCCGGATGCACAGAAAAGGCCGCCTCCTTTTGCCGGCGGAAGAAGATAAGCGTATTTCCCCTGTGGTTTAGAAGGTGAGCTTCTTTCTCTGTAGTTAACGTATGATATTTCCGCGTTCGAATAAACATTCGTGCGCTTTCCCTTCCTCACCGGAATATGTGAGGGAGAGGCTGAGAGCTGCAGCTTCAATGGGAAAATCGAGGTGCTCCGCGAGAAAGGCATCCTGTTTCAGGACGTTTAGCATTCGATCCTTCAATTGAAGGAGTGTTTCCTCTGCTTTTGCACGCGTTAAGGGCAGCGAAGCGGCAAAGTCTCCGTAAAAACCGACTACTTTGCCTTGGTATACCGGCCCGACACCATATGAGAGAAGTACGAATTCTTGCATGATGCTGCGCTCAAGGGGTTTTAAAACCCGATCGGCCGCTTGCACGTCGAGCGGCGCTTTGCGGAAAAGGGAAGCAAAAATGCACCCTACTACCCAGCCGTAAAATTTCATACCATTACCTCATTCCAAGCTACGAGTGTTTTAACATGGTGCTCAAAACCCAAAATGGAAACCGATGCGGTCGAAAGGACAAGATGCTTCCCAAATTCCACCTCTTGCTCAATCCAGCGCGCTCCAATGGCGCGCGAAATATGCCCGCTGGAAAAAAGGGCAATCGGCCCCTCGAGCTGTTCTAACTTTTCGAGCAAGCGGTCTGCACGAGCGCGAATTTGAGCCCTCGTTTCACCTCCGGGCGGGTCGCCCGTAAAAATAGTCCAACCGGGCCGGCTTTCACGAATCTC
>MGLW01000007.1 GCA_001794905.1 Chlamydiae bacterium RIFCSPHIGHO2_12_FULL_49_11
GGGAATGCCCAAAAGAAAGAGAGTTCTTTGGTAAATTGAAACAAAATTTCCTCAGTTCGGTTACTCACAACATATTCGACGATTTACGCAACAATGCCCCAATCCCAAGAAATAAATTCACAATTTGAGCACTTTTTACCTGCGCCATTGGCTTTGCTCGGGCCAACTTTATTCAAGTTTGATCCCTCGCTCCAGCCTTCAGTCCTCGGCAAAAAATCATCTCAAATTTATGAATTTATTTCTCGGGATTGGTATTAATCGGTTAGAAAATATTTGCCGATCACTTCAACAAGCTTTTCCTTCCTCGTAAAGCCGACCTCGCGCCCCACCTCTTTCCCGTTTTTGAAAAAGAGAAGGGTGGGATATCCGCGGATATGCCAAGCCTCGATCAATTTATCATTTACGTCCCCATTGAGTTTGACAAAGGTACATTTACCATCGAACTGGACGGCAATAGCTTCCATTATGGGCGCAAGCATCTTGCACGGACCGCACCACGGCGCATACACTTCGACGACAAGATTTTTTTCCGATTTGCTCAGATCCGGAAATCGTTTTTCATCGGTTTCGGCAATTTCTCCTGCCATGCAAAATATGCTCATCCCTATTAGAGAGGAAATAAATATTGTCTTCATTGCACGTTCTCCTGATTTTGTAAATAATAGTAAGCATCCAGTGCTGCCTTGCAGCCCGACCCTGCGGCGGTGATCGCCTGGCGGTAATGCTCGTCGGCAACATCGCCGGCAGAGAAAACACCCCGGGGCAAAGCGGCAATCCGACCCTTGCCGTCCAGAATCCCGCTCCCGAGCAGCCAGCCGGTTCCGGCCTCATGCCCGATCGCCAAAAATACTCCGTCACAAGCCAATTTCTCTTCTACGCCGCCCGACAGCATAATAATGCCGGTCACAAAACCTTTTTCGGGATCGCAAATTTCTTTGACGGTACGGTGCGTTTTGATTTCAATATTTTCGGTTTTCATCACGCGCTCCCGCAGCACGGCTTGCGCCTTGAAACTTCCGCTTCGATGCACCATCGTCACTTTACTCGCAAAACGGGATAAAAGGAGCGCCTCTTCAAATGCGCTATCTCCCCCGCCGATCACCACGACCTTTTTCCCTTTGTACAAACTGGCATCACAAACGGCACAGGTGCTTACCCCTTTTCCGAACAGTGCTCCTTCAGAAAGTAGACCCAATCGGCGCGGAAAAGCTCCGGTCGCAATGATAATCGTTCTAGACCGGACCTTTTCTTTCGTTCCCAAAGTCAATATATAAGGAAATTGTGTAAAACTGACGCTCTCGGCGTTTTCCTCTTTGATGAGTGCCCCGTACTTTTCCGCTTGACGCCGCATGTTGCCGATCAAAAGAGCGCCGTCAATCCCTTCCACGAACCCGGGAAAGTTTTCAACGAGCGAGGTCCCCGTGAGCTGTCCTCCCGGTATTTCTCCCGCAACAACCAGCGTTTTTAACCCGAGCCTTGCCGCATACAGCCCCGCCGTCAGTCCGGCAGGACCTCCCCCTACGACCGTCACATCATAAATTTCGCAGGATAAAACGGAAAAAAGAAAAATAAAAATAAATTTCATAATTTTGTCAAATCTTACTAAAACATAATACGAAATAGCGATATTACTGTCATCATGTTGCTGGGAAAGACACCTGTCTTAGGCAAGAGAATCATTACAAAGTAGAGATCACGTAAAATCCGAGCCCGGTCAAAGAAAACCAGCTCATCAGAAGCGAATTTGCAACCGTGTCGATACTATTTGGCACGGAGCCGTAGGTCATGTTCCCGTTGATGTTGCGCACTTCGGTGGTGCTCTTCACCACGTTTCCGGCGGCACCAAAACCGGCAAACTGGACATTCCCGTTGATATCCTCCCAAGAGAGAAAATAGGCATTCATTACAGGGTTATAGGAGCTATTAATGCTCCCGAAGTTTACGCCGCTCACCGTATCGGCAAACTGCCGAGAGGACAGCACGACGCTACCTCCTGCATCATAGGAGGCAAAATACCCGTTTGTGGCGTCGTCATTCCAGGCAAAAAAGTATTGATTATCGCGAGAGTTGTAACAACCTGGCACCACCATTGCGTTCGGTGTATTTTTACTGGAAATGGCAGTGGACCCTATATGCACAGTCCCGTCCGCATTGTAAACGGCAAAGTGCGGTAGGCCGTCTCCCTTATCCTGCCAGCTAAAAAGATACCGATTCTCGGTGGAATTGTACGACACGTCCATAGTGAATCCTGCAATCACATCAATGATGCAATTTGCCTCCGCCGTAGGAGGAATCACAAGATGGCCCGCAGCATCGACGACGGCAAAATAGCCGTTCATTTTCGCCGATCCCCATGCCAAAACATAGGTGTTATCGCACGCATTGTAGCAACATGCAACAGGGCCGCATGCCACATCTCCTCCTGCATTTGGCAAAAACAAGGGACCGATGATGCTAGTTCCCGTCCCGTCAAGAATATTGAATGCAGCGCATCCGCCTCCAGAATTTCCCCCATACGAAACCAGAAATGCGTTATCTTTACTGTTGTAGCAAACGGCAGGAGGTGAATTCGGAATTCCGCTTGCGACAATTACATTCGGCCCTTTTATCCTCACCCCGTCCTTATTTACAAGTGTCGCTGAAATACCGGCGCCGCTACTCCAGCTCAATATATATTCTTCTACCTGCGGATTAAAGGAAGCTTTGGGCGGAGCAAATAAAGTATATCCTCCGGCATCAATCTGCAGCACTACCGTATCTGCACACAAAAGATGAGAGAAAAGAACGAAACTTGCAGCGGCATTTTGAAAGAATTGACCCACACGGCCCCCTTTGGTTAGAACCAGTATACACAAATTTTAATTTATTTTTGTTGGATTTTTTGTTTGGCTCGAGTTAGCATCAGTTATGCGTTTCATGATATTTCTCCTTTTTTCCATAGGGGCATTTGCCTGCGAATTTGAAGATTATCGGAGCCTTGCAGAACTCATGCGACCGATTCTCGCCGAGAGTGATGAGAAGGATAATTTGTATTATTCGGTCATGCTGGATTACGTGCTTCTTTCTGACTGTCTCCTAGAGGAAGATGCCCAGGCCTCAATCGAGCTTCTCGATTGTGATCTCCACAAGCTGGAATCATTTTATCGGCTCCGCCTCCCCGGTCCCAGCCGCCTGGAAAGCAGGTTATACCGCGCCCTCAAAACTTGGGGCATGGATCAGCGTCTCTTTCCCGAAACCCGTAAACAGCTATAGCATTTTCATGTTGGAAGGTACCGTTTTCATCTTGCCGTCGGAATCTGAAAAAATTCATTGCCTTGAAAACCAAATTATCCGTATAGCAGTGATTATGAACCTATCTAGTATATGAATAGGTTCATTAGACAATGTAAGATGCAATGAAAGCCCTCATTTTATTTATCTTCTTTGCTTCATGCCATGCGCAGCAGGGCTCTAAGGAAAGCGCTTCCCCTCTTCCTCTCTTTCATGGGATTGAGAATGAGGTCAATAGCGATGTAACCTTCGACGAAGATATCCTCCTCATCGCCGATCGGCGCACCTCATCGCTCCGTATGACCCGCCCCGACCAGGTGCCTGACAACCGGCTCGATGACGAAACCGCATCCTACCAGGAAGGCTACATCCAGGCCCTCATCGACGAAAATTATTTCGAACTTCTGGTGCGGGTCTACGTCCCTAAGCCGGGAGTCGTTTACATCTATAACCTCCCCAAAGACGACCGGATTCGAAAAAGTATCATCGCGTTTGTCCAGGATCTGCCCGGAATTACCGAGGTCCACGTCGTCGATGAGCCCCCACCCGATGTGGTGGCAAAAACAGAGCAGCTGAAAGAGGTCCGCCCTCATATCAAAGGGGTGTGGTTTCCCGAAACAACCGTCCTCTTCCCCCCCATTATCGCTAGCCCCCATGAACCCGTCTACTCGGTCGCTTACAGATGGGGCGATGCCGTCATCGCTAATAACCAGATCGCCGTCTCCCTCGGCGACGTCTTCCCCCTCTTCCGCTGGTTCGAAGTGGGACGCTGGAAAGGCGACTTGCAAATCGACATCGCTGCCTGCATGTGGGCCGATTTCAACATGCACCCGAAAATCCACCCCAATGACGAATGGGCCGAACTCGTCAATACCGATTACCTCCTCTCCATCCCCTTCAGCTATGCCGTCGACGCTTGGGCCTTCCGGTTCCGCATCTACCACATCTCTTCCCACCTCGGCGACGAGTTCATGGTCAATAACCCAAACATCCTCAGACTCAACCCCAGCTTCGAAGCGATCGAAATCCTCGGCTCCTACCAGGCAACCCTCGCATTCCGCCTCTACGGCGGCCCCGGCTTCATTATCAATAGCGATCCAAGCTACCCAATGAAACAATTCTATGTCGAATACGGCTTCGAATGGCGCTTCATGGTGCTCCGCCACCACTACCACAGCCTCTACGGCGCCCCATTCCTCGCCATCGACATGCAGCAGTGGCAAGTTGCCGGCTGGACACCGTCTCTCACCATCATGGCCGGGTACGAATGGTCCAAACTCCTCAACGCCGGCCGCAAGGTGCGCCTCTTCTTCGAATATCACAACGGCTACAGCGAAGGACAATTCTTTACCAATCGCACCGACTATATCGCCATCCGCGTCTCTTGGGGCTTCTAATTATGTAATTATTTACTTCTTGGCATATCCAGACTTAAATCTGTATGTGACATATCTTCAATGTCAAACCGGCCGCCTCTTTTCGCAAAGAATGCCGCCGTTTCCTTAACTTCTTTTTCGGAAAAGCACATCCCTCCATGGCATCTTCCGTCAATGTGAATCTCATACGGAACCGAAGAATAGTTTTTTCGGAGTGATTTGAGCAATGCATCGGTCAAGCCATGCTTAGAAGCCAAGAAATCCCTTCCTCCCGAAATGGAAACGCTCTGCATGAAACTACAAAGCTTGAGCACATTCATCGCACCCTCATCCTTTCGTGCATGGGGTACAATAACTCTCTGCAAGTTTCGACACTTTTCCCAGATCGGTCTGAGTTCTTCACAGCTCCTATAACATCGCGCAAGCTGCAATCCCAGAAGATTCGTCCCGTATGCTGCAATGACTCGTACATCTTCATCAGAGCACAAGGTAAATGCTCGATCTAAATAACGGAGGGAAGGCAAATTTTGGAGTATCCTTTGAAAAGTTGCCCCCTGCATGCATATATTCCGCAAAGAGAGATGAGTAAGAGAAGAAAGGCCTTGCCCTTCCAGGAAAACATCCATATAGTAATCGGTATGGAAAACTTTTCTCCAATGCCCATCAGACTTCGCGGTACAACCTATCAACGAGAGAGCTTTCAGAGATGGCGCCCTTTCCCCTAAAGCCTCGAACGTCTCCTTCGATAGGATTTCGGTTTTTATTAACTCGAGCTCTCTCCAATCGGAAAATCCGGAAACGAGATTTTTCACCGCGCTATCGCTCTGATCACAAAGGGAAAGCTTTGTCAATCGCGGAAAGAAATCTTTCAAACTCTCGATAAATTCCCTTTCCGATTCAGATCCCCACTCCCCAGATGAGAGACAAGACAATCTTAAACCGCGGAGAGCGGGAAAAACATCTTTGAGCCACAATACAAATTGTTTATTGTAAGGAACATCCTGGCAATCTAAGTATCGCACATCGTTCCGCTCATGCATGTTAACATTATCAAGAAGTAGATAGGGTACCGACATCCGTTTTACATGTAGGTACAAAAGTGCTTTCGATAAAAGGGCCCGGTTTTCCACATCCTCTTTTGTACTTGAAAAAATTCTACCACAGACAAATTGAGATAGATCGAGCTCCCGTATTCGGAAGCAAATTTTCCCTGAAGACACAAAAACACTAAATGCACGAAGCTGCTGATTCGACTTGTCCCAATAATCGACCATCGGGTTTTCCTCTCTCCGAGGTAGGGAAACTTTTTCAATAGCATAGAAAATGTCCATAGCACGGAGCTTATGACACGTACGTTGTAAAGCTGATACATCGCTTAGATTAAGATAGTTGCATATATTCGTAAGGACATCTCCGTCCAACTCAAGAAAGGAAACGGTGGAAGTAATCCTCGATTTTGAAAAACAAATTCCCACAACGACAGTAATTTTAATATGTTACCGTTAGCAAATCAAGCGTAAAGATCGACAAAGGGTGTCACCGTTTCGATATGGGCATTGATGAGTTCCAGGAGGTGCATGAAGTCGTCGGGGTGGAATTTGGGCTGGTCGATCCCGAGGTGCATGCAAACCGCATCCCCCGCTACCACATTGACTTTCCCTTCCAAAATTGCCCGGATTCCGAGATCGAAATCTTCGAGGGAATGGAGGTACTTTCCCTGAAAGCCGCCGAGATGGCGGAAAAGCTTGCGGCTGATCATTAAACATTCGCGCGATACTCCGACCACATTTTCTTTGATATCGGTCGTATAATTGTAGGCGGAATTGAAACCCGAATAGCCGAGTCCCAGCTCGTATTCCCCCCCTTTTTCGGTCGTGACGAGCTGGAGACCCATATGACGGACCATGTGGTTGAAGCCGTGGATGCGCGCACCGACGACTCCGCACCCCGTTTTGAAATGCTGGTACGCTTTCACCATACGCGAGAGCACGTCATTGACAAAGAGGACCCCTTGCTTCATGAACAAGATAAGCTGCACCGTTCCGGGAACGTGATGCTCCACCACATCTCCCAAAAGAGACGGAATGTGTGTATGCGGATAAGAAACGATGCATACGTTCGCATAGTGTGCAACATGAGCTTTTATCTCGTGAATTTCTTCCTCAGCAAGAGCGGACGTCGCGACAATCACGTCATAACGTTCATACTTGGTATGTTTCTCGATCGAATCGATCGTCGACATCACCTCGGTCGGATCGTTTTCCGCCGTAACCACCACGGTAACATGAGGGGGCATCTTGATCGAAATCCCTTTCTCGGAATGGATGAGAGACGGCTTTTCACGAAGCGGCAAATCGGGGTGCTGGGAAATGAAATAGGCTCGGCTCGGCTCGAAAAACTTGTCTTGCCTCTCCTCGGCCGCTCGCAAGATCTCAATATCAAACACTACTCCTGCGGCGCGATTGGCCAGGAAAAAATCGATGTCATAAAAACTGTCCGACACGTAATTTTCATCAAAACGGGTCTTGATTTTCTTCCGGTTGACGGCAAAAAACGAATCGTGGAGCGCCAAGACAGGAATGATCCGCTCTTCGAAGAGGGCCGAAAATTGATGGACCGATTCTTCTTTTTTCGTTTTGTAGCTGATTTTGCCGACAAGCTGGTCGGAAACTTCCCAAATAAAAGCAGTCTTCGGCACCGTTAACGAGCCGAGGGTACCCAAAGCAACGTAAGGACTATTTTCAAAATGGCTCATGAGCTTGAGATCAAATTGGGAAGAGAGGATAGTCACATCTTTTCTGAGGAAAAGGGCGATATCGTGTTTGGCAATTTTCAGGGCTTCATTGTAACTCTTTGCAAACGAAGAAGGATCTAGACAAATAAATTCGAGCTTGTTTTCCGCTTTGGATTGAATCTCTTTTTCCCACGCCACGGTCCGCTTTTTTGCAAGATAGATTACCGAAATCACGTACCCCTCCCCCTCTTTTCAAAAACCAATTCCCTGTATATAATATTGAAAATGATCGTTCAAGTTAAAGTCGTAGCCGGCTCAAAATTAACCTCCATTGAAAAAGAAGGGCCGAATGCGTTCCGTGTCAGATTGAAAGCGCACCGCGAAAAAGGGGCGGCCAATAAAGAGCTGATCCAAACCCTCGCACGGCATTTTAATGTGAGACAGTCCCAAATCAAAATCAAGTTCGGCCACCGCAGCTCCACCAAGCTCATTGAAATAGCCTTGACAGAGTAGTATTCTTGATCAAAAATGGAGGGCGCATGATGCGATTTTGTTTCCTTTTCCTTTGTTTTCTTAGCGTTGCCTGGGCCACGCCGAAAGTTCCCATGTTTCTGTCGCTCCTCAAACAAAACGAGGTCGGCGACTTTGTAGTGCTCCGGCAAGGGAAACTGTGCCATTTTGTGCGCATCGTGGAGAATACTCCTGCCTACCTTTCTCTCGAAGAGCTCACATTTCCCTACGATTCCGCTTACAATCGACATTTTCGGGAATACTATCCCCGAATCAGGGAAAAGGCTCTCGACCACATCGTCCTCAAAGTCGATGTGGCAAATCCTGCCAAATACGGCGCCTATTCCATCAAAGACAAAAGCCATGTACAGTTTGAAGAAAAAAGTTCCCCCCTCCTCGAACTCTTCTCGCGCCGCATGGTCAAACTGCCCGTCAAAGACTACCGGAAGATCGGTCCTCGCCCGAAAGTCGGCCCCGATAACAGAAAAACATTTATCCCCACCTTTTACCTCGACGGGGAAAAGGTTGAATCCCCCTCCTACGCGATGTTTCGCATCACCCCTCCCCTCGGAGACAAACAAATTACTTTTTACCTCTTTGACAATATCGCCTTTCCGTACTGGCTTTCCATCGAAAGCCCCTCGCGTGAATGGCTCCGCCTCACCGGCATCGACGCAGGAAAAAATTTTAAAGAAAACCTGCCCCTTTACGAAGACCCGCCGCCATTTGTGGTCAAAGCTCCTCAACGAAACCATAACCGCCTTTCTGTCTCTCTCTTTATTCCCCCTTTTCAAAAAATTGTTAGAGTGACCGACAACAATGATACTCCCATCTCTCCTAAAGAATATTCTTTCTCTTCCGCAGAAAAACCTTTCACCCTCTTCCAAACCGACACAAATTCAGTGAAGACAAAAGAACTCAGAATCCATCTTTCGGGCGGCGCCGTTTTAAGAATTGATTTAAAGCCCGTTTTCGAATATGATGAGTACTATGATTTTTCAGACGGTGCGTCTTTGGAAACTCCGGCGCAAAACAAAAAAAATTGAAAAAACGTTTATTCAGCATCGCCATCGTCTTGCCAATCAAGACAGAATTCAGATCGATGCCCTGATCAACGAAACCTTTTCGCGCATTTCACGTAAAGATGCGGCGGGAGCAATTACCTCCTTCGAAAAACTTAACGAGGCGTGCCACCGGTACCTCTCCCTCCCTCTGGTCCTCCGCTTTGGGCTCTATACCGTCGGCCTTGCCGTCACTATTGTGGTTGCCCTTATCATCAGGCAAACCTGGTTCGAATTATATGAAATCCCGTCGGGTTCGATGCGCCCCACCCTAAAGGAAAATGACCGCCTGGCCGTCTCAAAAACTACCTTTGGCCTCAATATCCCCATGAAACCGAAACACCTCTTCTTCGATGAAAAGTTGCCGAAACGGGGTTCGATCGTCGTCTTTACCGGAAACGGGATGAACATAGAAAACAACCGTACTAACTATTTCTACCTTTTTCCCGGCTATAAACAGTATGTCAAGCGCCTCATCGGCCTTCCCGGAGACTCCCTGTACTTTTACGGAGGGAAAATTTACGGGATCGACAAAGAGGGACAGGATACAAAACTGCATGAAATCCTCACCCCGAACGAGCATATTCCTTTCATTTACCTCGAAGGCAACATCCGGTCCAACCGGCAAACAAACAGTTATTACGGAACCTCGTATATTTACCAGATGAATTCTCCCATCGCCAAAATCACAGAAGAGGTGTTCGGCCACTTCAAGGGCTCCCTCATCAGCAAACAGAAAGTGGAAGATTTGTATGAGCTGTACGGGATGGAAAATTTTGCCACAAGCCGCATCGTGCCCAAGGAAATGGTTTCCGACCCGTTCTACCGTAAAGCCGGCGCCGAATATTTCCTGGAACTCACGCACCATCCCTCTATCCGGCAAATCGACCTTGACTATGACCATGCGCTCCACCACGGCCCCCGCCCCCATGTTGAAATGTCGTACATCCCCCTTTCCGAAACCCAGCTTCGTCACATCTTCGACGCCCTCTATAGCGCCCGGTTTCAAGTGATCGGCGGACG
>MGLW01000008.1 GCA_001794905.1 Chlamydiae bacterium RIFCSPHIGHO2_12_FULL_49_11
TGCGTCTTCTAAAAGGTCCAATTGTTCATCCAAGCCGGCCGGGGAATCCTCACGATTTTCTTTGGAAGGGCTTTCGCGCTCAAACTCGCCAATATCAGTATGCCGGTAACATTTTTCGATCGCAGTATCGATTTCTTCTTTGGAAAAAAGAAGCTCGATGATCGGTTTTTGCAGAAAAAACCGAATCTCCTCGAGCGCTTCCAAATCATGAAAAATTGTCGTCGCCAGGACGAACCCGTCCTCGGTCTCTTCCAGGGGGAGCATCAGGTATTTTTTAGCAAATGCGTAAGGGAGCGGCTTTTTTTTTTCGACAACAAGGGGAAAGTCAAGAATGTTATTTTTTTTAAACATTGATAAGCGTCTCATCTACCTTGCGGCCGAAAAAGAGGTCGAAGCTGCGTTTAAACCTTTTGATCTTCTGCCTCTCACGTGACTCTTTGATTTGTTCGATCAATTCCACCATATCGCCGGTGCGCTGCCTCATCCTTTCCTCGCGCAAGATACGCAAATCGTCTTTGGGATTGCGGATCACACGAGGGCAGATAAAGATGAACATTTCTGTATCTTTTGAAGTGAGCACATCGGTTCCGAAAAATTTACCGATTCCGGGCAGTTCTCCCAAGAACGGGATTTGTTCTTTGGTGGTGTCTTCCAGCTTGGTTTTTAAGCCGCCGAGAACAATCGTCTCGCCGTCGAGTACGCGGACATTGTTTTTGACGTTCCTCTTTCGTACGTTGGGCCTGTCGTTTTTATCGTTCTTGAACGTGTCGAACGAAATATCGTTTTCCAGCGTCACGTAGATATCGCCGTCGTCGAGCATCGGTTCATGAATGGTGGGGGTGATGTTGATCCGGATACCGAAGGTTTGCCGGTCGTACGACTCTTTGAAAATGATGCCGGCATTCGAATTGACCGGAGCGCTTCCGTTGTTGATCGAAATTTCTTCCGCGATCGAAATGGAAGTCGGAACCTGGTTGACCGTCGTAACCGACGGCGACGCGGTGATTTTCGCTTCTTCTTCGAGGAGGAGGAAATTATACACGATATTAAAGGCCGGAAAGACGTGTGATGCGGTTCTGGTGAAGAAAAATTCGAACAGCCCCTTTGACAGCGCTGTGGAAGAGGCGTCGTATTTTATGCCGCCCGTTTCGGCCGTTGTGGCATCGGTACCGAGTTTGAGCAGGTTGAGTCCGCTCCGCGTCGAATCGGTAATCGTGCGTTCGATCAAGATCACTTCGATATCGACCATTTTCTTCGGTACGTCGAGGGTTTTGATGATTTCTTTCACTTTTCCGAGCGAGTCTTTCCGCACGATCATGAGGATTGTACCGGTGGTCGGATAAGGGATGAAATGTTGCGGTTTCTGGGGCCCCAATTTCGTTTCGATGAACTGGTTGGTGTTACGGGAAAAGGGGTCGTAGAGGGTGCCGCCGGGAAGGGCCGGCCTGCCGGGACCAAGGGGAGGAGTGTCCTGATACGGAAGCATCTCCTGGGGAGGGCCGCCCGGGGAGTAGTCATAACTCGCATCGACCGTAGTTTCCTGCAAACTCGACTGTTTCGCGAGTTCAAGCCCTTCCACGGTGGAGGAAACGATGGAAGAATAGACTTTTTCCAGAACTTCCGCAAGATCCGCGGGTGCACTATGGGCGCATGTATACCACGTCACCGTCACTTCGGACGGATCGTTAATTTGCGCTTGCGTTTGCAAAATGATGTCTTCGGCTTTATCGACCACATCGCGTGGACCCACAAGAACGATGTTTGAATCTGCCTTGATGGGGATTGCGGTCAGCTCGTTTCCGCTCCGGATCATGGACGACGACTTGCCATCACTCACGGTGCCGAAGTAACCGCGAAGAATCTTGATCATCTCCTCCGGATTGACTTTCTGGGAAGCGACCACCTTTGTCGTTTTTTGCTGCTCCTCGCTCCACACGTTATCGGCAAGGCCTACCAATTTTTTCACGTCGTTTTGAAAACCGACGATGGCGATTTTAGGGCCTACCTGGTATACAAAAGTGGTTTTCGGGTCGCGAAAACGTTCCAAAAAGTAAAAAGTCGTTTTCAAATTGTCGCCGGGAACGGTCAAGAGGTGGATCACCCTCGCAGCCTGGTCCACAATGTCAAGCTGCACTTTTTTCGTAGTGATGCACGAAATGGACGTAAAATCCTGTTTGAGCATGTAGAGCTGACGGGCAAAGGAGTTGACCTCTTTCACCCCGATTCCGTTTTGACCCAGGACAACTTCGAGAAGGGGCCCCCAAGAGCTGCGCGGAATGAGGAGAGAGCTTTCTATTTCAAGACGCATCCCCCCGATATCAGGCGGGATGACATACAAATAATCTTGGCTGCCATATTGCATCACAAGCTCGGCAAGCGAGATGCTCGCCTGCTGCCACATGCCGGCGGGATCACTCTCGGACCGCATTTCCTGTGTTTGCCTGTTTCGAAATTTTTCGGAAATGGTGCCGATCGCGTTTTTGAGCACGTTGACTTCTTTCAAAAGGGTTTCATATTCCTTTTCAGAAGCTTCTTTCTCGATCAAATGCTGGAGTAAGGTATATTTTTGTTTTAGCTCAAGTGAAAGTTCATCCAAATTTTGATTGACAAGCTGAGGACTCACCGGCTCGGAAATTTCGGACGAGCCCCCTTTCCGAAGCCGTTCCATCGCCTCTTCAATCGTCCCTGCAGAAAGGGATACCGCAAGCAGAAAAAAAAGACACCTCAAATCCATGATGGAACCATCATAATACAGAGCGAGACTTTTTGGCTTTACTTTTCCGTGGGTAGGTTCACATGTTCAACGATCCGTGATGAGCACAAACACGGTTGGCATCGAAATAGGAATACCGGATTTCTTTGCGGTCTCCGGCAATCTTATCAATAATAATTACCGGTTCGGACGGTACGGAAAAGAGCAGCTGCTCGATTTCCTCCGGGCGGGAAACAAGCTTCCAATGCCCGCGATGACATGTGATCCAGTCCCCCGTCCGAATCAAGATTTTTTTATCCGAGAGCGTGGCAAAAAATGACCGGTTGCTCCGCATGTAGGGACCTATCAGTATCCCGCTCGGATCGACCGGTTCGGTCCTGTTTTGGTTTAAGGGAAGGATGATTTGTTTGACGAAAATCCCCTTTTCATCGACGAGCCGAAAACGAGCTTCTACATCCCCGATCTTCTCGCATTGTAAAAAAATCACGGCATCTCCTTCCCGGGCCGGTTTCAGCTGTGCATCATAACCTTTGGTTTCCCCTTCTCCTAAAAAAACTATTCTATCGCTCATAAGACGGACCTTATTGCGTAGTTCTCCGAATTTCTCACCCGCGTAAAGGTCGATGAGTTTGTCAGAAGGGTACAGACAGGCACGGGAAAAAAGGGTAAAGGCCCTCTTATAGACGGGCAAAGCAAAGTCAAAAATGTGCCTGGTGACATGTTTTGAAAGCACTTCTTCATATTCTCCGCCCACGGAAATTCGAAAATCGGCCGAAAAAGGGGTCTTTTTCGAAGGGATAATGCGGATCAGCTCAGGTTTTTCGCTGATGCTGTAAAGACCGTCCTGAAATCGCAAGTAAAACGGCTTTCCGTCGGGCACGGAAAATACCTCGTTTCCGAGGGCAAGGTGGTGAAAGGTTTCCCCTTCCCGTTCGAATACACTGAGAAAAATGAGGGATGATCTCAACTTTTCCGGAAGGGCAGTATAAGGGAAAGGTATCGGGACCTCGGAGGGTTGGGAAGCATTTTTTTTCTTCAGCTCGCTCTTGTTTGATGAGAGAAGCGCATACATTCCCAGGGAGAGCATAAAAAATCCGAAGGCCGACACAACTGCCGCGGTGCCGAAACTGGCCCAAATTCGTAATAAGAAAGAAAGAGCTCTATTCATAGTGCTACTAATATAGCGCGCGTGATGCAAAAAGTCGAGTTGCAAAAAAAATCTTGAAATCATAAGGTTAAAGATGAAATAGAAGAAAATTGCAGTTATCGCATTACTTACTTATAGATAATGAGATAACCAATATTACAATGTAGGATAACGATATGGAACCGGAAGAAAATAAACCCAAAAGCGGTTTTACAGTACAGGAATTGCAAGGAAAAGCAAAAAAATTTGGCCTTGAAATCGCCTTATGCGTGATATTTGTTCTCACGGCTATTTTTGCACTGGTCTGGTCCTCCGCTTACATGGTGTGGTCGATCCTTTTAGGGATGATTTTTGCGATCGTGGGCGCTCTTCTTCCCAAGTCGGTTCATAAGTTTACAACAAGCGCGCTGCGGTTTATCTACCGCGAAAAGGCTACCTCGATCGTGTTTGCGGTCCTCGGCCTCGTGCTTGCCGTCGCCCTTCCGATGCTAATTTTCGGCATGGTCGGCCTCATTGCAGGCAAATCGTTCCTCATCGATTCGGAAGAACACCGACCTGAGAAATAAAGAACAGTATTAAGTGGATTTCCGAAAGTCGATCACGTCCAGGTCCTCTGCAGCGTGTACGTTTGGAAAAATGGGGTGAGCCTCTTTTCGAAAGTCGCCGGCATCAAGATAGCGGGCGGAAAAGTGGGTGAGAACCAGTTTTTTCGCTTCGGCTTGTTTTGCAATCAGTGCCGCTTCGGTTGCCGTCAGATGCCGATGATGGTAGGCAAGGTCTTTATGAACATCGAGATAGGTGCTTTCACACAAAAGCAATGTTGCCCCTTTTGCGGCACGCTCGGCACCCGGACAGGGACGGGTATCCATGATAATGGAAAAAATATCGCCTGTCCTGATATGGGAAACGTGATCGAGGGTGATCAGGGCCCCCTCATGCCGGATTTGCCCCTCAAGGAGAAGCTCTTTCATGAGCATCCCCCGGATGCCTAACCTTGCCAGCTTCTCCTTGTCAAATTTCCGTTCGTCTTTCTCCTTGATCCTGTAAGCTAAACAGGTTGTCCCGTGGGAGAGGTAGTACGCTTCATACGTAAATTTGTCATCTTCATAAAAGACCCCTTCTCCCCGGATGGGGTGCTCGATAATTTCGATGTTTTGATGGTAAATGGTGCCGTGACGGAGGCGATGGAAATATTCCTGACCAGCGGCGGGGAAAAAACAGTGTACGGGATGGGTAACTTTGTCAAGATTGAGACGCATCAGCATGGAACCGACACCAAGGCAATGGTCTCCGTGGAAATGGGACACAAACATCCGGGTCACCGTTGTCGGCGTCACATCGGCAAAAATGAACTGCCTTTGGGTCCCTTCACCCGGGTCAAATAAAAACCCCTCTTCATTCCAGCGGAGAAGATATCCGCCGTGATTGCGGCGGCGCGTAGGCTGCTGCGAAGAAGTTCCTAAAATAATGAGATCGCGAACCGTCATGTTTTACCTCTTGATCTTGGCCACCACAAGGCCGTATAGCGCCCCCGTCATATGGGCCGTATTGGCAAAGGGGAAGCGAAGACCGGGCACATTATACAAACTGAGGACGAAAAGTGCACCCGAAATCAGAGTGAGGAGAAAAATAAAAAACCATAAAAACCCGAGAGAGCGTCGGTTAATCAGATACGGCTCCCAGGGAGCCTTCTTTAGCCTCACCCAAATGTAGCCGAGCATGGCGCATAATACTCCAGAGTACCCCACGAAAAAAGGTCCGCTGACAAGGTACTGGCATGTGTTCGATAGCGCTGCCCCTCCGAGAGAAAATCCGATATAACCCATTTTCGACATATTGGGCTCCATAGCTCTTCCGAGGGCAAAAAGCCAAAGCATGTTGAAAAGGATGTGGAGGAAATTGGCATGGAGGAGGACAGGAGTAAAGAGGCGCCAAACTTCCCCGTGCACGATCTGGGTAAAGGAGGGTCGCACTAAAACGTCCGGCTCGCCGAGAAGTACCGGTTCGTATCCCATCCAAGCCGGCTTTTGCAAAGGAGTTTCGTACATCATGGCCTGTTCGAAAGGCGCCTGCACTTTAGAGTCGTAAGTGAAGGTATTAATGACGCTCCATAGATAGAAAAATGTGCAGAGCCCGATGATCGCCCACGTCACGGGAAAAGAAGGAGTAAAAGCGGCATCATTCACACGAGCGAACTTTCTCATACCGTTCCAAAATGCGCTCGATGGTTCGTGAAGAAGAAAAAGGGGGAACTTTCCGGACAAAATGCATATGTCCTCCTCCTTCTTCTACCGCTTCCTTCTCCACGGCTCGGTCCTTGTATTCGTCACCCACGACATGGACATCGGGCCGGATCGTGCGAATGAATCCGATCGGAGTAGCATCGTCAAAAGAGGTGACATAATCGACGGGGGCAAGGGAACCGATGAGATTTACCCTCTCTTCCATGGTGTGGATGGGTCTCAAGGCGTTTTTATAGGTCCGGATAGACACATCGGCGTTGAGTGCTACAATCAAAACGTCCCCGAGAGAAGCGGCTTCAAACAAAAGGTGCAGATGACCCGGGTGGAGAATGTCAAAACAACCGTTTACCGACACAATTGTTTTCCCCGATTTATGGATTTCTTTTGCCCAATCGGAAAGAGTTTCAAACGGCACCCATTTTTCTTTTACAAAAGGCAGTAGAAAATCACGCAAATTTTTTCTTCCCCTTTCCAAAAATGAGCTCGAAAACTTCGACGTAATCTTCCACAAAGTGGAGGGAGATCCCTTTTTTGATATGGGGCGCGAGTTCCTCATAATCTTTTATATTGCCGTGTGGAGCGATGATATGCGTGATATCTTCCCGTTTTGCCGCCAAAATTTTTTCCTTGAGACCGCCGATCGGCAAAATCTTCCCTTTGAGGGTGATTTCTCCCGTCATTCCGACGTTCGGAGGAACGGGCTCCTGGCGCATCAGAGAAATCATCGCAGTGGTAAGGGTAATACCAGCAGACGGACCGTCTTTCGGAGTGGCTCCCTCGGGAATGTGCACGTGAATTTCCTTATTGCCAAAAGAAGCGCCCTCAGGCAAATATTCGTCTTTTTTTGAAAGCATGTAGGTGAAGGCGATTTGTGACGATTCTTTCATCACTTCTCCCGCATTGCCCGTGATTTTTAACATTTTTTCCTTCGATTCGGTCTGCACCGCTTCGATATAGAGGATCGATCCGCCGAACGCAGTCCATGCAAGTCCGAGCGCAATTCCCGGAATGTTTTCCTTGTAAAATCTTTCGGAATGGAAATCGGGCTTGCCCAAAAACTTGATGATGGCCTTCTGATCGATTTCGATTTTTTCCCACTCTTGCTGCTTTTCCTGGTATTTGATTTTTTGTGCGGCAATCTTGCGAAATATCTTATTGGTGTTCTTTTCCAGTTGGCGCACGCCCGCTTCCCGACAGTACCCATTGATCAAAAATCGGATCGCCTTGACGTTGAAATTCACATCACCTCTTTTCAGCCCCGTATCTTTGAGGCTTTTGGGTATGAGGTATTTTTTCGCGATTTGCACTTTTTCTTCTTCGATATACCCTGAAAGGCGCAGCACTTCCATTCGGTCGCGCAGGGCGGGCGAAATGGTGTCGAGGGTATTTGCCGTAACGATAAAGAGGGTGTTGGACAAATCGAACCGGAGGTCAAGATAGTGGTCGAGAAAGTCTTGGTTTTGTTCCGGATCAAGCACTTCGAGCAGAGCTGCTGCGGGATCTCCTTGGTAGCTTGCCCCCATTTTGTCAATTTCATCGATCATGATGATCGGGTTACAAGCCCCAACAAGCTTCAATGCCTGGATAATTTTGCCGGGCATCGCTCCGACATAGGTGCGCCTATGTCCGCGGATTTCGGACTCGTCACGCATTCCTCCGACCGAAAACCGGAAAAATTTCCGTCCGAGCGCGCGTGCAATGCTTTTTCCCACGCTTGTCTTCCCCACCCCGGGAGGCCCGACAAAACACAGGATATACCCCTTAGTTCCCGTCTTTTTGAGAAGGCCGACACTGATAAATTCCAGAATGCGCTCTTTGATGTCCTTGAGGCCGTAATGGTCTTGGTCGAGCACCTTTGCTGCTTTTGCCAGGTTGGTGTTTTCGTCGTCTTTTATACCCCAGGGCAGGATCGTGAGCCAATCGAGATAATTGCGCACCACCGAATATTCAGCCGACTGCATGTCAAGCATCTGCAATTTATCTATCTCGTCTTTGAATACCTTCTCCGCTTCGGGAGAAAGGTGGATTTTTTTGACCCGCTCGTTGAATTTTTCGGCATCGAGAGCCTTGTCGTCTTTTGCAATCCCCAATTCTTTCTGGATCGCCTTCATCTGCTCGCGAAGGAAATATTCCCGCTGCGTCTTGGAAATATTGGCTTCGAGTTTCTGGTTGATAGAGTTTTGCAACCGACTGATGTCGAGTTCCTTTTTGAGAAGGATGAGGGCCTTGTCCATCCTCTTTACAAGATCGAACGTCGACAAGATTTCCTGCAAGCTTTCCCGGGAAGCGGTGGTGAGGGCGACGGCAAAGTCACATAACTTGTACGGCTGTGCAAATTCGGAATGGCTGAGGAAAATCTGGAGTTCTTCCTTAAAAATCGGGTTAAGGGTAATGAGCTCCCGAATCGTTTTGATCAGGTTGCTCGAATAGGCGGTGATCAAATCTTTCTTACGCGGATTGACTTGTTCTTTGTGGTATTCCACTTCGGCAAAGAGAACTTTGGCTTTCCGGTTCACTTGCTTTTGAATCTTAAAGCGTCTTTCCATGCTCAAGATAACTTGCGCTCCCGATTCCTGCACATTGAGGATACGCAAAATCCTGGCTACCACTCCCACATCGTAAATGTCGTTGAAACCGACATCGTAAATATCCTGTTCTTCTTTCTTCGTCAGCACGATGCCTATGAACTTGCCTTCCATTTTGGCAATTTCTTTCAACAGATCGTAATACGGACCCGGCTCGATCATAATCGGGGCCGTCATGAAGGGGCAGTAAGGACGGCGTGTTACGGGAATGATGGGGAGCACATGGGGATATTCAGCCTCGCCAGCAGGTTCGCTCTTTTTATGTTCAACAAGATGCAATAGTTCCTGCATCTCGTCCGAATCGTCCATCATTGCATCTTCCTCTTCCATCTTCCCTCCCCAAACAAACTACTTGAACAAATATAACCGATCCCTCTTTTTCTTAATATCCATTTCCCATTATAATCTACAGGGAAATGAAAAGATTGATCATCGACACCTCCTCCCCCCTGTCTGTCGTACATCTCGAAGCGGATGGCCGCGTTTTTACCGTCTCTTCCGAGGGCAAGTCGTCTGCCCTTCTTCTTCCCCAAATCGAAGAGCTCCTTCATGCCGCCGGGATCGCCCTTGACGACCTCGAAGAAATCATTGCCCACGATGGCCCCGGTTCTTTTACCGGTGTCCGCACCGGCCTTCTCATCGCACAAACCCTGGCTGCCGTAAAAAAAATTCCTTTTACCTCCCGCTCCCTTTCAAACGAAACGGGAAAATCTCTGTACAAATTTTCAAATGACGTCTAAGATGGTAGGGGAAACTTTATCCTACAAAAGAGTAACGGAATGATTACAGTCAAAGTTCGAGTTGGAGAAACCATCGAAAAATCGCTGAGGGCCCTCAAGAAAAAACTTGATAAGGAAGGCGTCCTCAAGACCGTGCGCGCCAAGCGCTACTATAATAAACCGTCTGAACGTATGAAGATTAAGCAGAAGCAGGCGATGAAATATAGAAAGAAAAAATAATTTGGTATGGCAGATTATTATAACATCCTTGGTGTCACAAAGGACGCCTCCCCTGATGAAATCAAGAAAGCCTATCGAAAAAAGGCCTTGAAATACCACCCCGATAAAAATCCGGGGGATTCCTCTGCTGCCCAAAAATTCAAACAGGTATCCGAAGCATACGAGACTTTATCCGATGAAAACAAACGCCGGATTTATGACCAGTATGGCGAAGAGGGGCTCAAAGGAGCATTCGGAGGGGCAGGAGGAGGAGGCCAGGGCGGCTTTTCTTCGATGGAAGAGGCACTCCGCACCTTTATGGGTGCTTTTGGAGGCGGATCTGGAGGCGGCGGCAGCGCGATGTTCGAGAGATTTTTCGGCGGCAGCGGCTTTGAGGGGGACCATTACCCAAGTCAAGGCGCGAGTAAAAAAATCGAGGTGACGATCACCTTTGAAGAAGCGGCTCAAGGGGCCCAAAAAGAAGTGACGTTGACAAATCTGGTCACTTGTGAGGAATGCCGAGGGAGTGGAGCTCACTCCCCTTCAGATGTCAAAACCTGCCCCACTTGCGCAGGCCACGGGCAAGTCAACCACACACGCGGCTTTTTTAGTATGACGACGGCATGCCCCCACTGTCACGGAGCGGGGAAAGTGATCAGCAAAATTTGCAATGCTTGTTCCGGTGCGGGAAAGAAGAAGAAAAAACAACAAGTAAACATCAAGTTTCCGGCCGGGGTCGATAACGGAATGCGTCTCAAAATGGCGGGCTACGGAGATGCGGGTGAAAACGGCGGACCTCCCGGGGACCTGTTCGTATATGTCAGTGTCCTCCCCCACGAATTTTTTAAACGGGAAGAAGATAACCTCGTCATTGAACTCCCGATCAGTTTTTCCGACGCTGCCCTCGGCACCAAGAAGGAAATTCCTACCCTCACGGACTCTTCGTTCCGTCTCACCATTCCCGAAGGGATCCAATCGGGAAAAATTTTGCGTATCAAAGGAAAAGGTTTTCCCAATGTGCACGGCGGCTCTCCCGGCGATCTACTCATTCGCATCATCGTGGAAACTCCGGTCAATCTCAACGCAAAACAACACTCCCTCCTTTCCGAACTTGCCAAACTCGAAAGTCTCCAAAATTCGCCGCAAAAAAAATCGTTCCTCGACAAAATCAAATCGATTTTCTAAAACTCTTCTTGCGCAATCGGTTTATTTCTGCTAATACAAAAAATTTAGGATAGTCAGTTAGTAATTATTCATGTATGATAGGCGGACTAATATAAGGATAACAACATATGAAGTTTAAATCTGTACTCAGTGCGGTTCTCTTATCTCTTTTCCTGTTTAGTTGCGGCGAAACGGAAACGATCGTGATGGGGGCCGATGAAAGACAGGCCAATCTCATCATCGTTTTCCTCGACAGCAAAGGTATAGAGGCGCAAAAACAACTGGCTGCATCCACGGGAATCGGCGGCGGCGAAGCGACGCAGAGAAGATTCAACATCACGGTTGACAAAGCAAAAAGTATTCAAGCCATGGCCATCCTGAACAATTTCGGCCTGCCGCAAAGACAAGGCACATCTCTGTTAGAACTTTTTGCGCAACAAGGACTCATGACAACCGACAAGCAAGAAACAATCCGATATCAAGCCGGCCTTGCACAACAAATCACGAACATGATCCTGCTCATCGACGGAGTGATCGATGCCACCGTACAGCTCTCCTTCCCCGATACGAGCGGAAACATTGCCGGGGAACAAACTCCGAACCAGAAAATTACCGCTTCTGTCTTTGTCAAGCACCAGGGAGTGCTCGACGACCCGAATAGCCACTTGGAGAGTAAAATCAAACGGCTTGTTTCGGGAAGTGTCACGGGCCTTAACCTCGACGATGTTACCGTTGTCTCCGACAGGTCTCGCTACACCGATATTACAGCTTCCCCCCAACCGCCCGGCGATTCGGCAGCGGGAGTGCAAAACCTGGTCAAAATCTGGTCCATCACCATGGACAAAAGTTCCCTCGGAACTTTCCGGTTTTTATTTTTCTTTCTGATTTTCATCGGGGTCTTTTTGGCCTTGATCCTCGGTTGGATCTTATGGAAGGTATACCCGACCATTAAGGAAAACGGAGGTCTCAGCACCCTCCTCGACCCGCTTCCCTTCCTGAAAAAGAAAAAGCAGGCAGCGGAAATCCCGGAAGAAACCATCAGTGGCGGCGATGACAATATCACAGAACTCTAACTCCTCGTTTCCGCGCTTTCTCCAATTCCTCATGGAAGGAGGAGAGCGGCAAGAAAAGCAGTTTGCTTCCGGAATCATTTCGGTTTTCGATTTGATTCGAGGTACCGATTCTTCCTGGTTTGACCCTTTTTTGCGTTCCCTTAAAAAAGAAGAAAAAGAACTCTATCTTATGGCGATGCAGACCTGCCCTTCACGGGACGATACCCTTACCCACCTTCTCCTATCGGTCATCCATAAACGGTGCTTGGACGGCTATGTACCCCTCAGGAAGGATTTTTTTCGAGAAACCCCTCTTTTCTTTTTTCTCGAAGAGGGCGGCGCACCCATCGAGCCCGTTCTCCGTTTTCTCGGTTTGTTCGACCTTGCCGCTGCCGGTTCCAAAATTGTCGACGGGAAATTGCTCCGACATCTTCTTGAATCTTTGACCGAAGAGGAGCGCCGGTTTCTTGAAAAAATTTCCAAACGGGGGAACTATTTCACCGTAAAAATAGCTCCTTCCCTCCTGTCAGGCTCCGTTTCCCTGGAGAAAATACTCATCGAACACGGTTTTGTGCGGATCAGATCGATCCTCCACAAGCACCACCCCGATCTCGGATTTTATTTGCGCCATGTGATGCACGCAAAATGGGCCTACCTTTTCGATCTCCGGATCGACCTTCCCCTGATGGAAAAATATGCCGATTCGATAGAAAAACAAATAGAACTTGCTAAAAGTGAGGTCTTATGCACTTATTCTCACTGATCGGAGATAAAAAAGTTGCCCTGGGAAAGGGGAAAGTAATTCCGAAAGAAGATTTCGAAACGGTCGTTTCTACGCATGAAATGGTCGAAGCGGCCGGCAAAAGCATCGAGGCGGCATGGAAAAAAGCGAAGAAAGAAATCGCCAAGCTCCGCAGCGAAGAAAAACAAAAAGGGTTTGAAGAAGGGCTATCCCAACTGTACGAGCATTTTTTGGTCTTCGAACAAGAGTTGAAGGTTCTCCGCCATGAAATCCAGATGCAAATCCTGCCCCTTGTTTTGAAATCGGTCAAAAAAATCATCGGTGATGCCTTGGAGGCTCACCCCGAGTTTATCGTCGATGTAGTTTTTCAGTCGATCAAAGGAGCTCTTCAAAGCCGTATTGTAAGAATCTACGTCAATAAAAAAGATCTTCCCCATATTGAAGCGGCAAAAGAACGAATCCGCGCCCCCTTCGAGCACCTGGAAAATCTCCATTTTGACACACGAGCCGATATCGAAGAGGGAAGCGCCATTATAGAAACAGAAAAGGGCATTATCAATGCCACCCTGGAAAGCCAATTTAGAGCCTTGGAGAGAGCATTTGAAACTTTCAAAAAAAGGTAAATTCCTGCGCGCTCTTTCCCGAGGATTCCTCCTGATTCTTCTCGTAGCGCCTTCCTTTGCTTCGTGCCAAACGCCCGCGGTGCAGCAGCCCCCCCTTGTCTCGAAAGTAGCCATGCTCGCCGCACTGGCACTTCTCCCCTTTGTCGTCATGCTCCTTACTTCATTTCTCAAAATGGTGATCGTCCTCTCTCTGCTCCGGCAAGCGGTCGGCGTTCAAAACGCGCCCCCCAACCAGGCTTTGAACGGCATAGCACTCCTCATGGCCATTTATGTCATGTTCCCGACGGCTCTTGCCATGTACAAGGAAACCTCCGGCTATATCAATTCGGTCGCTTCTAAAGACTACCCCCTGTTTTCCACGGTCTCGGCAGAAAATCTGATGACCCTGATCGATAAAGGAAAAGAGCCTATGCGCAGTTTCCTTATCCGCAATTCCCTGACAAAACACCGGCAATATTTCTACCAGCTTGCCCGGCAAAAATTTCCGGACGAATACAAAGGGGATGTCACAACCAAAGATTTCATCGTCGTCATTCCTGCCTATATCACTTCACAAATCAAAGGGGCATTTGAGATAGGTGTGCTCATCTACCTGCCTTTTTTCGTCGTCGACCTTGTTACTTCCAATATCCTTCTTGCTATGGGGATGATGATGCTCTCCCCTCTTACCATCGCACTCCCTCTAAAGCTGCTCCTACTCGTGATGATAGACGGGTGGACGCTCCTCGTAGAAGGTGTCGTACTAACGTACAATTAACGGGAGGACCATGTTTTCATCCGAAATTTACCAGCTTGCCTATCAGGCCCTTCTATTGATACTCATCCTCTCCGGTCCCCCGATCGCGATCGGCATGATCTGCGGTCTTTTCGTCGCCATATTTCAGGCAGCCACCCAAATTCAGGAACAAACCCTTTCCTTTACCGTCAAACTTGTGGCGGTCATTCTCACCATCATGCTGATGGGGGGATTTTTGTCTTCCCAGATACTCCAGTATGCGCAAACGATTTTCCAGAATATTGGAAAATGGGGGGGATGAACCTGTGGACCCGTATCAATTGTTTCTTCTTACGGGCATGGGGGAGATGGAATTTTCCGACCTCTGGCGGTTTTTTCTCCTTACCTTTATCCGGTTTGCTCCCGTCGTTTTCCTTGCCCCCTTTCTAGGATCCCGCAAGGGTTTTCCCATGACCGCCCGGGCCGGTATGATACTATGTTTAACTCTCGTGTTTTTGCCGACCATCCTCTACCATTCTCCCACGAAACACATCACCTCTATGATGTTTTACGCCCTCACGGCAAAAGAACTCCTCATCGGCTTTTGTCTCGGATTCTTAGCTTCAATCCCCTTTCATATCGCACAATCGGCAGGAATCATCATCGATTACATGCGAGGCTCATCGATGCTCATGACCCAGGACCCCACCATGGAAATCCAGACCTCTCCGATCGGGGTGCTCTTCAACTACTACCTGATTGCCTTGTTTTACCAGCTTGACGGCCCCCTTCTTTTTTACGACGCCGTCGAAACTTCCTTTCTCATCCTACCTGTCGCAGAGTTTTCTCCTCTGCACTTTTTTCAGAACCAGACGTTCTGGGGAGCCATTGTGGGGCTTGCAGGCAAAATATTCGAGGTGTCCATCCAAATAGCCATGCCTGCGATTTTGGGCGTACTCATGGCAGAATCATTTTTGGGGATTGCGAACCGTTTAGCACCCCAAATTCAGATTGCTTTTCTGGGAATGTCGCTGAAATCCATACTGGGATTACTTTTATTGTGGGCAGGATGGTATTTGATTATCAAGAACATGTCCTCTTTTTCTCTCGATTGGACAAATTGGATTTTGCAAACAATTCAGACATTTTAATAGTATGAAAAAAAAACATAACAAAAACTATTGACAGGATTTTTTTTGAACACTACTCTTGTGGTTACTTTTGAAAACAAAAACGTCAAAAAAAATGATATGGAAATATCTAAAAGGGAGAAGTAAGGGAATGAACAATTACCTTAGAAAATTCATTAGTGTCTGTGGTATGTTTGCTGCTGCAACGGTGTTTGCCGGAAGCAACAACAACCAAGACAGTGACAGCAACAACACGGACCAAAGAGCCGGTGTTCCACCTGGAGCATGCCAAATGGGTGAAGATGCGATGAGCGTTTCCATCATGGCTGCATATACTTTGTGGACGGCTCGTGAAGGCGGTCTCTGTGTCGCATCTACCAACGTGTGGTCCGGCAACACAGCAAACCCCGTCCAAGGGTCGAAAATTTATCCTGCTACCAGACTGAATTCCGGTTTTGAAGTAGGATTAGGCGCAAACCTCTATCATGACTGCTGGGATATCCAAGCACGCTATGAGTGGTTCCGAAACAACAATTCAACGCAATCCTCTGCAACAGTGGCAAGTGGGCAGGCTATAGCAACATGGCCTTTCTACAACGCAACTTCCGTAACTCCCGTGTATGCTCAGCTTAATGCTGTGTCATCCGCATGGCGCCTCCAGTTCAACAGAGTGGATGCGAACATGGGACGAAGCTTCTATGCAGGACATTACCTCATGCTCAGACCGTTTATCGGTTTGGTCGGTATGTGGGATACCCAGCATTTTGACTTCACTTACCAACCCGGCGGCACATACAACCGTGTAGACTACTTCTACAACAAGCAGACTTCATGGGGAGTCGGACCTTACGCAGGAACCAACACCAGTTATTTCATCACAAACGACTGGTCAGTATTCCTAAATATGGGTGCGGCGTTGCCATGGTCACAATTCCAGCCAACCAGCCAAGAGCATACTGTTAGAACATACACTAATGCTACTACTTACCAAACGGTAACTGAGTACTGGACAAGTGATTCTCAATACTATGTAGAGCCGATGATCGAAATGATGCTCGGACTTGCATGGGATTCAATGTGGAGTGACAATACTTGGGGTCTAAGGATTGCCGCTGCATGGGAAGAACAAATTTGGTTCTCTCATAACCATATGCAACCACCAACAATGGGCTCAGCAGGCTACGGAGACCTTTCTCTCCAAGGCTTTACGCTCACCGTTACAGTTAGCTTCTAATCAAGCCATCTGAAATTCATAATGAAGGCCGGGAATCAACTTCCCGGCCTTTCTTTTTTGTCTCCGCACGATAGCAGAAACACAATAGACTTCTTTCGAAACTTAAAGGGGATTAAACACAAAGACACGAAGAAATCTACAGGATGCTATTTATGACTCGTGAAACACCATCATTTACATATTGTGGGATTTGAAGTTGGCTATCCAGGCAGTAAGATCCTTTGCAAGGCCGCGGATATGTTCGGGCTCTTCGAGACCAAAACTAACTCTGGCAAGCACGTCTGCCGTTTCTAATGCATCGAAGAGAGAAATCGTCGTATTCACAAAACCGAAACTGATGCGTGGAATGGCCGCCATTTTATTCTTGTAAAAGAGCTTTGTTATCTCAGGCTGCAGCGCGTCTACCCTGTCATACGGCATGATCAGGACGTTAAAAGGATTTCTCGGATCATTCTTCACTTCAAAGCCGATTGAACCCTCTTCATAGAACGCTTCTTTTCCCAAAGATTCGTAGAAAAGGCGCGCACTATCAAAGCTCATTTTCCGATGCAGATCGAGCCCACGGCTGCAATGGCGATAAAGGTGCGAGAGGGCTTTGATATTGTACCCGTCAACATGCTCTTTTTCCAGCTCCTCCCGGAAGAGACGCACCGTCTCCCGGTCGCTACTGAAAAGTTGAATGAACCCGCCGCTCAATTTGTCCGTACCGAACTGGTCATACTTTTGACAGCTTCGGTACAGAGCGATAGATAGCCTTCCCTGAAGTACCTCTTCACGATATTGCCGGAGCAAATTATGAACCTCATCATCCCGGATCATGCCAAGAGTGGCATCGATCACTACCATGAGCGGCTCCCTTCTTTGGAAAAGCACTTCTCGAATCACGCTGCCTACATCATGAGCCGTGAGAAACGCACAGTTTGTGTTCACACTGCTATGAAAATCGATAAAGAGAGCATCTATCCGTTTCTCTTCACCCTGAAATTGCATGATGCATTTTCGCAACGAATCATCATAGGTAGAGACAAGCCGGGTCGAGGTAACCAGAGTGATCGTTTCCCGGTTATGCGGCAGAAAATTTTCGAAATAGGTATCCTCGAACATCACAAGTTCGACTTCCCTTGAAGGGCACAATTTTTTCAGAGTGCGCCGGATGAGGGCGGAACACCGCATCCCGCTGCTTACAAGGCCGAAAACTGCAGGTCCCTCTTCCACCATAGCTCCGCTTGAAAGCCCTTCTGCCGCACGGGAAAGGTCCAGGCAAAGCTCGGCCCAGAAAAACAAATCTTCGAAAATCAGATCTTTGTAATCGTCCAGAAAATAACAGGCCAAAGGGGTATTTTCGTAATCTAGGTTGAGGAGCACTTCCATAAAATTGAGAACACGAGCGTAAGACTCACGGAGAAAACCGGAGAGACGCAGCCGCTCAAAAACGCGATCAGGCTCGTATTCTCGCAAGCCTTCGATAAAACGGCATATGTTCTCGGCAAGAAGCGGCAGCGCCCGCGGGTACCCCGCTAAAGGCTGCAAAGCGATATTTTTGAATCGAAGGTAGGTGCTGCTTGTAACAAATGCATTGAACGTCGGAATAAAGAGGGTTCCAAGATGCTCTTGTGCCTTTGGAGGAGCATGAGAAAATGCGGCAAAACCTTCGATATTTTCTATCATTGCAGTAAGAGTCCTTGCAGCCTGTTGTTGGGTAGGGATGGAACCGGTTTCTGCCTGGATAGTACGCAGCTCCTCATACGGTTCATTTGAATACTGATGAAATCCGGGTAGTGTGATCGTAGGAATTAAAATGAACGAAAGCGTGCCGAGTGTGACGGCCGCAAAAATCATCACCTTTTTTTCAGTCGGGAAATGCTTGGCAAAATCGCTGCTTCTCTTCTCAATATTTTCCCTTTGCTGCCGAATGTCTCCGGCGGGATCGATGGTAGCGTGAAAATATACGGCAAGGTCGCCTTCGGATTCCGAGAGTTTGCTGAGTACAGTAGTGTCATCATCTTCCCACTCTAATTTACAAACCCGGTATGGGTACGGAATGATCTCCTCTACACCGGCAAAATCGGGAAGGGAAAGGTACGCAGAAGCTCTTATGCCGAGTTTCACTAAGAGAGCGGCTTCCAACATTTGCAAAATGGGAATATCATTCGTACTGCGGTGATACATAACGTCAGTTTGCATTGGGGTCAAGGAGACAAAGTTTTCACTCTCGGGATCGAAACTGTGCGAAGCAATTTTTGCCAGATATTGAAGCAGGAAAAACCTGAGGGCATTTTTTGTCTCAAGGCTCAAAGAAGGATCTTTCAAGAGGCCATATATCGTCGTACGCATGTAGGCCCATCTCTGATAGAGCACATGTCGCGGATGGCTTTTTCTAACCGCAGGGATGCTCTGTTTCCAGGCCTCTTGGATCGTTTTGGCTGCCCATTTCCGTTTTCCTTCCACATACACCTCAGCCAGGGACGGTTCTTGGAAGGAAAATGAAGTAACTCCGGTTTTGCCGCGATAGAAATAGAGACGGCAAAAGCCTCCTGCTTCAAGCACTATTTCGATGCATTCTGCCCCTTCTGCATGTTTCTTTAAGGATTTTTCCGAGCGGATATGCTCCAGGATGCGCCGGCTCCACGGGAGGAGAGGCTCGGCTTTTTTTGAAATGAACCGGTGCCAGTCAGCCCTCTGCGGCAGAGGAACTATTCCATCTTCCCTGAGAAGATACCGCATACCGGAAAGTCTAGAAATATCCATGAACCCATTCGTAATCGATCGCTACTTTTCCGGCAACATTTCACAACACAATATAGAGAATACTAACGTTCAAGAAGCGAGACAAGGAAAAAACGGTCTCTCATTGACTAGAGCAGAAACATAAGTCTCGTCCTCACCCAAGTGCGGAGCTATGATTCTGCTGACGAGATGCCTGTCTCTTCTTGTTAACCATTCAATATGGTTCTGCGTAAGATGGAGCATTGCCTTTTCGGTAGTTTCTTTTACCGTGGGGGGAAGCTCTCGTAAATATTTTTTTTCACTTGCCAAGTTGCCAAAAGGCTCAAAACAAGAGGTACACTCGATTCCGAAATGCGAGCATCCGAAACGTTTCACTCTTTGAAGCTGTCCCATCCACTTTCGCATTGTCCCGAGATGACGGGGAGCGATCAGGCCAACGACTGCCGTGACCACATGCATTACCCACAGTGCAAGGGATACGATAGGAATCCAGACAATACTCACAAGAGACAATCCGGAGCGTAGTAAACATTTTTTTAAGGCATTTTTTTGCCTTTCGGCTCGGCTGGTCGGGGGAGAATTGTCATTTGCTGCCGCTTGCCACTCTCGATAGCAAGCACGAATTTCCTTCACAATGCCCACACAAGAAGCATGATAGAGAGTTTCATAGATCATGAAAAAAGGGCGTAAGAAAATAAAGGAGAGATTTTTTATATAAATTTTTCTTCGGCTATCATCGATGTAAAAATCACCTGTTTTGATGTCGACCGGGAAGGCAATGATGTGCTTTTTTTCAGGCAGCAGTTCGTTGAAGGACAGTTCGGTATAAGCGACCCTATAAATCTTAAATCCTTCTAGATGAGAATCTTCGATCGGGAGCGCATGCAGCCAATCGGTTCCCGTCTCAGTTTGAATCGCTGATTTCCAAGTTGAAAATTCCATGATAACTAATTATAAACAATATTGAATATTAAGAATAATAAATTAATTATTTGATAACATGTACTAGGTAAGCATTGTGATCGCTTCGCTCAGGGCGGTGAAGAAACGGGCGAGGTCATTTCGATCATTGTAGCAGCCGAGGGAGAGTCGGCACAGGATGTCATGGCCAAGGCGGCGCGTGAGGGGCTCGGCACAGAGCGATCCGGTACGGATTGCGACGCCTTTTGCCGCGAGGAGCGTTCCAAGATCGAGGGGGTGAATGCCGTCTATGACAAAGGACAGGATCGGAACTTTACTTTCGGCAAGACCGAACAGGCGGATGCCCGGAATTGCACTCAGGGATGCTTCTATATCGGCATACAAAGAGCCAGTGTCCCCTTCCAAGGATTCCAGGTAGGCGATGGCCGCTTGCAGACCGATGGCCTCAACAAGGGGAGGCGTTCCCGCCTCGAGTCTTAGCGGAATGTCTTGAAAAGCGGCAGAATGATAGGAAACCGAAGAGACCATGCTTCCCCCATAAATAAGCGGCTCAAGAAGGTCCAAGAGTGCTCTTCTACCCCACAAGACTCCAATTCCGGTCGGTCCGTACATTTTGTGTGCAGAAAAGGCATAGAAATCGGCGCCAAGGCTGGCCACATCGATGGGAATGTGAGGAGAGGCTTGAGCGCCATCGACAATGACGACGGCACCGATTGCTTTTGCCAGGCCGGCTAATTCCGGGACGGGATTGATCGTTCCGAGCACATTCGAGGCGTGACAGAAAGAAACGATTTTCGTGCGTTCGGTACATTTCATTGCAAAGTCGTTCATATCGATTTCCCCCTGTTCATCGATACGGGCAAAGAGAAGCTCGGCGCCCCTCTCTCTTGCTACAATTTGCCAAGGCACCAGATTTGCGTGATGCTCCATTTCTGTGAGAAGGATTGCATCTCCCGGTTTGAGATGTGCTTGTGCTAAAGAAAATGCGAGAAGGTTAATCGCTTCGGTCGTGTTTTTCGTATAGACTATTTCAGAGCCGCTCTCTGCACCGATAAATTTGGCCACCGCCATTTTCGTTGCCTCATAGGCGGCGGTTGCCTCAAGGGCAAGATCGTAAACGGCGCGATGCACGGGACCGTAAGCGGTTCTGTAAAACTCGGACATGGCGTCGATGACGGCAGCCGGCTTTTGCGTCGTAGCAGCACTGTCGAGATAAACGAGATCACGTTTTTGAAATATCGGAAAATCATTTTTCATAAAATGCCTCCACTTCTTTTTGAAATACAGGAGGCGCCTTATGTACCATCTCTTCGAGATGCCCCCGGACGAGAAGTCGCACCGCATCTTCGGGACCGATGCCGCGCATCGCAAGATACGTTCTTTCTTCTAATCCGAGCCTCGCAATGGTGGCGCCGTGAGAGGCTTTCACATCGTCCTGGTACACTTCGAGGTTCGGCTTTATGAACGCTTTCGCTTCTTCACTCAAGAGAACGGCCCGGCTCATTTGATACGCGTCGGTGCGGGAGGCTCCCCGATGCACACAGATGAGCCCTTCGAAACTGGAGCGGGCATGACCAGCAAGAGTGGCTTTGAAAAGCTGTTTTGAAAGGGTATCGGGCGCTTTGTGATCGACCTTGACGTAGGAGTTGGCTTGAAACGTTCCGTCCAAAATGTCGCATCCCGAAAAATCGACGGCAGCGCCTGCCTCTTCGAGCTCGGCATGGAGATCGCGGCGTAAAAATAGCGCGCCGCGGGAAAATTCTTGCATCGATAAAACCGCATCTTGTTTCAACTGCGCCCTGAGCCCGGTAAAAACCTCGCTCCGCTCGGATGCATGAGTAAGAGAAACGCATCTCATCCGGCTTCTTTTTTCCTGGATGAGCATCGTGAGCATATTGAGAGAGAGTTCTTTCGCCCCATAAATATTCATGATGCACTCAATCTCTACCCCTTCCGACAGGAAGAAAAAGAGTTTGGGAAATGCTTTCACCCCTTCCTCAAACCTGAGATCGATGTAAAGAGGTTCAGACAGGCAGAAATGTTTCGGAAAAAAAATAAACAGTCCGTCTCCACTCTCTCGTGCATTCATCCGGACAAAATGGTCGGGATCGTGATCCGCCAGTTTTTGTATTTTATCTTCAATCACAATGCCGTATTGTTCGAGGGCTTCCGAAAAAGACATGATATCACACCGCGAAAGCTCGCTGCCGATGGACGCAGCCTCCTCTCGAAAAAAACCGTTGTCCAGAATGAGGCAGTTCTTCGCCGCCCGCGCCCTATGTGAAACGGGAACTCTTTTGGCAAACGGCTTTTCCGTCGAGGATCGGAAAAGAACATTGCGGTATCGGTCGCTTCGTTTCTCTTCTTTTTCGATCAACATGGTGCATACCCATGTGCTTCCAGCTTTTCAACAAGCTCAAATCCGCCGGTCGCCGTAATTTTTCCGTCCGTCATGACATGGACAAAATCGGGTTTCACATAATCGAGGAGGCGGCGGTAATGGGTGATCAAGATGATGCTCTTATCGGGACGGAGAAAGGAGCGGATATTCGAGGCCACCTGTTTGAGGGCGTCGATATCGAGCCCCGAGTCGGTTTCGTCCAGGACGGCAAGTTTGGGATCGATCAACCCCATTTGTAAAATCTCGTTCTTCTTTTTTTCTCCCCCCGAAAAGCCTGCATTCAAGTCGCGATCCAGAAAAGAAGGGTCTATTTTCTGCTGTTTTACAAGGTGTGCGAGGGCTACCTCAAACCGGTCACGACTTTTTTCTCCCGTATGCGCCTTGAAAATCTCAAAGAGAAACTCACGGTTGCTAAGGCCCGGCACTTCGAGAGGATATTGAGAGCCGACAAAGAGACCCGCTTTCGAACGCTCGTGGGGTTCGAGCTCCATGAGGTCTTTATCGCAAAACCGGATCGTTCCCCATTCTACATCGTAGAATGGATAGCCTGCCAGCACTTTGGCCAAGGTAGACTTGCCGGCACCGTTCGGCCCCATGATCGCGTGCACCTGTCCGGGCTTCACTTCCAGATTGACTCCCGAGAGAATTTCCTTGCCTTCGGCCTTCACGTGCAAATTTGAAATCGTTAACATCACCCCACCGATCCTTCCAATTTGATGGTTAATAGTTTCATGGCCTCGGTCGCAAACTCGAGAGGAAGCTCGCGGATCACCTCTTTACAAAACCCGCTGACGATCATTGAAATAGCCTCTTCTTGCGAAAGCCCCCGCGACATGAGATAAAAAATCTGTTCTTCGCTGAGCTTCGATGTAGACGCTTCATGTTCGATGTCGATGAGATCGGTATGGCCTTCGATATAAGGAAATGTGCCGGCAGCACACGACGGCCCCACGAGCATTGAATCACACTGTGTAAAATTGCGTGCGCCGGTAGCGCCGGATCCGACCTTGACAAGCCCCCGATACGTGTTTTTCGAGCGATCGGCCGAAATCCCTTTGGAAACAATAGTCGACCGCGTGTTCTTCCCACGATGGATCATTTTCGTTCCGGTATCGGCTTGCATTTGTCCGCTTGTCAGAGCAACCGAATAGAATTCGCCGACCGATTCGTCGCCGTCCAAAAGACAGCTCGGATATTTCCACGTGATGGCAGCGCCCGCTTCCACCTGGGTCCAGGCAATCTTGGAGCGCACTCCCGCGCACCGTCCCCGCTTAGTGACAAAATTCCAAATTCCCCCGATCCCCGTTTTCGGATCGCCCGGATACCAGTTTTGTACGGTCGAGTATTTGATTTCGGCCCTGTCGTGTGCAATGAGTTCCACCACCGCTGCATGGAGCTGGTTCGTATCAAACGCAGGCGCCGTGCACCCTTCCAAATAGCTCACAGTGGAATCGGGCTCGGCGATGATGAGGGTCCTTTCGAATTGTCCCGATTCCCGCTCGTTGATGCGGAAGTAGGTTGACAGCTCGATCGGACATTTCACCCCTTTCGGCACATATACGAAAGATCCGTCGGAAAAGACGGCCGAATTGAGAGCAGCATAAAAATTGTCCCCGATCGGGACGACACTTCCCAAATACTGCTTCACAATAGCAGGGTACTTTCGGATCGCTTCCGACATGGAGCAAAGCACCACTCACGCTGCATCGAGCTTTTCCCGAAATGCAACCCCAAGAGATACCGAATCGAAGACGACGTCGACGGCCACATTCATGAGCGCTTTTTGCTCATCAACGGGAATGCCGAGACGCCGGAGGGTGTCCAAAATGGCGGGGTCGACCTCATCGAGCGATTCGAGGTTCGGCTTTGATTTTGGTGCCGAAAAGTAGCGGATATCCTGAAAGTCGATCTCGGGCAAAGCAAGGTTCGGCCAGCGGGGCGGCTCCATCTCTTTCCAGCGGGCAAACGCTTTGAGGCGAAACTCCAGCATGAACGGCGGCTCTTCTTTGAGAGCAGAAAGGCGCCGGATCACCTCCTCATTCAACCCCTTGTCAAAGCTATCATGCTCAATATCAGTTGTGAAACCGTAAGGATACTCCCCACGACTTTCTAAAAATTCTTTGGTCGTCATAAACTTACGGGTAGTATACACGAATTGTCCGGCAAGATCAACCCGCTCGCATACATTTCCGCACGTTCCATGTCGGCCTTGGTATCAATCTCAATCGTGTCTTTTTTTGTTTCGGAAACAAATATTTTGAGCCCTTCGTCGAGGAAGGTGAGTTGTTCGAGGGATTCGGCCCGTGCAAGAGGAGAGACGGAAAAACCGGCGATCTTTCCCAGGGCTTTCTCCGAGTAGGCATAGAGGCCGACATGTTTATAATGGGGTACGGCATGCTCCGGCAACCGGTTGTAGGGGACCATCGAACGGGAAAAGTAGAGAGCTTCCCCTTTTTTATTACACACCACTTTCACAATATTGGGATCGAGCGCCGATTTGAGATCGGTGATTTCCCGTTTCAATGTGAGCACATCGAAGGGTTCCTCGATCGGCCTTAGCAAATCTCTGAGCATTTCGTGGTCAATAAAGGGCTGATCCCCTTGCCAATTGACCCAGATATCGGCTTTGACAAGTCCCGCCCCTCTCACATAGGCAACCCGCGCCGTCCCATTTTCCAGTTCGGGCGGGGTGGTGATTGCCTTGCCGCCAAACCGGCTTACCCATTGCTGCAGGATAGGTCCATCAACGGCAAACACTACCTCGTCGAATAAATGCCATGTTGTCGCCGTCTCCCAAATCCATTGCAGAATTGGTTTTCCGGCGATCGATTTGAGCATCTTTTTTTCGAGGCGCGATGACGCCAGCCTAGCAGGGATGATGCAGGCAATTTTTTTCTTTCGAAACCACATTGTGATACCACGTAAACGTTTGTTCAATTCCTTCTTCGAAGGAGATCCGGGGCATAAAACCCAGTTCCTTTCGGATTTTCGTCATATTGATGGCGTAGCGGAAATCATGTCCTGGCCTGTCGGGAACGAAAATCACCCGTTTTTTCAATTCCTCGTAAGAGTGGTCTGTATATTTCAGAGCCACACGGATGATGGTTTCCACCACTTGGAGGTTGGTCATCTCTATGCCGCCACCCAAATTCCACACCGTATTTTTCCGCTTTGCATTCAATATCGACCATATGCCACGAGAATGATCCCTCACGAAAAGCCATTCGCGGATATTTTGCCCCGTGCCGTAGAGAGGGACCGGCTCTTCATGAAGCAAGGCGTAGATCGTTTTCGGAATCAACTTTTCCGGATTTTGCCACGGGCCGAAATTATTCGATGAATGGGAAATGGAATATTCCAATCCGTAGGTGATGCCTGCTGCAGCGACAAGGTGATCGCTTGCCGCTTTGGACGCCGAATAGGGCGAGCGGGGACGGTATGGACTCGATTCGGTAAAGGCCCCCTTTTTCCGAAGCTGTCCGTATACTTCATCCGTGGAAATGTGATGAATATAAATATTTCCTATGGAGAGGGCCGCTTCAAGAAGAACTTCGGTGCCGAGAACATTTGTGCCGACAAAGACGCCGGGCTCATTGATACTGCGATCGACATGGGATTCGGCGGCAAAGTGGACAATCGTTTTGATGTGATATTTCTGCAAAAGGCGGAGGACGCTTTCCCGGTCGAGAATATCGCCCCGTTCAAACAGATAACGGGGATGATTTTCTACCGATTTAAGCGCATCGAGATTGGCTGCATAAGTCAAAAGATCGTAGTTGACTACAAGACCGGGATAATCGATCTCTTCGAGAAGCAGCCGGATAAAGTCGGAGCCCATGAAACCGGCTCCGCCCGTCACGAGAATATTGCCTAGGTTTTCCATACATCCGCTTTGTGACTAAAGTATTCTGCCAGGGCCTCTTTCCAGTGGCGCGGCACCTTTCCCGCGATACTTTGATATTTTCGCGTAGAGAGGACCGTTCTGACGGGACGCGTAGCTCCTCGGGATACTTCTCTCTGCGTTTTTGGCACGAGACGCTTTGCACGCACGGGAACTCTCCACGTATGGCACAAGCTTAGCACCTCTTGGAGAAGTTCGAACCTGCTGCACCATCCTCCATTCACGAAATGGACAATCCCCTTTTCTCCGGAGAGAATAAGTAGCGCCTCTGCAAGATCGGGAGTATAGGTGGGAGTGGAAATCTGGTCGGTAATATGGAACGCTTCTTCTTGCGTTTGGAGCGCTTTCACCATTGCCGCCACATGCCCGTCTTTGTGAAGGCCGTACAGAGATGCAGTGCGCACGCTGAGGGCTGCCGGATAGGCGGCAAACATTCCCCTCTCCCCTTCTAATTTTGATCTGCCGTATTCGTTGACCGCGCCCGTTGGATCGTCTTCGGTGTAATCAGTCTCTTTCTTCCCGTCAAACACATAATCGGTACTCACATGGATGAAGCGGGCGCTCGTTTTTTTTGCAACGTGCGCAATGTGAATCGGACCATCCCGATTTGTCGCATACGCCTCTTCCTTGCCTTCAGTTTCGGCACGGTTCACATCGGTGTAGGCAGCCATATTGAAAATGTGCGTCGGCCGCTCTTTTTCCACAAACGCCTCGATCGCGCTTTCCGAGGTAATGTCGAGCTCAGAATGGGAAGTTCCCACCCATTCGATCCCTTTTGCGGAAAGAAGAAGGCCGAGGTCAAATCCGAGAAGGCCGCCGCTTGCCACAACCCAACATTTCATGCCGTTTTCCCCAAACAAGGAAGGGCCTGATCGCGCCTTGATACGATCGGTTGATCGACCGGCCACGGAATCTGCAGCATTGGATCTAAAAAATGAATCCCTCCCTGCAGCAGTGGATCATAATATGCAGACACTTTATACATCACGGTTGCCTCTTCGGTAAGGACGCAAAACCCGTGGGCAAAACCGTCCGGAACAAAAAGGGAATTTCCATTTTCAAAACTGAGCTCGAAACTTTGCCATGTTCCGAAGGCGGGGGAGTCGGGGCGGATATCAAGGGCAACATCAAATATGGCTCCCTTCAGTACCGTTACGTATTTACTCTGACCCGGCTGAAAATGGAGACCGCGGATCACCCCTTTTTTAGAAAAAGAGCAGTTGTCCTGCACAAAACGGGCCGAGAGAGAAGAGTCGCGAAATAGTTCGGAAAAAAAGCCTCTCTCGTCATGGTATCGCACAGAAGTGATCAATCGTGGCTGATCTAAAAAAACCTCTTGCATGGCCAGATTGTAATTGAAAAAACCATTTTTTGCGAGCGGAAAACGCCCCCTTTCGGGTAAAATGGGAGCATGTTAAAAGCCATTCCTCGAGCCCGAGACTATATCGGCATCAATAAAATCAATCCCGACCTATGGGAGCGGCAAGTGTGGGGCTTTTCCCCCTCCCTTTTTACCCGTCTTTTCGGTCACCCCAGAAATGCAACCGTTACGTTGCGCTCCTTTGTCTTATCCCGCCTAAACGAAAAAAAATTCCCGGAACCGCACAAGGTGCACACCCTTTCCACCCGAATATTGTGAAGGTGCACCCCTGCCTCGACAAGCTGCATCTTCGTGATCGCCCATAAGTCAAAGTAATGGGGCCTGATTTGAAACGGATGAAAAGCGGGGGGGAATTCGGTAAGAAAATTTTTGAATTCGGCATGGTTTGGGCATAGAGATGGCCCGATATGCACCTCGAGCCGGGAAGGATCAGAACCGAAGCGGCTTTCCATTTTTCGCACCGCTACCTGCACGATACCGCTTACCATGCCCCGCCACCCGGCATGGACCGCTCCAAGAACCTCCCGTCCCGGATCGTACAGTACAATCGGCTGGCAATCGGCATGGCGAATAACAAGCGCCACGTCCCGCCTCTGGGTGATCACTCCGTCCTGGAACGGACCCATCCCGTCCTCAAGCACATCAACCACATCGGAATGCACCTGATGCATATGTATGGGAGACTTTTGGCCCATGAGGGCAGCATCGGAAGAAGAGCAAAAATGTTTCATTGCTTCATGATGATATACGAGTTGTCTTTTTTTTTCATGGCTCGCTCTGCCGGAGTCAGATTTTTCGAGGGATCTTTTTCATTTGCCTTGCGATTGCGCGCCAGGATCGCATCGATGGCGGCGTAAGGACTTTGTCCTTTCTTCGTGAAAGCCGTCACTTGCTTTTTCTGCTGATCGTCAAGGGCATAAATATACACTTTCTGATACATCGGCGAAAGCTTCTGTACCACCTCATCTTCGGGAGCCTTGTTTTGTGCGACGAGGCAAAGAGTGCATACCAGGAGAGCTATATTATTCATTAATTGTCGTATCGCGTATTTGCCTATTTTTGTCATTGTTGAAAAAATCAATAAAATAAATTACTATCCAAAGAAATAATCGAGAAAAATTATGAAGCATAAAGATTGCGATAATTGTCATCAAGATATCGCCTTTTGCTATAAATATTTAGAGAAGGGGGGAGAAAAGCGGCTGGAAATGTGCGCCCAGTGCCCCAAATTGCGGGAAATTTATGGAGAAACTTCTCCCCATGCATTTTTGCGCTGCCCGGAGTGCCGCCTTGATGTGCATGAGCTCCGCCGCACAAAAGAATGCGGCTGCGCCTCTTGCTATTCGACATTTGAGAGCGAAATTTTTTCGCTCCTGCAAAAGCCCGCTTCAGGGGAAACGGTCCACATCGGCCATAAACCCCAAACAGGGAGTGATCTCAACCTTTCAGAAAAAATTTCGTCCCTCCACCTCGCCTTGAACGACGCACTCCAACATGAAAAATACGAGCTTGCAGCACAAATCCGTGACGAAATCAGCTCCATTACGAATGGGAGGGCTCCGTGATCGATTTTACCGGCCTTTTACAAAATGCACAGATGGTTCTGGAACTTAGGCGCAATATCGAGCCGTATAAGTTCACCCACAAGCTGTCCGATGCCGATAAAAAAGAAATCGGAGACCTTCTCAAAGAGATCCTTGAACCTCAGTGCGTTTCATATACCCCTTCCCAACCGGAATCGGAGCTTGTCTTCGGCCACAAGGTCCGGACCCTGTATAAGCATGCATCGCGGCCGATAGTGATTGCTCCTTTGTCGGAGGATCATCTCCACTTTTTTACCATCGCAAATCCTTCCGAGCTTTTCTCTGCCTACGACTCACTGATTGCCTTTGAGGAAGAACTGAGCCGCCGTTTTACCTATGCATTCCATGACAAATTCGGGTACCTGACTGCCGGGATCGACTATGCAGGCGCCGCCCTTACCGTTAAAAGCCTTCTCTTTGCCCCGCTATCGGACTACTGCACGCTGCAATTTCCTCCCGGAATGGAATTTGTTCTCGGCCGGACCAGTCCGCCTCTGTTTTTAACTCTATGTAACATTACATCCCTAGGCGTCACGGAAAAATACTTGCTCGAAACGGCAAAAAGGGGGATATTGGAGCTCCAAAATGAGTACAGGTCCGCCGCCCGAGAGCTTATGAAAACTTCTTCCCTCGAAATCAAAGACCGTGCCGTCCGTGCCCTTGTCATTGTCAAAAATGCCCTCTGCCTGACGAAGAAAGACTTGGATGAGCACTTGCCCCACTTATTCGTCGGTGTACAAAACGGATGGGTCAGAAATATCACCGAAGCAGAACTTTTTGCCGTCTATGCACAAGCGCTCTCGTCCGACCCTCTTGCCCGATTGCAACACGACTTTACCTCGATGACATTTTCTCCATGAGTATTGGTTTTGTTCTCCTTGCCGCGGGCAAAGGGAACCGCTTTAAAAGTGCTACCTTGAAACAATTTTGTAAGCTACGGGGCCGGCCCGTTTATGAATATCCACTTCAAACCGCTACTCTTTCATGCCTCTTCGATACGATCATTGTCGTTGTGCCTGCCGGTTATAACATCGATTTTCCGCATACCGTCATCGGCGGCAAAGAACGCCGTGATTCTTCCCTCGCAGGAATTCAAAGGTGCATGGAACTCGGGATCGAATATGTCGTCATTCATGATGCCTGCCGGCCCCTCGTCTCCGAGCGAATCCTTACCGACCACTGCCGCCTTGTGAAATCCCATGGTGCGGTGAACACGGTGATCGATTCACCCGATACGATCAATATCATCGAAAAGGGGTGTGTTTCTGCCATTCCACCCCGGTGGCAATGCAAACTCGGACAAACGCCGCAAAGTTTCTCTACCAAACTGATTCATGAAGCCCATCTCCGTTTTCCCGATGCCGACGTTACCGACGATTGCGGGCTCGTCCTTGCCATGGGCCATCCGGTCACGCTTGTACAGGGTGAGGAAAAAAACCGGAAACTCACTACGCAAGGCGATTTTGAGATTCTTTGTCACATCATGAAAAAAGAGCTTAATCAAAAAAAGCTCGCAGTATAAAATAGACGCGTGGCAAAGCTATATTTTTATTTTTCCGCTATGAATGCGGGAAAAAGCACAACCCTCTTGCAAGCCAGTTACAACTACCGTGAGCGGGGCATGGAGACGCTGCTGTTTTGTCCCGGTTTCGACACGCGCTATGGAAAACCTGCCATCACTTCCCGCATCGGTCTCAGTTCCGATTCCTATTTATTTGACTATTCGTTCCGTTTTCTCCCCTTTATCCGAGACCAGTATGAACAAGCCGACAATTTGAAATGCGTTCTTGTGGATGAGGCCCACTTCCTGACAAAGAATCAGGTAATTGAGCTCTCGCACGTGACTTCAGAACTCAAGCTTCCCGTACTGACGTATGGACTGAGGACCGATTTTTTAGGAGAGCCGTTTGAGGGGAGCAAGTATTTGCTCTGTTGGGCGGAAGAGATCATCGAAATCAAAACGATGTGCACCTGCGGGAAAAAAGCGACGATGAACGTGCGCATCGACGAAAATAAAAATCCGGTCAAGCATGGATCCAAAGTACAAATCGGCGGTAATGAAAGTTACATTTCCACTTGCCGCGCCTGTTTTGAAAAAAAAGTCGGCTTGCCCGTGACCGAGGAGGTCCTCCTATGACAAAAACAAGACAAATCGGATTTTTAGCATGCCTGATGGCTGCTTTCTTTTTTGCCTTTGAGCTCATCCAGCTCCATATGATGAATGTACTTTCATCGGATGTGATGCACGAGCTCAAGTTGAATGCTGCCGCCTGGGGCACTCTTACCTCGTCGTATCTTTTTGCCGACGTCCTTTTTCTCATCCCTGCCGGAATTATCCTTGACCGCCTGTCCGTGCGCCGAGTTATTCTCGCTTCGGTCGTCCTTTGCATCATCGGCATTTTCGGCTTTGCCAACGCCTTTAACCTTGTCTCCGCCTCCTTCTTCCATTTCATTTCCGGCATAGGCAATGCATTCTGTTTTCTTTCATGCATGACTCTCGCCACCAAGTGGTTTGAGCCGAAGCGGCGCGGGTTTATCATGGCGCTCATGATCACTGTCGGCATGCTCGGCGCCGCCCTTGCGCAGTGGCCGGTCTCTCTCCTCATGCAAACATTTACCTGGCGCTCACTTCTTCTTCTCGACGGCGCCCTCGGCTTTTTCCTCCTGATTGGAGTGTACCTTTTCGTCCATGAACCGCTAACCCCCGCCAGTTCCCCCATCATCACGTGGAAAGGGAGTTTCCGCCTTTTCACAAAAGCGCTCCGCAATCCCCAAAACATGCTCAGCGGCCTTTACATTTCGCTGATGAACATGCCGCTGATGCTCCTTGGCGCCGTCTGGGGCAATCTTTTCCTCAAGCAGATTTTTCACTTCTCCGATCAAGATGCGGCGATGATCATTGGCATGATTGCGACAGGTACAATTTTCGGAAGCACTTTCTTCGGCTGGCTCAGTGAGCGTCTTGCCGAAAAACGTTTCCCCATGCGCGTCGGTGCCTTTACCTCTTTTTTCCTCCTCATCGCCATCTTTCTCATGCCGCAGGAATCAAAGGTCCTCTTTGCCGTCCTCTATTTCCTCCTTGGTTTTTTCACAAGCAGCCAGGTGCTTGGCTATCCCGTCATCACCGAAAACTCTCCTCAGGATTATCCCGCCACATCGCTGGGAGTCGGTGGAGTTCTCGTTATGGGGCTGCCGATGCTCCTCTACCCGTTCACCGGCTTTTTGCTCGACCTCTCCTGGGATCAACTGCTCGTCGACGGCGTGCGCCTCTTCTCGCTGCAAAATTTCCTCGTCGCTTTCTCCATCATGCCGATCGGCATCTTCCTCTCCTTCTTCCTCACTCACTTTATTAGGGAACAGAAGGCCGTCATCGAAAACCCTTAGGGAGTGTCGTCAAATAATTTCATAAATTCGGCCTCATTCACCATCTTTCGTCTCCTGGAGTCGTTTCTTAGCTCGCTTAGCGGCATTCTGGAGAGTTTGACGGAGAGCTTCCTTAGAAGGTAGTGCAGTCAGGTACTCTGCGACATGGATACCTGCTTTACCTAGTTCGAGGAGTTCAATGCACTCTTGGTTTTTCCCAGTGCAGAGGATGAGTCCCATGGGGGCTTCTTCGCCTGGCGCCCGCTCGTATTTGTCTAGCCAGCGGAGGTAGAGTTCCATCTGCCCTTTGTATTCGGGTTTGAAGTCGCCGAGCTTGAGTTCTATGACAACCAACCTCCTTAGTCGTCTATGGAAGAAGAGGAGATCTATGTAGAAGTCGGTGCTGTCTACAATGATTCTCTTCTGCCGTGCGAGGAAGCTAAACCCGATTCCTAACTCCAGGAAGAATTGCTCAAGCTCGCGCATGATGGCATCTTCGAGGTCTTTCTCCACATAGTGATCATTTAGTTTGAGAAATTCCAACACATAGGGATCGCGGAAAACAAGGTCAGGAGCAAGTTGATCTTCTTTGCATAATGCGTCTAGCTCTAGTCTAACGAGTTCTTCTGGCTTTTTGGATAGGGCAGTACGCTCAAAGAGCATGGAGTCGATCTTCTTCTGCAAGGTCCGTACATTCCATCTCTCCACTCTGCACATTTCTGCATAGAAGTCCCTCTTGAGGGGGTCTTTGATGGGAAGGAGGAGGGTAAAATGGGTCCAACTCAATTGTCGCATCAGTGATGCGACAATTTGCTCATCGGGGAAAAGCTCTCCAAACTGGATCATTCTGCGTAAGCTTTTTTCTGAGAAGCCCTTACCGTAGTCAAGTGTCAATTGTCGCGCCACTGATGCGACAATCTCTTCTCCATATTCGGCACGTGTATTTTTCAAAATTTCTTTACGCACCCTATTCCCTAGGCTCCAATAGAGCATTCCTAATCTGTGGTTTACAGCAGATGCGATAGCGCCTTTGGTTTGATTAATCATTTCTCTAAGGTCTTTCACCAGGGTGTCTATTTGACTTTGAGGTGGTTGAGTTGTCCGGGTTTGGATAGTCATAAAGAACCTCCCTTAAGGATTTGATCTGAAATCTGGTTACTGAATTGTTTGGTTACCTCTACGTGTCCATACAGAGCGGTGATGCTAAGCGGCATAAATTTTAAACTTGAATCTTGATTTTCTTCAAGCCGAATTGTGCCGAAATGCGATGGAATGTACTGGAAAACATGTGGGGCAACCTGGACTTGACCCAGGGACCGAAGGGTTATGAAGCCTGGGAGTAATCCCTAATTCGGGGTCATCTAACGGTCACCTTAGAAACCTCAAAACTTGGGCGCGAAAGGCAAATCTGCTCGACAATTCTATGCAAACGTGTCTTTATTTTTCGGCAATGGGACACATTGACCACTGCGATAAAGCCATCTGCCCTTCACTTTTTCAAAGTAGCTTTTTTCGGCAAACGAAACATCTTTTTGGTCTTGAAGAAGATGAGCCACAAAAGTTACGGTGGCAGATATGTTACTCTCTTGAAATCCAAGAATTTCTAAGTCTTTAAATTCGGTATGAGAAGAGAATTCAGAGATTTTTCGAGTCCACTCTGCAGTATCATGGAAAAATTGGGGATTTGCCGGATGCGTGGTATGAATGATGTAGTCCGGCAAGCACAGGGCATACGCTGCAAATCTCGATCGCATGAGCTGAAGAGCTGTATCCGGATTCTTTCCCTGATGAAAAATTTGGCAGCATGCCTCATATTGTTTACCACTTCGGCATGGACATGACATTGTTTTTATCGTGCTCACTTTATACATTCCATCATAAGACAAATCCATACCAGAAAACAGCAAATTAATCGGTTTGCAATTAGACGTTTTTAAAAATTTCCTTGACATAAACAAAATTTAATCTTATTTTTTGAAAAAAAGTTATTTTCCGAAGGCGGGGTGATATATGGTTTTTAGAACATCGGGAGTTTTTTTGATTTTATCTGTATTGGTATTTCACAATCTTTGTTGTGATCAAATTGTTACCAGGTCAGTTGATTTCAAATTTCAGGAGATTTTTTCGACCCGGAATCAACAATTAATTCAAAGCATGGAAACGGGTTTTGCGGATTTGATATGTGTTACGTCATTAACCAATGAAATGAAACAGTTGATCCAAAGAACATTAGAACACCAATTTCCATATATATATTCTATTCCAACGCTTCCAAATGCTATAATCCTATCTAAATACCAGTGCTTGGGAATTACACTGAAACAACCTTCGCAGTCTCTTCGAAGATCATCTGGGAATGAAAGAATCATACTTTGTGCAGAAAAAAACACACAAGATAATGAAACGCATGGATTCATGGAATTGAATGCTCAAACAAATTTTCAGAGAGAGAAAAGCTTAAATGCGCAAATGGGCGTTACTCGAAAAGGGGAAGATGGGATCGATATGGAAATATCCATTGAAGGAAAGTTGAAGCAAGACGCGGATGGGAATTATGATAAACAAGGAACAATATCGATTAGAATATCTAAATAAGCCTTGGTTAGAAAATTGAAGAATGGACGCATTGCGCTTGCTACGATTGTTTTGGGTATTTCTTTTCTTTTGACTGTTTTATGGTTACGAGAAAGAATCGTGATCTCATTGAGTGATGTACCGATCGCCGTTTCATTTGCCCATACTCCGATTGTCACCATACAAAGCAACATGGATAAACCTATTCATTGTCTTATTGATACGGGTATGAGCAGTGATCTCATACTGGAAGAGCCTGTTCAAGAAGCCTTTAAGAGCTTAGACACCGACAATAATTTAGCTATTACGGACCTATCCGGCACTGTTGTTAAAAAGATACGATTCATTTCCCATGTGCATTTAGGGCACCTAAGGATAAAAAAAATTCGGGGGTTTGTGCAAACCAAGGAAGAAAGCTCCCGATCGATGATTCCATTTTTCTTTCGTTGCTCACCCTCGCATCAGCATATCCAACCCGAGGGAGCAATCGGTATGGGAATCCTTGCACGATACAATTGTTACCTTGGATTGAAAGAAGGTAAATTTTCTATCTATCACAAAGGCAGCATACCTAAAAAGATTAAACAAAAGCAGTTCATGATATTGGATTTGGTTGCAAATGCAAATGTACCGATAGTGTGTTTGAGTACTTCTTATGGAGAAAAGAAATTTCTGATCGACACCGGGTCTACTGTCTGTTGCTTTTCGGAAAGTTCTAAATCCCAATTTGAAGGTCTGTCTGAAGAGGGAGTGCTTTATCTGCCTCTCGAAAGTGGTGGGTTACCTCTTTCCACGCAAAGATTCTACTTTTTCGGTCCAAGTTTTGCTTCATCCGGAATAGACGGCATTCTTGGCATTGATTTTCTCGCTCATTACAATCTCTTTTTCGATCATCTCAATCACAAATTATATCTTTTGCGTTAGGGTGTGTCGTCAAATAATCCCAAACGCAAGATTAGTTTTGCTGCAAGCACGATAAGCGGTCCATTTGGAAAATGGAGCGTGCCAGTTCATCGATGATAATTGCTATTTTTTCCTGCTCGTTTGCGCCTGAGCCGACGGTATCAAAACCGTAGCCTTTAGGTGCAAGTGTTCTTATAACCAAATCCTGCCGATTCATATATGGTGCATTTGTTATAGCAAGATACCGCCCATAAGGAGGGTTCTCTTGGAGCCAATATTTGACAGTATCATCGGTTGTAGGTCGAAGAAGCGTTGTACTGCTCGAACCTGTTTTCATCGGTGCATCAATAAAGTGGACTTCGACCTCTTGACGCATTGTTTGGGGAATTTCCGATTGAGCCCAAACAAATTGGGTCATTTCACATTCCGTTGTTGGAAATTGTTTTGGAAGAGGAAAATCGATTCGCATTTTTAGGGGAGAGCCTTCACCGCTCACTAGAGAGGCTACGCCTTCTTGTTCTCTTTCCAAAGGGCGCTGACCACTTAAGAAATATAGATACTCGAATTTAAGACCATTTTCCCATAGCTTCACGAGATAGTGGAGACGAAGACGTACTCTCGACAAAAGACCCCCATGAACAATAGCTCCCCGGTATTCGCTAAAATGGGGAAAAGCTGCATCTATGAAACCCAAATTTTGCAAAAGGGGTTGGATGCTTTGCCTTAAAGCCTCAAATCTATCCACTTGTTCCTCCCATCGCTCGCCTTGGCGTAGAAGATGGACTTGAGCCCAGGTATTTATTCGTACAATAGCCTTTTCTGAGAGATTTGAGGATTCCATGCCTAGAAGTGGCGTTGTTGCGTAAATCGTCGAATAGGATTTTAGGGTAATCGATCTGAGAAAGTTTTTCTT
>MGLW01000009.1:0-9208 GCA_001794905.1 Chlamydiae bacterium RIFCSPHIGHO2_12_FULL_49_11
CCCTTTGTGCCTGAGGTGCACAAAATCGACATCGATCTCCTCAATCTTCGTTTCTTGCAAGGTGGTAAAATTTTTGTATGACAAGGGGACCTGTTCCTTAGTTTGTTTATGCAATTTCATAAATAATAATGGTTCCAGAGCAGCAGCTGCGTATCTAAGATCCAATATTTATTAATATTTTCGTACTTAAATTTTCTGAAATAACACAGCGTTATCATTATCAATTGATGAGATAATCTCACAGTTTTCAATTAGTTCCATGAAGCCATCAGCCTTATATTGTAATGAGTTTGCCATGAGAAATACATTTGAGAACAAGATGTAACCACCCGTTTTTACTTTGGGAATATAAGCTTGGATATCAAGCAACGTTCCTTTGGAAGAAAAATCGCCGTCGATATGAAGAAAATCAATTTCAGGCAATTCATTAACAGCTTCTAGAGATGGTTTTCGAATTTCTACGCAAAATGGTTCGAGTTGAAGAGACTTCATTCTATTTTTGTATATTTGATAGATTTGCTGCATATCCACAGTTGACCACCATGGCTTATTGGGATCTTTATCTTCCAAATATTTTGTAGCCCAATCATTAGCCCAAGCATCAATTGCATAAACCTTTCCATTGTTATTGTACTTCAATGCTTGAGCGATTGGTATCAGAGAACCGCCATCCCAAACGCCGATTTCAACGCAAACGGTTGGTTGAGTTAGTGCAATAAGATCCATAATAAGATTTACTTTTTCCTCACTGCACCACGATCCTTTAGCAGCATGGAAAATCTGGTTTTTTGCACTGACAAACGTTTCATTTTGAATTTTTGAAATATCGGCTTCTTGAATAAGATCTGTTGGATCCCAGTTTCCATAAATACTTGAAAAAATGCAGAATATTGAAACAATGATTGCATACATAAAACACTTCCTTATTTTAAATTTAGTCGCATAGTATACCTAAGAATTTATTTTATCAACATTTAAATGTCTTTTGGGGTCCATTAAAAGCATCGCGATTAGGTTTGGGTTTCGGAGGTGGGGATGGGGGTGCTCTCGGCGATGACTGTTTTTGATTTCCATTTGTTCATGGAATAGCGCACGACTACGATGAGGAGCGAGACGAGGGAGTAAACAAGCCAGATGAAAAAGGAGTATGATACTGACAATTCGGGAAAATATGAGATGACGTAGGCGGGGACAAGGAGGAAAAACCAGAGGGAGAGAGAGCCCGAGAGGAGTAGAAAGAGGGTGTCGCCGGCGGCTGTCAAAATGCCGCTGATGACGTAACGGATATTTTCGAAAAGGATGTAAAAGGTGACGAAAACAAGGCAGAGCTTAATGAGAGGGGTTACCTCGCCGATCATTGTTGAAAAATCGGCGCCGGTAGTGAAGAGGTCAAAGGCAGCCGGGTCGTTGATGAAAAAGCGGATGATAAAATCCGGGAAGAGAATAAGAAAGAGTACTGTCAGCGCCGTGAAACTCCAAATCATGATCATCGATGCCCGCACGATCCCCTTGATTTTGTTGATCGTACCCGCACCAATGAAGTTGCCGGAAAGGGCTATCACTCCCTTTTCCAGCCCCATGCCGAAGGCAAGGAAGAGGAGCAGTATGCTCTGGCACACGCTGGCGACAAAGATGTGGGTGGGGCCAATGCGGGCCATCAGGTTATAAAAAATCCCCCATCCAAGCAGTTCCAGGGAAACGAAAACGGCGGGAGGTAGGCCGATTTTGCACAGACGCACAATCAGGGGGAAATCAAAGCTGAGCGCACGCGTCGCATATCGTTCATGGTTTTTTTTCGATAAAAACAGGGAGATCAGGACAAATAGCTGCACTAGAGAACCAATGCCGGTTGCAATAGCCGCCCCTTTTGCTCCCATGGTAGGGATCGGGCCCCATCCAAAAATGAAGATCGGATCGAGGATGACGTTGACAACGTTGCCGAGAATCGTCAGCCACTGGATCACTTTGGTGGTAGCCCTTCCCACATAAAAGCCGTTAAAGGCGTGAATCAATATGATGGCGGGTCCAAAATAGAGAATGTAACGGAAATAATCGTACGCGTGCGGCGCTACTTCAGGCGGATAAATAAGGGGCGAGACCCAAATGCCCGCAAGGACAAAGAAAACAGTCGAAAAAAGTCCCACCCATGCCATCTGCCAGACCGGTTTGCTGATCTTGTCGAACTGCCCCGATCCGTTGTACTGTGCAACAAATACCTCCGACATGGCTACGAGAGTGGCAACGCCGACCAGAAATCCCCACCCCATCGTTCCCGCTTGTACGGCAGCATTGAATGTTTGTGTCGAATACCACGACAGAAAGAGCCGGTCGACAAAAATCATGAACATTGTCGAGAGGTAAGTGAGCATCATCGGGTAAGAAACCCTCCAAAGCGTTTTTAGTCCTGTGGTCTGTGAAGATGAGTTCATGCAACTTGGTTTATTTTTTGTGTACAGTAAGATAGGAGATTTTGTAAAGAAAACCTTCCGTCAGGTGTTTAGAATGACAGTATATCCGATGATGATTTTTGAGTAAAGTATTGTAAAAAAAAGGGTGATACTGTATTCTTAATTCCGCATTTGATTGGGGGTTTAGCTCAGTTGGTAGAGCGTCTGATTTGCATTCAGAAGGTCAGGAGTTCGACCCTCCTAACCTCCAGTCTTTTTATGCGGTTATAGCTCAGTTGGTTAGAGCGCAACACTGATAATGTTGAGGTCCCAAGTTCAAGTCTTGGTAACCGCACTTCTTTTTTCGTTTGCCCTAAAAAAAGAAATGTTTTACTCCTAAGAGATATGAAATGGGTTTTGACTGTAGCCTTATTTTTTCTCCGGACTCTTTCGGGGGAGACAAATGTTCCCGAACGGATTTTGTTTGTAATCAAATCGAGTGACACCCGCGTGGACCAGTCCGATCCTAAAACGAGAGAGATTTCGTTTACGATGTATGGTGTGAATTCCAAGGTGAGTTATTTTATCGATCGCCCGATTGATACGGGGGGAACCATGACGATGGATCAGTTTATTGCCATAGCGGCTGCCAATACCGAAACAAAAAATTTCAAGCTTGATATCACAGCAGCTTTACATGCACAAAACGGAGATGCTCCCGATGTGGACGTGCCGATGCGGATTATGAGTATCGATTACGATCCGAAGACAAGCAGGGTGGTGATTAGCGGGATTACTACGGTAGGGGAAAGCCTTCCTGCAGTTGGAAATGTGGGGGAATCAATACTCATCGTGAGCGGGCTTTCTTCATGGTGTCCTTCCTGCATAAAAAATGCCCCACCGAAGGGCGTTTTATGAAAAAAGGGGTGATTTTTGCAGCTCTAGTACTTTCATCGTGCAACCTGTTCAAGGGCAATTCCGCCCCCTCCGGAAATAACCCGAGCGCCGAGCCGGACCTTGTGTCGAAAGAATACACGACTGAAATGGAAACCCACGAAATTCTTACCCTTATACATGCCCGTTCGGGAATGATCAAAAAAACGGGGGATAATACCTATACTCTTACGATGATTTCGGTCTCCCGGTACGTGACCTACTTTACGGAACCTACACACAAACACGTTGGCAGGAAAGCCCTTCCACAGCTCATCGACAATTGGGATAAGATTTTCGCCTTCCAAGATTCTCAAGACAAAGCGCTTGCTGTGATGGGATTTTCCAATGAGCAGGGAGAATTTATAGGAATTCCGGTCCAGCTTGGCTATCCCAAATATAATTCCGAAATGAAAGAGTTGCAATTTACCGTCTTTCCGTACGATCCGGCCATACCGGTCCATGAGGGGACCGTGAAAAGCATCACTTTATTTATCGATAGTTTGAACCGGCTTGCCGTCATCACGTCGTAAAATATAGCCTTGACGGAGCTCTTCCTGATACACCATCCATAACCCCGTTCCGATAAAAAGCATCGAAGAGAGAAGCAGCCATGACGGTTTTTCGCCGAGAAGAAAATAGCCGTGGAGTGCGGCAAAAAAAGGGGATAAGAGTCCGGCAAATGAAACCAGGGTAGCGGTAAACCTCTTTAGTAAATAACCATACAGGTTATAGCACACCACATTGGAAAGTAAAATGAGAATGCCGGCAAGGCTGAGGACTTCCGCCATTTTCCCGGGAAGGACAGGGGAAATGCCGTGATAGGTAACGGCAGAATGGAGAAAACACAAGAGGCTGCCGACGGCCATGGTAGTTCCGTTGATGACCGAGATGGAAATTTGACTCCGAACCAGTTTACGCATTAGCACGAGTCCATAGACCGAAGATATCGAGGCAATGATGATAGAGAGTTCCGGCCCTCTCACGGTAAAGAGGTCGGAAAAGCTTGGCCCGGGTCCCTGAAAAAAAGCGGGGAGAATGCCTAAGAATCCGATTCCCATCCCCAAACACTTTTTTGGGGTCAATTTTTCTTTGAAATGGAGAAAAGACAAAAAGGAAGTGAGAAATGGGCATAAACTATAGATAAAGCATACCTTCCCGCTCTCGATCCGGCTGAGGCTCCAAAACTCCAGGATATTTGTTAAGTAAATGGGGCCAAGCGCGATAAGAAAAATACCGATGAGGCTTTTCCGGTCGGTAGGGAAAGGCCGGCGCGTCATCATGGCATACAGGAGAAGGATCAATCCCGCCCCCCCCATCCGGATGCCGGTGAAAAATATGGGGTCGGCAAGGCTGACGGCGAGTTTTCCGAGGGGGAAAGAAACCGTCCAGAGGAAATAGAGCAAAAACAGGAGAGACGCGGCCATGGACAAGATGCTACCATGGCGAGGGTTTTTTCACAAACCTGCTATCTGCCTAACCAAGAGAAAAACATATTTGCGAGGAGGGACCTCTCCGTTTTGGAGGGGAATGAAAGGTAACCGGCGGCCAAAGAACGGATTTTTGCACAGTTCCAATAATCTTTTGCAATTGCCTGTTTATCAGGTGACTGGGATAAAAGCTGTTGAAAAAGCTGAATGGTTTTGTTTTCGAATGCTGCGTCCGATTCGCCGGCATCCATGACGATTTCATGGCCCTCAATCGGTTCAGGAGAGGAGCTCTTTGAAAAGACATACCGCCTAAGCATCTCGGCGATTTCGTCGCTTCCCGATTCTGAAAGGGCGTTATCGATCGTTTGCTCCGAGGGTCCTTTTTCCAAAATAAAGGCGACCATTTCCCTGTTTTTGCGCCTTGCAAAGACCGCTAGTGCCGTATAACGCTCTGTTATCTTTTGATCGATCAAAAAGGGAGCCCGATTCAAAATTTCTTTTACCTCTCCTTGATCATCTTTACTTACGGCAAGGGAGAGGGGCATAGGGCAGGGGGCGCTAAAAGCGGCAAATTTCCGTTCTAAGTCTCTGACCCTCTGTATTACGCTGTCTGTCTCGTCAGTGACTCCCGATGTCGGAGAGGAAGGTCTAATAATAGAGCTGCAATAATCCATATGTTTATTAATTTTACTATAATTAATTGTTTTTTTCAATAATTATTAAATTAAATCTTCTAGAATGGACTCGCGCAATTCGTGCATGAAATCGACCATGTAGGTCAAATTGTGGATTGTGAGAAGAGTGTCTTTCACCGGTTCGGCCGCTTTGAAAAGGTGGTGCAGGTAAGCACGCGAGTAGTGCTTGCACGTGGCGCAGCGGCAAGTTTCGTCGATGGGGTTGAGGTCGTTTGCGTATATGCTGCGGCCGATTTTGAGGGGACCGGAGCGGGTGAGAACAAGGCCGTGCCGTGCCGCTTTTGTGGGGTAGGAGCTGTCAAAAGTATCAACGCCGCTTGCCACTCCAAAGGGGAGCGATTCGAGATCGCCGATACCGAGAAGGTGGACCGGCTTGTCATTGGGAAGGTTTTCCGAAAGCGCTCGTAAAATGGAGCGCATCTCGTCTTTTGTTTTACCCATGCTGCCGCCGATCGCAATCCCTTCAAACGGATGGCCCAGCAAAAATCGGAGGCTCTGCTCGCGGAGTGCGAGATTGATGCCCCCATGGACAACTCCGTACATCGACTGGTGCAGGGGAGCGCTCCTGTGGGTTTCAAGGGAGCGGAGCTGCCAGCGGTGAGTACGTTCCAAAGATTCTTGAAGAGCCTTGTCACGAATGTGGTAGGGCGGAAGCTCATCGAACGGAATGATAATGTCGGCGCCGAATTTCTTTTGCGCCTCTACCGAAATTTCAGGGGTGAGGACCACTTTGCGGCCGTCGCGGTACGAGCGGAAGGTGACCCCTTCTTCTGAAATTTCTATAACTTGATTTGCCTGTTTCTTGGTGCCCTTTCCTTTGAGCTCTCCCTCAACCGAGCCGTAGGCAAGGCTGAACACCTGGAATCCGCCCGAGTCGGTGATGATGGGAAGGCGTCTCCGGACAAAGGAGTGGAGTCCTCCCGCACGGGCTACGACATCGGGTCCCGGTTGCAACATGAGATGGTAAGTGTTGCAAAACATGAGTTCGACGCCGATCTCTTCGACCGTTTTGTTGTCGAGGGCTTTCACCGTGCCGTTCGTACCGACGGCAATGAAGGAGGGAGTACGGATGATTCCGTGATCGGTGTGAATTTCTCCCGCGCGTGCACGAGAGAGTTTGGACCGGTGCACAACTTTAAAATCGAGGGGCATTGCCTTCAACCTTTCGGAAAAAAGTTAGGAAGGGTGTCATCGTAAAGATAGTGACGAGTTTGACGAGGAGACTGAATAGCATGATGGAAATGAGGGAGGAAACCACCCCCGTGAGGGCAAAGAGGGAGAAGAAAACGGTATCGAAGACGCTTGCGATGACAAGGGCCGTGAAAAAGGCGCGCATGAGAGGGAGTCGATAGCGGAGGCGTTGCAGGGCTTCGATTTGGAGCTTTTGCGATAACGTCATAGAAATGATGGAAACGATAAAAATCCGGGGGGAAGTGGAAAGAATGGTCAGAAATCCGAATTGGGAGTAGTCCGAGGAGCTCGGAAGGTATTTTAGATGGATTTGGGCAAAGGTGGTGAAAGTCAGCGCTACCATCAGAAAAAGGCGGATCAGCCGGTCGGCTTTGTCTTTGCCGAAATATTCCTGAATCAGGCCGGCGGCAAAAAAGGAGCCGACGGTAAAAGGGTCGACGGCGGTGGTCGGGAGGGAAAAGAGGGTGATTTGCTTGATTATGAATAAATTAGAGAGCAAAAAGAAGACCGATGTGAGGACAAGCAGTGCCTCTGCCCCCGTCCGAAAAGCAAAATAGAGGGAAAGAAGGACAAGCCCGATGTGGAGAATAAACTGGAACTCGTTGCCGAACATGGCAAAAAGTATAACTCAAGGAACTTCTTTTGAGAAGGTCTTTCTCAATTCGGCCCTTTCCTTATTTCCCCGGATGCGATGGCTCCGACGGTGGTTTGCTTCTTCAAAGCGTTGCATCTCGGGGGGCGATTCGGGCAATACGCGGGGGACTCGGGTCGGTTTGCCTTCTACATCAACGGCAACAAATGTAAAGTAGGCGGAGACGATATGTTTTTGTTCTTTGGTAAAGCCGTTTTCCGAGATGACTTTGAGGCCTATTTCCATCGAACTGTTCCAGGCATTGTTGATCGAAGCTTTGATGATGAGGTTCTCCCCCTTTTTGGCGGGAGCAAGGAAATGGACCGCGTCGATCGAAACGGTAACGCACACTTTGCCGCTATGGCGCTCGGCCACAACAAGAGCGATCCGGTCAAGAAGCGACAGGATTGTGCCGCCGAAGACGGTGTCCTGGGAATTCAAGTCATTGGGAAAAATCTTATATACATAGTCGCTTACACCGGAATAGCCGGGAGGGTGTCCTTCCATAAGCCTCATTAAACACGGGTCGGGAAATGAGGCAAGGAAAAAATGATTGCTCCGAAATGATTCATACGCGATATTTTAAACATGGATGAGACAGTTCGAGTTGGCATAACGGGGGGGGCCGGTCAGATTGGCTATGCGCTCCTCTTTCGCATTGCCTCAGGGGAAATGTTCGGCAAAAAAAGAAAGATGGCACTCCATCTTCTCGAGCTCGAATCCCAGCTACATAAACTCGTCGGCGTAAAAATGGAGCTCGAAGACTGCGCGTTTCCTCTTTTGGAAGAAGTGGTGGTCGGTTCCGATATCGAGAAAGTGTTCGATCGAGTCGATTACGCTCTGATGGTTGGGGCAAAGCCCCGCACGCAAGGGATGGAAAGGAAAGACCTCCTCCTGGAAAACGCCCATATTTTCAAAGATGCCGCCCGGGCTCTCAATCGTACGGGGGTGCGAGTGCTTGTCGTCGGAAACCCGTGCAATACAAATGCCCTTGTACTTTGCCACAATGCTCCGAAATTGCCGCCCGAAAATATCCGCGCCATGACACGTCTCGACCAAAATAGGGCGGTGCAAATGATTTCGAGTAAAATCGCCCTGCATGTCGATGAGGTAGACCGGGTCGGTATTTGGGGCAACCACTCATCGACGATGGTGGTCGACTATCACAATATCCGCGTGAGGAAAAAGCCGCTCTTTGAAACATTTTCCGACATGGAATGGCTCCAAAATACTCTGATGCCCGCCCTGCAGACGCGCGGAGCGAAAATCATCGAAGCGCGCGGCGCTTCGTCGGCAGCTTCTGCGGCAAATGCGATAATCGATGCCATTATCGACTGGAATGCGGCGGATGATCGATTTTTTAGTGCTGCGGTCTATACCAAAAAAAATAACCCGTACGGCATCAAAGAAGGGCTCTTTTTTTCTTTTTTATTGCAGAAGCAAGAAATCGTAACGGGGCTCACATTCGATCCTTTTATCGCAGAGAAAATACGAATCACGGAAAAAGAACTTGAAACCGAAAAGGAGATGGTAAAAAATACCCTGTCATGAACGAAATATTATTCGAGGTCACTGAAGACAATCTGGAAACGGGACTGAGGGGCATTCCGGTAGGTTATTGCACCACTTCCCACGTCGATCCCCACGAGGGGCTATTCTACCGGGGAGTGAAGGTGGAAAAACTCACGCGCCTTTCACCCGAAGAGGTGATGCATTTTCTCTTCGAAGGAAGCCTCGACGACAAGTCGAAAGTGGCCTCTTTTGCTGCCTCTCTTGCCGACCTTTCCGAACCGGACGGGCACGTTCTTGCCCTTATCGAAAAATTTCCCAAAAACGTCCATCCGATGAAACAATTTTCCTCTGCTCTCTTGATGCTTTCGGCCGGTAAAGAGCGTCTCGACTACCGTGAGCAGGCACTCGAAATCATTGCAAAGCTTCCGA
>MGLW01000009.1:9316-9581 GCA_001794905.1 Chlamydiae bacterium RIFCSPHIGHO2_12_FULL_49_11
CCTGGTTTGCCCTTCCGTGGCGCGGTCCCTCCAAAGCACACATAGCCGACGCGATCGAGCCGTACATGTCTTCGAGCCCCGACGCAACCGCTTTGCCGACAAAGGTGGACAAGTTGCCGCCGCCGTGGTCCATGTGCAAAATGTGAAACAATTTCATGATATCGAGTAGAGAGGTACGGTCTTCAGTCGGAATCCCGAGCATGGCAACAAAGTTTTCGATGTAACCGAGAGAGGGGTCGTAATCTCTCTTGTTTTTCCATCCCTC
>MGLW01000010.1:0-9021 GCA_001794905.1 Chlamydiae bacterium RIFCSPHIGHO2_12_FULL_49_11
GCTTGTACGAGCGGTAGCCGACAATCCCTGCGCAGAGAAGGGGCGCCATTTTTTCGCTCACCATGTCGGGATCGAGATCGACGAGGAAATCACGGCGCGCCACCATATATTCGGCATAGCCGCCATCCCGGTCAAAGCCGGTAAAGGTCGCCTGCTCACATAGATTTTCGAACCCTTTCTTACAATAGTCGCACACGGAACAACTTGAGTAGAGCCAGTAAGCACCAACGTGCCGCCCTTCGTCTTCGATGAAACCTACCACTTGATGGCCGGGAATAAGAGGGAGCTTATGCGGCGGCAGCTCGTTCTCAATGATGTGCTTGTCGGTCAGGCACACTCCACAGTAGAGCACTTTGATAAGAACTTCCCCCGGACCCGGTTTTGGAAAGGGGACATCTTCATAGCGGAGGGGCTTTGTTTCGAGCGGGGCAGTTTGGTGGAGACGCTGCGCTTTCATCACAGTTGGAGCATGGTTTCGGTCGAATTGTGACGCTTTGCATGAATAAACGCAAGCATCGATTCGGTCGCCTCACACGAGGTTATTTGACGGGCGCGGAGTCTGGCCGCTATCCAGTAGAAATAGTCTTCAACGTCATGCCAGCTGCTATTGAAGCTGGGTAGAAAGGCTGCCATGCATAAATTGTCGAAAAGGACTTTCCAGTTTCCGCCCATGTGGTTTGCAATCCCTTGATTGGAAACGATGTTCTCGAAAATAGAATGTAAAAGCTGGAATTGCATCATGCGGTATACATATCGAAATGAAGAAATAAACCACAAGACTTTTTTACAAGCGTGGAATGGTGATTCCGGTTTGATGCATGTACTTGCCTCCCCTATCTTTGTAAGAGACTTCGCACACTTCGGAACCCTTGAAGAAAATCACCTGGGCAAGCCCCTCGTGGGCATAAATTTTTGCAGGTAGCGGCGTCGTGTTGGAAATTTCGAGTGTCACCTGTCCTTCCCATTCGGGTTCGAACGGCGTTACATTGACGATAATGCCGCAACGGGCGTAGGTCGACTTGCCGATGCAGATGGTGATCACGTCGCGCGGTATTTTGAAATACTCGACGCTGACGGCAAGGGCAAACGAATTGGGCGGCACGATGCACACGTCTGACTCAATATGGACAAACTCGTCGTCGCTAAACCCTTTCGGGTCCACAATCGCATTGTGTACGTTGGTGAAAATCTTGAAGTGGTTGGAAACGCGGAGGTCATACCCGTAACTTGAGAGGCCGTACGAAATGATTTTCTTGCCACCGGCTTCCCTTACGAGATGAGGGACGAAAGGGGAAATCATATCGTGCTTTTCGCACATTTCCCGAATCCAGGAATCTGATTGAGCCATGAGAGCATGGTACCACGTTTCTCGATTCTCATAAAATGTTTTTTCCTGTATCGTGTGTGCATGACCAAGCCCGCCATCACCGCCGTTGATCCCGCGCTGGAAAAGACGCTCCGACCAAAACGGCTTTCCGATTTCATCGGGCAGGAAAAAGTGGTGCAGCAGCTTCTCATTTTACTTCGCGCAGCAAAAAAGCGCGGCGAGAGTCCGTCCCATATCCTCTTTTACGGACCCGCCGGCCTCGGCAAAACAAGCCTTGCCGCCATCGTTGCTGCCGAACTCGAGTCCCAATTGTACACAACGAGTGGGCCGCTCATGCAAAAATCGGGCGATATGGCAGGCCTGCTCACCAACCTGAATGAGGGCGACGTGTTTTTCATCGACGAAATTCACCGCCTTCCCAAAATTTTGGAAGAGTACCTGTACCCTGCCATGGAAGATTTTTCGATTGATCTTCTCCTCGATAGCGGCGCCAACGCGCGTAGCGTTCAGATGAAACTCCCTCCTTTCACATTCATCGGGGCGACGACAATGCTCGGCAATTTGTCCAATCCGTTGAGGAGCCGGTTCGGCGTAACGATCCGCCTCGATTTTTACGATGAGCCGGCGCTCAAAAATATCATTCTGCGATCGAGCCGCCTCTTGGGAGTGGAGCTTTCCGAAAAAGCGGCCGAAGAAATGGCCAGAAGAAGTCGCGGTACTCCCCGCATTGCCAACAATTTACTTCGTTGGACACGGGATTTTGTCCACGCACGCGTTGAAAAAATCATTGATGAAAATGATGTAAAAGAGGCATGTCTTTTGATAGGGCTTGATGATAGGGGGCTCGGTGATATGGATCGCAAAATGATGGAATTTATCCTCGTCCACCACGGCGGTGGACCGGTTGGCATCAAAGCGATCGCGAGTTTCCTCGGTGAGGATGAAAACACCGTTGCAAGTGTGTACGAACCGTATCTCCTTTCTCAAGGACTCATTCAAAGAACACCACGAGGTCGACTTGCTACAAAAACTGCTTATTCTATTTTTACTTAGTTTCTCCGTTCGACTCATGGCAGCCGAAGAAGATCACGAATCGGTCTATGCGCCGGGGCGGCGCACGATCAAGATTCTCCTTCCGGAGAGGGAGGGTCCTCTCTTTATCGATGTGAAAGGAGGCCACTACGTGATCGATCCGACCACGGGGCAAATTTTGGAAAACAACTTCTTCGGAGTCCAAAAGGTTGTGGACGCGACCTTGAACGGTCTGGAATGGAAATCGCAGTACAAAAACCGGTTTCAAATCACGATTAGCCCCAAATCACCCCAAACCAAAATTGTCGTCTGCGGTCATGAAGTGAAAGGCTCCGTTACTGTCTACAATCTTCATCAGACACTTTATGTTGTACTCGAAACCGATCTCGAGTTCTACTTAGAGCAAAAGCTTACCTTCCTCCTCAAAGGCGAGGTTCTTCCGGCTGCCGTCATGGAAGCCCTTGCTATCAATGAAAGAACCAACCTCTACTTTTGGACTGAAAATGGCTCTTCCCCCTACTTTGACCTGATCGACACTGAAGAAGAATTTTCCGTCTGGAACAATTTGATCACTTCCTCGCGTGCCGTGCGGGATGCATCCCGTGCGAGCGAGAAATTTGTGAATCTCTACAATGGCCGTCCCTTCCCTGCTCACTTCTGCAAACATAGCGCCGGAGTGACCCTATCTTACGCGCGCCTCTTTGGAAAACAAAGCCCTGCTCCCGCAGGCATTTGCACGCCACATGCCCAAAAAAATCGGGAATCCACCTTCTGGAAAACGTACCTTTCCTCCAAAGATTTTGAAACAGCGTTCGGAGTACACAAATTCCAGCGGATCGACATTTATCAAGACGCCGGTTCGGAAAAGGTGTATGCCGTTGCTCTCAAGGGAGAATATGAGAAAAAAACCGTTCCGATCGCCGTTTTCCAAAGAAAGCTAGGGAAAGAGCGGATCAAAAGCAGCCTTTTCCATGTGAAAAAAGTGGCCGACACTTTCACACTGGAAGGGTATGGCGAAGGAATCGGCACCGGAATCTGCCTCTACGAAGCCCTCCGGAACCTGAAATAGGGGGACAGCGCCCTCGAAATCCTTGCTTTCTTCTATCCTGAGGCTACCTGTGCTCAGCTCAGGTAAAAACATTAGCTCATCTGTTGAAGAGCCGCCTCCGAAAAATCGACATGCCCTTCCCGGACCTCTGCAAGCGAGGTTAACTCTGAATTGACCGAGGCTACAGCTTTTAACTGAGCCATCTGTATCTTGGACTTCAATTCGTTCAACACATCAGAATAATCTATAGGAATCAAGGATTGAGAAACGGTCTTACTTGGTGGGGTTTTTAGCTTGTTCACCATGAATTATCCTCCTACCAAAAAGAGAAAAAAAATTTGACATGCTCCCTTTGAAAAGTCAACCAATTCTTGAAAATTCCAAAAATGCGAAGCGTTTTTGGAAGGAGGGTGGGGTCCTTCTGTCTAACCAAATTGGTTTCCGATTACGACAATAGGGTGATGTGCCCTTCCCCCTACTCCGGCAAGAGTTTGCACATCTCTAACAAGACGGCAACGCGTTTCTGGAGCGGGTTCGGCATGGCCCTGTGGGGGAGAGTGAGCTGCTTTCTTTGACCGAGAAGGTCAAAGCATTCCAAGAAAAGAGTTACAAAAAGTTCCGACCACTTCGATGATCAAGATCATCTGCAGTAGCCGGTGGGGAGGACCAAGACCGGAATACAGAGGCTCATATTTTGACGTAAAGTTGATCCCTCAAGAGGGATATAGAATAACCCGAAGATTACTTCCTGTATTTTTCCGCTGTACAACTAAACCGGAGCCGAAAGATTCTCATATCACCTGGGATGACGTAGAGCGCATCGGAAAGCATTTAGTTGGCCTACGCCATGTATCCTCAGAAGAGGCCGCCCTTCATGATAAAAACGAAGGCGTAAGTAATGGGTGTAGTCTATCCATATCATTTTGTGATAGCGATGGAGTCTCTCAAACGGGTGTCCCTTTTAAAGATTTAGATGAGAGAAGGGGTGATAGCAAAGCTCTGCTTGCTTACGAAGAGGCCATTTCCCGTTTCATTAAAGGTTCGATAAAGTTGGATGCGGCTAGCCTTTGCTCATTTCAGGATTTTATAAATCTCATTCAAACTACGCATTTTTTAGTAGTTGCAACGGGATTTGGGAAGACTACAGATAATGATCAATATTATGGACTGGGACGTTTTGCGAAAGAACGAATACCGGCCAATAAAGTATGGCTTTTGCCACGAATTGAAGTTCAAGATTTCGGAGAGTGCGAAGAGCAGCATAGCACACATCGACTTACATATACACAATATAAACGGTTAATGACACATTTGATCGTCCTGTATCGGAAAACCTTGCTTGAATTCCTCCGAGTCTCATTTGAGCCAGAAAATTTTCAAAAACATTGGGGATACTATCAAGCCCTTCGACAGAAGATGGAAAGACCCGCGTGAACGGGTCTTTTGTTTACCGGAAGGAGAGGGATTCGAACCCCCGGACCCTTGCGGGCCTTCTGTTTTCAAGACAGACGCAATCGGCCACTCTGCCATCCTTCCATGAAGGGAATGGTGCAAAAATAATAACAGCCAACGAAATTTTTCGCAAGAAAAATTCACAACACGCCTAGGGCGTGTCATCAATTAATCTCACGTTTGGGCAGATGTGAAAGCTCCCGCGACTCTCCGATTTTGAAGGAGGCCATATTGATTAATATTGCCTCCTTCAAAATCGGAGAGGCCCGGGGCTTTGACACAGCCGAAACGGGAGATTAATTGATGACACGTCCTAGAAGCGGCGCACTCCGCGGATCGGCTTGCGCCCCTCAGGAAGAGTGGGATTTGAGGGCGGAGCAGGAATCGGCCTGAAAAGAAACCCCTCCTGCATCGAAAACTCGAAATAGGGCACAAGCACGAGGATAAATTCCCCCTCAAGCGGCTGCAACTGTTCCGCCGGATTGCACAAGTTTTTTAAAACAAATTTTTTCTGTGCCAGCTTTTCTTGCACTTCTTGCGGAAGGGTGCGCACCATTTCCGCGATTTTTTCAAAGAAAGCGCCGGAACTCTGTCTCGGTTCACAAACCACCATCAAATGCCGTCTCATGGTAAGCCCCGTACATTCTTTACTCAGTTTTCCCTCGATTGCCTTCAGGGTAACTTGGTCGTCTTTTTCTTGAATGCGCGTTGCAAAATGAAAATGCGTCTCTGCAAATTCAGCGAGATACTGTTCCAGTTGGGACCGGTTCTCCTTAATTTTCCGATGTTCCCGGCTGAGAAATAGGTTTAAAGTTCTGCACTCACTTTCATTATATTTTATGACCGGTACTTTTAGCTCTTTCAAATCAGACGGCTCCATAGAGAGATCATGCATCACCTGAAATCCGATTCTTCCCGTCGATATCGCTGCCCTATAAGGCAAAACAACACAATCATGTTCTTGTAGTCTGCTAGCAGCTCTCTGGTATATCTCTGCATCCTTAACAAGGATAGAGAAGATAAAGTTACCGAGAATTCCGGTCTTTTGTAATTGCTTTGCATAGTTGCAAGCACATTCCAGATCTGTCCACGAAAACTCGGAGGAGCAAGATTCAAAAGGACTGCTTTGCTCCGAGACCAGCCACAAGATCCTATTTTTCGGAGAAACTTCAATCATAGCGGAAATACAAGCCCCATGACTTCTTTGATTTCGGCAAGGGTGTCCCCCGCTACCTCCCGCGCAGCCTTTGTCCCTTCCCGGAGAATGCTCTCAACTCTCTTTCGGTCCTCGGCAACGGACGCACGTTTTTCACGAATCGGTACCAACAAGGCGTCAAGCACTTCGATGAGCCTTTCTTTCACCGTTTTATCCATCACGCCGCCCTTTCTGTATTGGTCTACGAGCGCATCGAGTCCCTCTTGATCAGGATCGAAAATACGGAGGTAATCGAACACGAGCACTTTTTCGGGACTGCCGGGAGCATGATAATCAACACGATCAGGATCGGACGGCATTTTGCGCACTTTTTGAACGATCTCATCCCGCGTGTCTTTTAGATAAATCGCATTGTTAAGCGATTTCGACATCTTATTCCGATCTAGGCCGAGCAGGTTTGTCTGCAAGGAAACGGGAAAGATCGCTTCGGGGATAACAAGGAGTTCTGTTTTGTAGGTGGCATTGAATTTTTTCGCCACATCGCGCGTTAGTTCAACCATCGGCGCCTGATCGTACCCGACCGGCACCACATCCGCCTTGAACGCCAGAATGTCGGATACCTGGAACATCGGGTAGAGATAAAATCCGGCGGGAACCCCTTCTCGAAACCCCTTTTGTTTCGTCTCCAGTTTGACGGTGGGATTATGCCCGATCCGCTGTATCGTTACCAGATTCATAAAATAGGCTGTCATTTCGAAAAGTTCGGGAATCATGGACTGGATGAAGATATGGGAAACGGCCGGATCAATCCCGACGCTCACATAGTCGCAAACAAGCTCGTACACATGAGCGGCAATCCGCCCCACATTGTCATAATTGTCGGTGATCGCTTGCGCATCGGCAATCATGATGAAGGTGTCATACTCATATTGCAAACGCACCCGGTTTTGGAGCGAACCGACAAAGTGCCCGAGATGGAGCGCGCCTGTAGGCCTATCTCCCGTCAAAAGCCGTTTTTTCTTTGTCATCTCGCTTTAACCTCCCGGCTTCCTTTTTCTACTCACCGGACTACCCACCCAACAACATCCCATCTGTGCAGTAGGGGTGGAAAGATGACTTCGAGGCGATTCAGGAATGCCTTCGACCTGTACGTGACGGGGAGAAACCGGACTTTCCCGAGCCTCGGGATGAGCAGCAAGAATTAGCGCTGCGCTTTGCATGGCACTACGGGGAGTCCGTGGTACCAAAGTCCCTCCCAAAGAGGGAGTACAGGGAGTACGCGGACTGGTAGAGACATAAAAAGAATCGTTTCGGGGAAGAGAAGCATGGGAACCGACACGGGACATCCGTGAAACGGCAATGCGAGAAGAGCGGCCGTCAATGGAACTTGACGACCGGGATGAGTCGTCTTGAGGCAGCCGGCGGTACGCATAAGATTCGCCGAGTTCCGGGGATTCCTCAGAATGTTCCGTTTGAATCGCACGGCGCAACGTTTCCAGCCTGGAACTGGCCTGAGCCGCCTGATCCGCTAAGTAATGTTCTGCGTACATTTGATGAAGGCCATCCATGGTCTCCTCCCCTTTAATTGTACCAACAATTGTAACTGAACGAAGATTTTCTTGCATCACCTAATTTGGGTTTGGTATAAGCTCTCTTTAGTGCAGCAAGAAAAAACCGAGCAAATTCCGCAAACGATCGGCTCCTACGTGATCGAGAAAAAAATCGCCGAAGGGGGGATGGGGGAAATTTTTCTCGCACGCGATCCGAAGCTGGATCGGAGTGTGGCCATCAAACGGATGAAACCGTCTTTAACGGCCCATCCCGCTCTCAAAAAAAGGTTTATCCGCGAAGCCAGAATCAACGCCTCCCTCTTCCATCCCGCCATTATCCCCATTCTCGATTTTTCAGACGACGAGGAAACGTTTTTCGTAATGCCCTATATTGCCGGGGAAACTTTAAAAACCTTGCTGCGGCGCGGTTTTGAATGCGAAAAAAAAGGACTTCCCCTCCCCCCTTTCTTCAACTCGATGCAAACGGTCATCCGCAGTTTTTTGCATATCTGCGAAGCGATCTCCTACGCCCACTCGTGCGGTATTTTGCACCGCGACCTGAAGCCGGAAAACATCCTGGTCGGCCATTTCGGCGAGGTATACCTGACCGACTGGGGCCTTGCCGCACATCTCGATAGTCCTGAAATGATCGAAATCGTTTCCAAAAGCGAAGAGAAAAAAATCACCAACCCCATGCTGACAAGACCGGGAAAAGTGCTCGGGACTTTATCCTATCTTGCACCGGAACAAGTTTTCGGCCGCCCTGCAGGAAAAGAGAGCGACGTGTTCGCCCTCGGCGTCATTCTGTACCAGCTTCTCACCCTGCGCCTCCCCTACTACAAAAAAAGCATCGCCGAACTCAAAAAATTGCATGCCGGCGCCCCCGTCTATGACGCCACCCTGCGTGCGCCCCACCGCGATATTCCCGTATCGCTAGCCCAAATCGCCACAAAATGTCTCATGCCCCAGTCCAAAGACCGGTACTCCAATGTTTCCGGTATGATCGAGGACCTAAGCCGCTATCTGGCCGGTGATTTTCGATGGACGGCCGCGACAAGCCTCTCTGCCGAAACCGCGTCCGATTGGTCGAGGCAAGATACGATCCAACTCAATAAAGTCGTGTTCCAAAATCCGCTTGTTCCTTATGCAACATGGGGATTTTTGCACCTTTCCAGGGAAGTGTATGCAGGAAATATTCGTATCGACTTCACCGTCACCATCAGCGCCGATTCTGATGGAATCGGCATTGTCCTCTGCAGCCAAACCGGCATCGAGGGCTATTTGATTTGGCTTGGCACCCCCAAAAACCCCGGCGCAAAACTCGAATACGATTTTGTCCCCCTCCTGGACCTCGTTTCCTTCGCTTTAGAGCCGGGAACACACGACATCACCGTCATGAAAATTGACCGTGAAATCATTGTCATGGAGGGCAGCAAAGAAATTCTCGTGTATGACG
>MGLW01000010.1:9063-10865 GCA_001794905.1 Chlamydiae bacterium RIFCSPHIGHO2_12_FULL_49_11
GGAGTATGAAAAAATCGCTCACTCTCTCGCAGGGACAAAGGAAAGCAAAGAAGCACTCTTTCGCGCAGGCCTTTCTCTCATTGAGCTAGCCAAACGGGAAGGGGATGGAAAAGAATATCTGAAACGCGCTTTTGAAACATTCGACCTTTTATGCGACCAGAAAGCGGAACCTCTCGCCTATCTCGGTAAAGCCATGATCTCGGCCCATCTGCAGGATCACGATGAAGAACTCAAATACTTCGAAATGGGACTGCGCCGCTTCAAAGGGCACCCCCTCCTTTACAGGCTCGAAGAACACCTGCGATTCCGCCTGCACGAGAGCATCAAATCCCACCGCAAACTCGCCCTCCATTTCTCCCTTCTCATTATCCGGCACGCCCCCCATCTCTTAAACATGCGAGAAACGCACCTTCTCATCCACCAGCTGGTTCCGGAAACCCACTATTTTGCCTTTCTCAAAAAACCGCGCCATTTCGAAACCCTGACTGACTATTATGCCTACCTTGCCATACAGATTGCATTCTTCCTCAACCTCAAAGGAGTTCTCGAAGAAATCCAAAGCGAATTGGAAGACAAGCCGTTTTTTAAGCGCATGGTCGAAGCGGCCTTGCTCGAACTGCATCCCAAACACATCGGAGACCGTTTCGCTTCCGATTTCATCCTGTTCGAAGCACACATTAAAGCGCACCTCAACCGGCAAGAAGCGGGCAAAGTGCCGGAACTTCTCGACAGGGCTAGAGCCGGAGGTTTTCCCGAAGACCGCGCTCTGTTCCTGAAAATTTGGGCCTATGTTCTCATGCGCCGGCAGCACGATGCCAAATTGCTTCTCGAAGAAGCAAGGCAAAAAGGCCTCACCGGCCCTCATACCTTTTTCTTCATCTTCGACCTGCTTTTCAGCATACTCGAAAAGGGAATCACACTCGCCTTGAGCGAAGTCCGCCATCTTTCCAACCAGAGCTTTCCTCCACCCCAGTACTTCCTCCTCTATTTTTTGGAAGGTAAATGCGAGCCCAAAACCCTTTGGCACCGTGAAGCCTTTTTTATCGAAAAAGTGGAGCTGCAGCGGCAAATCGTCCTATTCTACACTGCACTCGGACGCAGGCGCAAAGCTTCCTACTACGAAAGAAAATTGCACAAAAGAGCCCTTTAAGGTATCCTCGTCCCGATGAAGGACGTTTCAAAACATTTCAATCCGCAGTCAATTGAAGCCGAATTGTACCGATTCTGGGAAGAGGGGCAATTTTTTGCTCCGAAAAAGGAAGGGACGCCGTACTCGATCATCCTCCCGCCGCCGAATGTGACCGGCATCTTGCACATGGGCCACGCCCTTGTCAACACTTTGCAAGACATCCTCATTCGCTACAGAAGAATGATGGGAGATGCCGCCCTTTGGATTCCGGGCACCGACCATGCCGGCATCTCGACACAGACGGTCGTCGAACGGCACCTTTTTCGAAAAACGGGAAAAAAAAGGACCGATTTCACGCGCGAAGAGTTTGTCGGCGAGGTGTGGCGCTGGAAAGAGGAACACGAACACAAAATCACGCAACAACTAAGACGCCTTGGCTCCTCCCTCGATTGGTCCCGGCAGCGGTTTACGATGGACAAAGAATCGACGTGCGCGGTGCAAACAATGTTCAAGAAACTATTCGATCAGGGGCTGATTTACCGCGGCGATTATCTCGTCAACTGGGACCCCGTGCTACAGACCGCTATTGCCGATGACGAGGTGGAATACGAAGAAAAAGAGGGGCATTTGTGGCACTTCGAGTACCCCGTGGTCGGAAAACCGGAGCGGATTG
>MGLW01000011.1 GCA_001794905.1 Chlamydiae bacterium RIFCSPHIGHO2_12_FULL_49_11
CTCTACGCAAATGTTGACTCCCATTATAAACCGTTCGTAGCACTCTTCGATTCTCACTATTCGGCAGGAGCCATTATCATTGCCCTGCAAAAGGCGCTCGAAGGAAATCATCCTGGAATTACCAGGGAAACGCTGGCAAGCTGGCTGTATGCAGAGCATGAGATGCCGGATCTTGTCTTGCCGGAAAGGAGCATGCATCCCATGCCTTCGACGGATCATATGTCGAGACTCGATCTTCTCCATGAAATCGTCGATCGCGTCTATGAGGAAAATAGCATACGAATGGGCGGAAGAGTGCTTCGCACGCTGGCCAAAACCAAAGTTCAACAGGTTTTAAAAGAACTTACACCTCTACCCCACCGCGAACTTGTTTCTCGGCTCATGGCAATGAAAAGAGCCAAAGATGAAGCAGCCTCTGAAACTCTGCGGCAGCGAGCCATTACCGGGTATCTGGACCGGTATATCGACGAAGAAAGCGGTACATACCGCCTTTCTTTCCTGATATCGGTGCTCCAGAAACTACTCTGTCTCTTATGAGTAGAGCTTATTTTTGGTCTTTGTCTTTTTTATCTTCGCCCTTGCAGCAGCTTGAGCTTTCATCGTCGCAGGATTCTTTTTGCGAGCTTCCCATACGGGCAAAAAAGCTGAGCGCCCAGATGCCGCACAAACCGATAATTGCAAAGATAAAACGCTCAAAACCGGTGTACGTCGCCGTAACGACGCCGCCGAAAATGGCCGAAATCACATCGTAGTTGAAAAAGCCGATAAAGCCCCAGTTTAAAGCCCCGATGATAACGAGAATCAGTACAATAATATTGATGATGGTCATAACCCCTACCTTTTTAAATTTATCATACATTTTTTTAGATTTATACCAAGCGCAAGAAATAATGTCATAAAGTCGTGTCAGATAACGAGGCAGATTTGCACGATCCTTTCGAAACCCATATTTTTAAATATGAGTGAGAAAGGATCGTGCAAAAGTGACCGTTAGATGATTTCGAATTTATGACATTATTTTTTGGGATTGGTATTAGGTCTTGGATAATGTTTGACACCTTTTGCTCTTCATTGGTACAATATTGGCATTTTTCAAGGAGGCCCTGATGAAAAAGCTAGGTGGAATGTATTTTACGGGCAAAGGACCCCTCTCTTGAAAAACGTGGAAGAAGAACTGAAATCGCTGGAAGCTCTGTGTAAAATTACCGTGCGCGGAGAAGAACGGGAAAAGTTGTATTCAAATTTAACGCGGGTTTTGCAATATGTCGAAAAGCTGCAGGAGCTCGATACGAGACATGTAAAGCCCCTAGTCCTCGTGCACGAGGGCTCTTCGGCCCCTCTTCGGTCTGATGAGCCGCTCGATGTGATGGACCGCGCTACGTTTCTTAAAATGATCCCCGACCGGATCGGTACAATGGTTAAAGTTCCCCCTGTTATGAAGGATGAGCTCTGATGTTTCGGGAAACGGCACGCGGAATTAACTTTCGATTTATGAGCGGTGAGATCAGCGCGGAAGAGATCACCCGATATTTTCTAAAACGCATCCGCCTCGGCGACGGGGCCGTCGGATCTATCCTCGCCCTTCTCGAAGAAGGAGCGCTTGCCCAGGCACGCGAGCTCGACCACAGGAAAAGTAGGGGTGATAAGCTCGGTCCTCTCGCCGGCACTCCGATCCTCATCAAAGACAATATCCATATCTGCGGCGAAAAAACAACGTGCGCGTCTCGCTTTCTCGAACATTTTGTTGCTCCCTTTGACGCCTTTGTCGTCACAAAACTGCGCGAGGCAGGAGCAATTTTCATTGCCAAGGCCAACCTCGACGAGTTCGCCATGGGCTCATCTACCGAAAATTCGGCTTTCCAAAAGTCATACAATCCGTGGGATTTGGAACGCATCCCGGGCGGCTCTTCCGGAGGCAGTGCGGCAGGCGTCAGCGCCATGTTTGCCCCCCTTTCGCTCGGTTCCGATACCGGAGGCTCGATCCGCCAGCCCGCAGGCCTCACAAATCTATACGGCTTCCGGCCTACGTACGGACGCGTATCGCGTTACGGCCTTGTTTCTTTCGGCTCGTCGCTGGACCAGATCGGCCCCTTTGCCCGCGATATCGACGACCTCATCCTCCTTCAGGAAGTTCTAGCCCATCACTGTCCTCTCGATTCCACTTCTCTGGCAAATGCCCATGAGCCCCTTCTTACCAAGGATACTTCGCTCCAAGGGAAAAGGCTGGGCGTTGCCTTCGAACTTCTCGACCGGGTAGATTCTGATGTGTCGGAGGTCTATCACAACGCCGTCGAAACTTTTCAAGAGCTCGGGTGCGAGATTGTTCCCGTTTCGATGGCTTTCCTCGAATATGCAATTCCTACCTATTACGTCCTCTCTTCTGCCGAAGCGTCTACCAACCTGGCCCGTTTCGACGGGGTCCGCTATGGACGGCGTTCCCCTGATGCACGCGAGCTGGAAGAGGTGTACCGCCTCTCCCGCATGGAAGGGTTCGGACCGGAAGTAAAGCAGCGCATCTTTCTCGGCACCTTTGTTCTCTCATCGGGTTTTAAAGAAGCATATTTCCAAAAGGCGCAAAAAGTCCGCCGCCTGATTAGCGAAGAGCACAAAGCTCTTTTTGAGAGGTGTGATATGCTGCTGCTCCCTACAACCCCCACTCCCGCATTCAAGGCGGGAGAAATCACCGATCCGGTCCACATGTACCTCCAGGACCTATTTACGAGCAGCGGCCCACTGGTCGGCTGTCCTTCACTCAGCTTTCCCGCCGGCTTTTCCAAAACGGGACTTCCGATCGGCCTCCAGCTCGAAGGGCCTCTCATGGGGGATCGGGAAACGCTCCGCTTTGCCCGAGCATTTCAAGAAGTTACCCCCTTCGCCTCAAAATCCCCCCCTGCCTTTGACAAGGAGTTTGCATGAAAGGCTTTGAACCGGTCATCGGCCTCGAAATCCATATGCAGCTGAACACCAAATCGAAGATGTTCAGCCCCGAGGCAAACCGCTTCGGCGACGAGCCCAACACCAACGTCGGTTTTGTGGACCTTGCCATCCCGGGCGCACTGCCCGTCATCAACCGCGAAGCCGTGAACAAGGCGATCCTCTTCGGCCTTGCCACACGTGCCACCATTGAAACAACCTCCTATTTCGACCGCAAGTCGTACTTTTACCCCGACAATCCGGCAGGGTACCAGATTACCCAATTTTACAAACCTCTCCTGGTAGGAGGACAAGTGGAAACCCTCGTGGACGGCGAAAAAAAGACGTTCGCGATCGAACACACCCACCTCGAAAACGACGCGGGAAAGCTCATTCACTTCCCCAACTTTGCCGGCGTCGACTTCAACCGCGCCGGAGCGCCGCTCATCGAAATCGTCTCCCATCCGTGCATGCATTCTGCAAAAGACGCAACGGCCTACGCTACGGCAATCCTTGCCATTGCCGAATATCTGGATATCACCGAAGGAAACTTGCAGGAAGGGTGCATGCGCATGGATGTTAATATTTCGGTGCGCAAAATAGGAGAGCATCTGCTCCGCAAAAAAGCCGAAATCAAAAACCTCAACTCGTTCCACAACATGGAACTGGCCATTGAAGCTGAAGTTGCCCGCCAGATTGCCTTTTATGAAGACCATCCGGACGGCTCTCTCGAGAGCGGCACCTACCGTTTTGACCTGGAAAGGCGCCAAACAGTCCTCATGCGCCGCAAAGAGACGGCCGACGACTACCGCTACTTTCCCGAACCCGACCTTCCCCCCCTTGTCATCACTCGCGAAGAGATTGACAGGCTTGCCCAAAGGCTTCCCGAGCTTCCTCAGGAGCGGTACCGGCGCTATGTTGAAACACTCGGCCTATCCCCCTACAATGCAAATGTTCTCATCCACAACCGCCGCCTCTGCCTCTTCTTCGAAGAAGGGTTAAGAATCTGTAAAAATGCCGTTTCCCTATGCAACTGGGTGACGGTCGAATTCGGGGGAAGGGCCAATGAGAGGAGCCTTGCCGTCGATGCTCTCGGCATCCCCGCCCGCCATATCGCCGAACTGGTCAATGCTGTAGATGACGGCCGCATTACCGGCAAGATGGCCAAAGAAATTGCCGATATGATGATGACAAGCCCCAACGCATCGCCGCTCGACATCATCGTCGAAAATCCCCGTTTTCGCCCCATCTCCGATACAAACGAGCTGGACGCCGTAATTGCGACTGTTCTGGAAAAGCACCCCCAATCGGTACTCGACTATAAAAACGGCAAGGACAGGGCCTTTCAATTTTTGATTGGAATGGTGATGCGGGAGACAAAAGGGCAAGCCAACCCCGAAATAGTGCGGGATCTCCTTTTGAAAAAAATCGAAATGATGTAAGTTTTTAAGTAAAATGTTTCGTTTGCGGGCCGCCTTATTCTTCTTGTGTACCATGGGTCTCATGGCCGCCGAAGAAACTTTCGTAACGCCGACCGAACAAGAAATTGACTTCGAATATGAAACACTCGCCGTCATTGAAGGTTTCAAAGCGGACAGCCTGATCGAAATCCCCTCGCCTGTCCTACGGCCGCTCACTGAAAACACCCTTGCCCGCCCGATCTTCACCCCGCCGAAAATTCCGAAAAGCAAGCAAGGTCCCTCTCGCACCAAATCGCCGACAACCCTTCTGCATGTCACCTACTACCTGCCTGAGCGTTACCTCTCTCACATCAAAGGCCTCTTTGACGCAAATCTTCTCCGCACCAAGGTTTTCGTAGCAAAAGCAAGCTCGCACTTTTACGATGTCACCGTGCACAAGATTGATACTGATGTGAATGCCGACATCCGCCTCTTTAAAATCGAGGCCCTTGTCCCGCCGCATAGCGTCGACCTTTGTGTCGGCCAGATCGTGTTTATCCGAACCTTCATCGAACGCCAAAAAGTCCTCACCCTCATGGACGGCACCCTTTTTGAAGATAAGCATGGCAGCTACGTATGGAAAAAAACCGAAGACGGTGTGGAAAAGGTCGCCGTCAAGGTAATCAAAACGGCAAATAGTCAAAACGTCATCCGGAGCGGCCTCTCAAAAACCGACCTCATCCTTATCCCAAATTGAGACATGGCTTAAGTGTTACGCGGGTGGCAGCGCTGTATTACTTCGCGTAAGGCTCTTTCTTCCAAATGGGTATATCTTTCTGTCGTGTGAATGGAGCTATGACCGAGAAGCTCTTGAATGATGCGGAGGTCGGCCCCGTTTTGCAAAAGATGGGTAGCATAGCAGTGTCTGAGGGTATGGGGAGAGACTGGTTTCGTGAGAGCGGCCCTTTTCGCAGCGTGCCGTGTGATTCTCCAAACCTCGTGCCTGTCAAGCCGATGCCCCCGCTTGGAGGTAAAGAGGGGCTTGTCGTTCCAGTCTTCTTCCTTTCGATCCATCAAAAATCGGTCCAGAGCCTCGATCACGCGGGCCGCGAGCGGCACCACACGGTCTTTCTTCCCTTTGCCGCGCACAAAAAGGGTTTTTTCTCCCACATCGAAAACATTGAGGCCGCATAGTTCGGAAACCCGCATGCCGGAGGCATAAAGCACTTCCAGTATGAGCCTGTCTTTTTGTTCCTCACAGGACGAGAGGAGCCTTTCCACTTCACCGGGGGTCAAAACGCGGGGAAGGTAGAAGGCTCTCCGCGTTTTCCGGAAAAACCGGCTAAAAGGAGAAGCAGCCGCTTTTTCCCGATAGAGAAAAAGAAGGTATGATTTGACCACCGTATGTTTCCGGAGAACGGAGGATTCCTTGAGCCTTCGCCCGGTCAAAAACGAGAAATACCTCTCCAGGGAAGCCTCATCAATGACCGGCGCCACGGTGACAAATTCGTTGATGTCAAATTTGTAAGCTTCAATCGTATTGCTGCTGAGTCCTTTTTCAATCGAGAGCCGGATGAGGAATTCTTCTACATTCATCCTTTTGGGTATAGCAAAAAGGGATTAAAGAGTCACGAAAGCACGGACGTAGCGGAAAATGTCTCTGAATGCGGCCGCATTGCCCGTATTTGCGTCGTGATTGTCTCTCATGAACGAGAGATCGATTTTTTTAGGTCCGTTCTCTTCCTGACCGTGTTTTTTCACATAGGCGTAGATATAGGCGGTCACTTGCATGGCAAGAACCAAAAGTCCTACGGCAAGACAGATTCCAAAGGCAGCCATCGACGGGGCAAAGATACATCCCACCACGATCGTCATGATATTGAGTAGGATCAAAATCCCCCATTTCACGTTATCTTTCGCATTCGGTTTGTGTTTTACATTGCGCATCGCATTTACAAAGTAGACGGCGTCAACTCCAAGCATCACAACCGCGCTGATAAGCCCCGAGATGAATCCGATGAGGGCAAGGCTTCCAATGGGAAATAGGAACGATCCCAAAAGGGCTGTAATGGCAATGAGGCACGTGATGGCAATGACGAGATAAAAAATCGCTTTTTTCCCTGCGCGCAGCCGTGTTCCCTCGACAATTTCAGCCACAATTTCCTTAATTTCCCGTTGCTTTCCTTTATGAATATCATAGAGCGAGGTGTTCCACTTATTCGCTACCTCTTGCATTGTGTGTGCAGAGAGCAAGGTGTGGATGTATGTGTAACAATCCTCATCCACATTGCGGATAAAAATGTTCATTTTTTTCATTTTTTCCAAAGCGCAAAGCTTAAAGAACCATCTTTGCTCATTATCTGGAAGTTGAACACGATCCCGATCCGGTTTGGAAAGGACGTTTGTTTCTTCGCTAGTAAGAGGCGGCGCCTCATTTTCTTTACGTTTTTCCACTTCAGTTAAAATGTCGTGCACTTCCGTATCGGTCAATTCTATTGCTTGCGCAATTTCTTGAAATGTTTCAAATACCCCTCCCGTTGGGGTATGCTTAAATTGTTCCTGTGCACGTCTGATTTTGCTCCAGAACTGTGCCGAACGAATACCAATCACGAAAAATGGAATGGCGATGAGGGCATAAAGAGCGCTTCCGATTCCAATAGCGGAACCTCCGACGGCTTGCGGAGTGATTCCCATATGGACATTGCGCAAATTAAGAACGGAAACGACTCGAAAACCAAAAAACACCACACCGGTAAGTATCTCGATACAACCCCGGATAAAACGGATTACTCCGAGAGCTACCCCTTCGATATCCTTGAGCCGTCCCGCCATATCGATAATTTTTACTGACTGCTCGACTGTGATGGTACCGGAAATGGAAATCGATGCAGAAAGGAATTTTGGTGCGCTTGCGGCAGTTACGATGGCTGCAGCTTCCATTGAACCGGTAGTGACGCTTGCCAGGCCCGCAGCATTGAAGACGACATTGAGCGGATCGCCGACCAAGTATGAATGAGTGCCCGTCGCCGCATCTCCCATTCCGAGATTTTCTTTTAAAGCTTTGATTTCATCGCGGATTTCTTCGCCGGTCACCTTCGTCCATTGCAAGTGGCGTATCCCCCCGTCGGTAGGCACATAATCCTGTCGTCTATCACCCGCTGATATAAAATATTTATACATACCGACGCCGGACTCAAATTCGCGGTAAATCGTACGTCCGTATAGACGGGCGCGCTCGTACTCTGGAGGGCCACCGCTAGAAGCAGCTACGGGTCCTGTTTCCGTGCTCATACACACCATTCTTTGTTTTTCACAAGATAATTATAACACATTTCTTAATTATTAAACATTATAAATAATGGATGAAAATAATTAAAGATTATGTTATAATTATTTATTAAACAGGATAATTATAAATGACAGAGCCTTGTGTTCGTTTCACAATCCCGGGACGCGGCGACTTCACCCTAAGGGCAAGTCTAGGTTCGCATCAACTTGGGATCATTAACACTAAAGAATTTACAGAACGGGCTCGACTTTTTGCCGAGCGCGTTTTTCAGTCATCCGCTCATGTGGAGGGGTCAAGCTACGTGCTCAATAAAGACCGAATCACTGTCATCAGCCGTGATTCGACATCCCAACCTACTGGAAACTACCGGGATGCATGGGAATCTTTAAAAAATTGTATTCTTATCCCCGGGACTTCCGGGACCGATGAACCCGCCTCCTCCTCCACACCCCCTTCACCCCATATGACGACGGTAACTCCCGCTCCGGAAGAGGAGCAAGAATCACCGCCGCCTCCATCTGATACTGAAACGAGGGGAGAAACATCATCTTCGTCCTCAACGAAGAGGGCATCTGGTGCTACCCCAAGGAGCGAAGAACTGTCGCCTTCGCCTCCAATGGAGAGAGTGCCGCTCACTACTTTCGCTGCTGCACAGGAACAAGAAGCATCGTTTTCTCACCAGGCAGCCGGACCATCTTCGAAGAAAGATCAGGAATCCGGCGCAGAAGATGCCGAAACCACTGTATCGAAAAGACCACTCTTCGCTCACATTGCTCCTTTTTTTACACTTTTCCCTCACTGTGGCGGTGCAATTCATGGGATTAATGCATTTTACAAACTTATTGTAAAAACCGGTAATTGTACACAAGAAATTCGTGTCATGGGTTTTCGTGAAGAGGTATTTCTACCCCGGCGAGATCTCTTACCAGAGAACCCTAGAGAGCCTTCGGAAGAGGATGCTACCGGTGTAGGAATGCAACCAAGAGCACCTTCTTCCCTAGATCCCTTACCGGAAGCTGATACTAAATCCGTATTATCCGACCCTAGTCTCCCACGGACTAGTTCTACCGTATCCTTGACCGATATAGAACTTGATGAAGCTGCCGAAGCTGATAATGAATCCGCATCATCCGACTTTAGTCTCTCACGGACTAATTCTACCGTATCCTTATCCGTGACCGATGGGGAAGC
>MGLW01000012.1:0-8349 GCA_001794905.1 Chlamydiae bacterium RIFCSPHIGHO2_12_FULL_49_11
GTATAGATCGGTGATAACGACTCTCCTCCATACTCCTTCCCCGACGATTTTGTAGCCGGCAGGGGTTTGCATCCACGAATTGGCCATCACGATCCATGTAGCACTGAGCGTAGCACCCAGCGAAACGAGCAGTGTTGAAATGAAGTGGAAGGCAGGACGAACCCTCCCCCAACCGAAAATCATGATTCCCAAAAAGCCCGCTTCCAAAAAGAAGGCGAAAACCCCTTCTGCGGCAAGCAAACTGCCGAACACATTGCCGACAAATTTGGAGAAGGTGGACCAGTTGTTGCCGAAGGCAAACACTTGCACAAAACCGGTTGCAACGCCCAGGGCAAAAAAGAGAGCAAACAGGTTGACCCAGAATCGGACCATGTTCTTGTTTTCAAGAGTAGGGCGCCGGAGCGTGTACGCCTCCATGAGGAGGATCATCCACGAAAGACCTATCGTCATGGGGGGAAAGAGATAATGGTACGAAATGGTAAAGGCAAATTGTATTCGAGAAAGAAGCACCGCATCCATTGATGGAATGGTAGCAAATCATTTTTTTGACGGCAATTGCTTTTCATGCCAATCTCCGAATATGAAACTCTCTTTTTGGCGCCGTCGTAAACTTCGAACGGCGATCACCAGTTTATTCCTTGCCATCAAGCTTGGGGCGCTTCTATCCATGGCGTTTTATATTTTTCATGCGAACAAGCAGCTCGTGGTCCAATTTGCCGGGCGTGTCATGACAGAAATCCAGCGTGACACGTCGACCTATATTTTGACCCTCTTCGACGGCATGAAAAAATTGGCGGAAATCGAGCAGGCCTTCGTCTTGAAACAGAGTGACGTTTCGGTTGAAAATGATGCCCTCGTCCGGTATATGTTCGAAGCAATCAAATCTATCCCCGACCTGACCATCATCCATGTCGGCAGCCCGAACGGCTCCTTGATTGCCCTTTTTTCCCTCCTCAACGCGGCCAATCCCCAGCACGGGGACGGACCTCTTCCGGAAAGTTACAAATACGCTCTCCTCTTTGTCGACCGGTTTACCGAAGTGCCGACGGAGACGTGGTATTATCTCGATAAAGACGGCCGGCGGGCCGGCAAATGGGTTGCTCCTGCCGTCACTTACGATCCGCGTACGAGACCCTGGTTTGAAGAAGTAATAAAAACCAAAAAGCAATACTGGACACAGGTGAACACTTTTCCGATCCCCGAAAAAGAAGGGATCACTTTTGCCACTCCCCTTTTTGATTCGAACGGGAGCATGATTGCCATTGCCGGTGCCGACATTGAACTCACTTTTCTCAGTAAATTTCTTCTAAAAAAAGAGACGACTCCTAACGGGAAGCTCATGGTCATCACCAAAAAAGGGCAGATTGTCTCCTCTTCGATGCCGGAAGCTGCCGATCTGTCCCTGCTCGGCGATTCCACTCCCGTGTTCAATACCGCCTACCAATCCTATTCCGGGACCGGAAATTCTTTTCCCATTTTTACGGTAAGCGGCACGGAATACCTCACCATCGTTGCGCCACTCGGATTCCAGGAGTGGCTCCTTGCCATCGCTATTCCGGCAAACGACGTCCTGGGAGGGGTTTTCAGAATACAAAATTCGATCTATCTTTTCATTTTCGTGATCATGATAATCAGCACCGTTCTCGTCACGATTTTTGCGAGGAGAATTTCGGCTCCCATCACGCGGTTGTCCAAAATGATCGACCGGATTCGTGACTTGCACCTCGATAACAAAATCCCGACTACCAGCCGCATCCGCGAAATTTTTGAAATGCAGTCGGCCATCTCCGCGATGCAGACCGCTTTTGTCTCTTTCAAGCGGTACGTGCCGACCGAAATCGTCCGCAGCCTCCTTTCCCGCGGAAAGGCGATCGAACTCGGCGGAGAGCGAAAAATGCTCACCATCTTCTTCAGCGATGTCTACAATTTCACATCCATCGTTGAAGGAATCACGATAGAAGAGCTAACGCCGCAACTTGCGGCCTATTTCGACGCTATTTCCCGCATCATCCTCGAACATCAGGGTACTATCGATAAATACATCGGCGACGCCGTGATGGGTTTCTGGGGCGCGCCCCTGGAAGTTAAGGACCACCCTTTCATCGCATGCGATACGGCGCTCCTCGTACAGGAAACCGTGAATAAACTAAATAGTGCCTGGGAAAAGGAAAAAAAATCCCCCCTGAAAACCCGTATCGGCCTGCATACCGGCACGGCTATCGTCGGCAATATCGGTACGGAAGAGAGGATGAATTACACGATCATGGGCGATAGCGTGAACCTGACGGCCCGGCTTGAAAATGCCAACAAAATCTACCACACCGACATTCTGGTGAGCCGCGACACTTACGATCTCGTTCATGAGCGCTACTTGATGCGGCCGATCGACATCATCAAAGTGAAGGGGAAAGAAAAAGCGGTCGAAGTATATGAACTGTTCTCGCTGAAAACAAATGCCCCGCAAGAGAAAACGGAGCTGTGCACCTTATTTGAAGAAGCGTACCGCCTCTTCCACGATAACAAAATAGACCAAGCGCGAGAAAAATTTATGAAGCTCCGGAAGAAATTTCCCGAAGATGTTCCGACCGGCCTATATTTAGAGCGTTGTAAAATATAGCGTCGGCGAGGACAACGGCTGCCATCGCCTCCACCACTTTCACCCCTCTGATGGCAACACAAGGGTCGTGCCGGCTTTTTCGAGGGTGCTCTGCGATGCCAAGAGTTCCGTCGAAGTGTACCGATGCGATCGGTTTTGCAATACTGGATGCAGGCTTGAATACGACGCGAAATACGATCGGCTCTCCCGTAGAAATCCCCCCCAAAATCCCCCCGTGCCGGTTCGTCACAAAGCGGCCCCCTTCTTTCATGGAGTCATTATGCTCCGAGCCGCGCATCAAAGCGGCTGCAAATCCTTCTCCGAATTCCACCCCTTTCACGGCGGGAATCGAAAGCATCGCCCGACCTAAGTTCGCTTCCAGCTTTTCATAAACGGGATCGCCAAGCCCCTTTGGTACGTTTAAAACAATGCATTCGACGATACCTCCGATCGAATCCCCTTCCCCTCTCACCTTTTCAATGATTTCAATCATCTCCGCTTCTCTATAGAGAGCAAAAATCGGACTGCGGTCGACCTTTTCTGCAACAAATTCGGTCGGACTGCCCAGGACAGGCCCCACCTGTTTCAAATAGGCTACAATTTCCACATCACCGAGAAGTTTTTTTGCGAGTACGCCGGCAACGGTCCTGCAGGCCGTTTCCCGCGCCGACGCGCGCCCTCCTCCGTAAGGGTCGAAATGTCCGTATTTGGCACGGTAGGTAAAATTGGCATGCCCGGGTCTGTAGAGGGTCAAAAAAGGGGCGTAATCTTCCTTTTTCACATCATTGTTTCGAATCAAAACGGCAATCGGAGCTCCCGTCGTTTTCCCTTCGAAGACGCCGCTGACGATTTCCGGTATGTCCTCTTCTTTCCGCTGCGAGGTGTAGCTGCCTCCCGGTCTCCGTTTTAGAAGGGCCCGGCCCATTTCTTCCTCTGAAATTTCGATACCCGAAGGCATTCCGTCGACCACAACTCCGATCAAAGGGCCGTGCGACTCGCCGAACGTGGTAAAGCGGAACATGTTTCCAAAACTATTCGATGCCAAATTTCTCCCGAATATTTCTCTCCAATGCTTCATCCGAAAGAGCCCTGAAACAAATGTTGCATGCACTCCGGAATATTTTTTGCCGCTTATGAAACTCGGCCAGAAAGCGGTTTTTCGAACCGGTTGCCTTTGATGAGAAGCGCGGGTGCGCGAGCGCCCGGGCAAGAGGCAGTTCCAGATAAATCCGCAGCCCAAACCGCCGGATAACGCGCGCGCTCTTTGGAAGGATCAGGGTTCCGCCGCCAAGGGAGAGGATGAGGTTTTTCCGGTCCCGAAACTCCGAAAGCATCTCATGCTCCTCTTCCCGAAATCTCTTTTCTCCCCATTCATGGTAGAGCTCTTGGATACTTTTTCCGTGCCGCTTTTCCAAACACTCGTCGAGATCGGCAAACTCTTTTCCTGAATGATGCGCAAGACGCTTACCCACAAATGTTTTCCCCACTCCCTTCCACCCAAAAATCACCCATGACATGGTAGTAAGGATACCTCGAAAGTTCCTTTTGTGGTGCAAAAATATGCAGAGGGGGTTACACTCCGCAATCTATGGTACGAAAACGACAAAAAAGGCCTCCTTACCCGCGAAAAAAAGCACCCCGGCTTACCGGAATCATTTCCCTCCATAAACGGGGATTCGGTTTTGTCAAAGTCGGCCCGAATAAAGAAATATTTATCCCTCCCCCCATGACCGGCGGCGCTATGCATGGCGAAAAAGTCGAAGTCGAAATCATCTCAAGGTCGGAGCGCGGTCCGGAAGGGCGTGTTGTTAAAGTCGACGCGAAAAAAAATCAGGTCATCGTCGCTACCGTGATAAGCGCTAAAAACGGAAAAATCGACCTGTTCTCCCCTTTTTTGGACGACCAGCGGGAGATTTTGCTAAAAAAATCGGATGAACCCGTTTCCACGGGTGACAGGGTTGCTTTGCTGATCTTGAATCGGAGCGGCTCTACCCTCACCTGTAAAATCCATAAAATCCTCGGATCGATGTACGACCCGGCTACCGATATTTCCGCTGCCATGCTGCAGTATGGCCTCATGCCACGGTTTCCCGAAAAAGTAGTGGAAGAGATCGAAATGCTGCAAGAAGCCGAGGAAGCGGGGAGGAAAGATTTAACCGCACAGCAGACCGTCACGATCGATCCGAAAGACGCCAAAGATTACGACGATGCGATATATATCGAGCGCACCTCTTCCGGCTACCTCCTCTTTGTGCACATTGCCGATGTGAGCTATTACGTGAAAGAAGGAAGCTTTCTCGATAAAGAAGCATTCAAACGGGGAAACTCCACCTACTTTCCCGGTTTTGTCGTGCCGATGCTTCCCGAAAAATTGTCGAACGACTTGTGCAGCCTGAAAGAAAATGTTCCTAGAAGAGCCGTTACGGCAGAGATTGCTTGCGACAGGGAAGGTCGTGTACATCGCACTGCATTCTATCGCAGCATGATACGGAGCGCTAAACGGTTTTCGTACGAAGAAGCCAAGGAAGTCCTGGACGGAAAACGTTCCGACCCGAATAAACCCCTTCTCGACTTGATGCACGAGGTTGCCCTCAAATTTAAAAACTTGCGGCGCGAGCGCGGAAGTGTTGAACTGTCGCTCAAGGAAAGTAGGATCGAATGTGACAAAGCAGGAGTTCCTCAGCATGTTACGAGCGTTTATTACGATATCACTCACCAGATGATCGAAGAGTTCATGCTCAAGGCAAACGAAGCGGTCGCCCTCGAAATCGAAAAAAAACATCCTGAGAGCATTTATCGCGTGCACGAAGAACCTGCCGAACAGAACATGCAGGAATTTTTCTCGTACGCGCGAATGCTCGGATTCCACCTCTCCCCCAAACCTTCCCAGGAAGAAATCATCGCCCTTTTTTCCCTTGCCGAACAAACACCCTATATCGAAGACCTCGCGCTCCGCTACATCAGGAGCATGAAAATGGCCGTTTATGCCACGGAAAACATCGGCCACTACGGCCTTTCTTTAAGCCACTACACCCATTTTACCAGCCCGATCCGCCGTTATATCGACCTTGTCATCCACCGCCTCCTCCTGGACAACGCGAAAAAACACAATCTGGAAAAAATTGCCGATCACACCTCTACGACTGAAAGGACCAGCTTTAAAGCCGAGATGTACGTGATTTCACTCAAAAAACTCAGACTGATTCTGGCCACCTATGAAAAAGATCCGAAAACGGTTTTCCCGGGGCGTATCACAAAGCTGGGACAACACGGCGTCACTTTTGACCTGCCTGACCTCGGCTTTGACGGGTTTATCGACATAGGTCTTCTCCCCGGCGGATCATGGTATTACGATGAAAAAATTTTCCGGCTTGTAAACGGCAGGTCCAAACAGAGGCTTAACCTCGGCGAGACAATCTCTCTCCGCATCCAAAACATTTCGCTCCTCCATGAGAAGATCGATTGGGTCTGGCTCGATAAATCATCTTCATGATAGAATTGGGCAATGAGAAAATACCTTCTGACCGGCCTTGTCATCCTCCTTCCCACTACTCTCACCATCATGATTGTGGCTTTCATCGTCGGCTTCCTCACTAAGCCTTTCATGGGAATTATGTCGCACATGCTTTCCAAAACCGACGTTCTCGCGCGCGGTTTTCTTTTCTTCTCTCCTGCACAAACGATCAAGCTTCTCAGCGAGGCGATCATCCTCATCTGCATCTTCGCATCGATTATCCTTCTCGGCATGATAGGCCGCTGGTATGTCACAAACAGCGCTATCTCGCTCGGCGAGAAATTGCTTCACAAAGTGCCCCTCGTCAACAAGATTTACAAGACCACAAAAGACATCGTGACAAACCTGTTCGGACAAGGGAAAAATACCTTCCGCCAAGTGGTCATGGTCCCTTTTCCCCGATCGGGCATCTACACTCTTGGCCTCTTGTCGAACGAAGCCCCCCGCGAATGTTCGTCTGCTGAAAATACGGCGATGTTTTCGGTGTTTATTCCGACCACTCCCAACCCGACGACCGGCTACCTTGTGATGTACAAAAAAGAGGACATCCAGTTTTTATCGATGAAAGTGGAGGACGCCATCAAATACATCGTCTCATGCGGGATGGTCACGCCGCCTGAAGAAGAACTCTCATGAAGAAAAATCTCCTATCCGGCCTTATTTTACTTCTTCCGGTTGCCATTACCATCTATGTGTTCTCATTTTTGATCAACTTCCTCACCACCCCTTTCCTTCCCCATGTCGAAAAACTGCTGGGCACTGTTTTAGCGGGAAACAACCTCAATCCGGTCCAGTATCATACCCTTATCGTCGTCGTCTCGCGAACCGTCATCCTTCTCTTCCTGTTTTTCGGCGTGATCGTCCTCGGCTTTTTGGGGCAGAAAATCTTTTTTGCCTGGATCGTCCGTACGTTCCACTCCATCATGCTCCGCATCCCCTTCATCAAAGGGGTATACAAAATGGTAAGCGACATCATCAGCGCCGTTTTCTCCCATAAAAAAAAGCTGATCAGCCGTATCGTCATCGTTCCCTTCCCATCGGAACTTTCCCGTACGATCGGCCTTGTAACGGGCAACGCTCCCCACCAGCTCCAAAGCAGCCACGAGCATCCCGAAAATGTGCTTAAATCGGTATTTGTCCCCACTTCTCCCCACCCGATTTCGGGGCTTCTCCTCCTTGCCGAAGAAAGGTACCTGAAAAAAGTGGACCTGACCACCGAAGAGGCGTTCAAATATTTGCTCTCTTGCGGCATTTCAATCCCATCCAAAGAGGAAAAGGCAAGTGAAAACGGTCTGGATTATCCGGTCAGCCCTTAAACAGGAAAAACCGGAGCGTCTTCTCCGGCTGATCCGGTCGAAATTTTTTGAAAAAAAAGAGATCGGCATAGTGGTCGAAGGAGAAAAAGCTGCCCTATGGCTCGACGCCTTTTTATGGAGAAAACCGCCGGAGCTTTTTTTGCCCCATGCAATTGACGACCTGAGAGCCCCGATCGTTATCACCGAAAAGGCCGAGATTCTTTCAAAAAAAGAAATGATCCTCATTAACTTGGGCACAAAGACGCTTGAAAACTTCTCTGCGTCAGAGATTTACGAATTTGAGTCGGAGAATGGGGGAGGAATGGAAAAAGGGCGGCTCCTTTGCTACAAAAATTCTCAATGGATCCTTGCAGATTTTCTCGGATAAAGATATAATTGCCACAAAAATTTGAAACGGTGGTTGTATGACTAGAATGAGCAAGCAAGGGAAGCGCCGCAATATGTGCCCCCGAAAAAACAAGGCGTCTTTTGCCGAGAAAACCGGATCTAAAAAAGACAACCTGAAAGAAGGCTACCGCGTGCATGAAAATGCCCTTCAGAGCCAAAACGTATTCATAGGTAAAGTGAGATAAATATGTCCAGACACCCAAGTTATGGCAAGGCAGCCAAAAGTGTGGCAAAACGGAGCGTTTTGAAACGTTTTGAGCGCATCAAAGAAATGAAAGAGCGCAAGCGTTGGGGCGATGAGGATCGAAGTGTCTTCCATCTTCCGAAGCTCAAACAGATCGGATAATGACGACAGTACACGTTGCCAATGAGCAACACGACATGGCCATCAATTCTTCGCGTATTGAAGCAATTGTAAATGCACTCTTGCATTTGCATGACGTTGTTACTGACGAGGTCTGTATCCATTTTGTCACCCCGGAAAAAATCGGGGAACTTCACGAAAAGTTTTTCGGAAACCCTGCATTTACCGACTG
>MGLW01000012.1:8360-17047 GCA_001794905.1 Chlamydiae bacterium RIFCSPHIGHO2_12_FULL_49_11
GAATATAACTCGAAGGCGCCGCTTCGTGAACTTTCCCTTTACATTGTCCACTGCCTCTTGCACCTCTTGGGTTTTGACGACATTGAAGAAGGGGACATCGCCGAGATGCGCCGTAGAGAAAGGGAAGCGATGACGCATTTAAAAAAGAAAAATCTTCTCCTGGATCAATAGTTCTTTTATAGTAAAGTTTGATATGCTACGACTCTTAATTCTTCCTCTAATCTGGGCCATATGTTTTGCCGTCGTCACCGTAGCAAAAAAGGTGCTCGAAGCGAGTGAAATAGACCACGAAACCCGTTTTCCCGTGATCGGCGGGTATAAAAGGCTTCTCGGCCGCCTTTTCAAGCGGGGCCACTTCCGTGATTTTATCGCCGCCCTCGAGAGTGTCGCCTACTTTTTTTGCCTCCTCTTTGCCATCTTCCTTTTGATTGCGCTCATGAACTCGATTTCTTATACCGACTACTACGATTCGATGTCTCACCCCTCGTTCCACTTTGTTGTGGGCTTCCTTACCACCGCATTTGCCGCTTTGGTCGCCGCCTTCATCATTTTCATCTTTGATCTTTTGCTGGAGACGTTTCCCGCGAGGCTCGCCTCCGTATATGTTTTCCTCGCCGTCTTTTTTATGTGGCTTTTCTTGCCTGCCGCTCTCGTGCTTCTATGGATCAGGGAACATGCCCTCCGCAAAAAACCGTCTCTTCCTCAGAAATCGGAACCCGACTCGCGCAGCGTGGAAAACCGCCTCCTTCGTTCCCTTTCGCGATTCAAGAAGACCGAAGTGCGGGAAATCATGACGGCCCGCTCCCAGATCGTGGCCCTCAGCAGCAGCACCAGCGTCATCGACGCCTGGAAAATTTGCGTCGAGGAGAACTTTAGCCGCATCCCCCTCTTCCTCGAAAATATCGACCACATTTCGGGGGCGCTTCTCTACAAGGATGTAATGCGGTTTTGCCACAGCCATTTTGAAATTGACCCCGACATGATCCGCACCACTAAAGTCAGCGCCCTCATGAGCCCTATCCTGTTCGCTCCGGAAGGAAACAAAATAACCGATCTTTTTGCCGAATTCCGGCGTAAAAAAATCCATGCGGCGATCGTTGTTAATGAATATGGATGCACCGAAGGGATCGTCACCATCGAAGACATCATTGAAGAGCTGCTCGGCAGCGAAATCCTCGATGAACATGACGAGCCGGAAGGGCTTTTCTTTGAACAGACAAGGGCCTCCGAATGGATTGTAGATGCGCGCATGCTCGCCCTCGATGCCGAAAGAGAAATCGGCCTTGTTATCCCGCATAATCCGGAATATGAAACGGTAGGGGGATTCGTCTTGTGGAAAATGGGCCACATTCCGGAAATAGGGGCGGTCATCGAAACCGACATGTTCAAAATCGAAGTGCTCTCCAGCAATGAAAGAAAGATCGAAAAACTCAAAATCATTAAAAAATCAACCCCAATTTCAAAATAATAAGGAAACCTATGGTACAATCTCCGATCATGAAACGCTCTCTATGTGTTGCCGAGCCTGCCATCGTTCGTGCTCATCAAAAATGCCTCTGGAAATTCCATTATACGCCTTCATTCCCCCTTCCCGCAAAAACCAGGCTCCGTTTTGCCCTAATGAGCCACGGCTTTGACGAAGAATGGGAGATCCCAAAAAAGGCAAACCAAGTCGTCCTGGAATGGAGCAGCTCCTCAGTAACGGGGAAACCTTTTGTTGACGAGGACGGATTTATTTCTTACGATTTTACTTTAACAAAAGAAATTCCCGCCGGGGAGATGCTTACGATCCGTCTCGGGAAGGAAGAGTCGGCAGCGACCCGCGCGCAGATGTTTTACCAGCGCAAACGCCCTTTTTTTCTCTATATCGATACGAAAGGGAAAGGAGAATTTAAAGACTACGACACCTTTTCCATCGATGTGAAAGGGTCGACTCTCCATAACATCCGCGTCATTGTACCCTCCATCGTTGAAAAAAATCAGAGGTTCGACGTTTACCTGCGCTTTGAAGATGCTTTTGGAAACGTCACCGGACTTGCACCCGATGACACCCTGATTGAACTGTCGTATGACCAGCTCCGGGAAAACCTGAACTGGAAATTGTTTGTTCCTGAAACGGGCTTTTTAACCCTTCCCAACCTTTACTTCAATGAACCGGGCATCTATCGTCTCCGTCTGAAAAATCTGCAATCAGGCGAGACCTATTATTCCCCTCCGATCCACTGTTACCTTGAATTTCCCCACCAGGTTTTCTGGGGCATTTTTCGTGACGATCCAGTACGGCGCAACGTTGAAAAAGACACCGAAGCGGCGCTTCGTTACTACCGTGATGATGCCGGACTTCAATTTTTTGCCACCTCATCGCCCGAAAACGGGACCATTTCAGGGGAATTGTGGAAACAAATTTCGTCCCAGGTTGCCGAATTCAATGAAGAAGAGCGCTTTGTCGCCTTCCTTGGACAAACCTATATGGGAGAGAATCGCAAAGAGGGAGTCCGCCATATTATTTATGCCAAAGACAACCGTCCTCTTGTGCATAAGAAGGACTCGAAATACAATCAGCTCAAAAAAGTGTACAAGGCCCATATTCCGAAAGATCTTGTTTCTACCGTGATCCTTTCGACCCTCGACGGGTATGCTTACGATTTTGAAGAATTTGAACCCGAGTATGAACGCCTTGTTGAAATCTATTCTGCCCTCGGCAGTATCGAGTGCTCCAAAAAAGAAGGGAACGATTTCCCCGTCGCCGTTCCGGGAAAAAAGATCGGTGAAGTGAAGGAAGGGACGGTACGATCCGCCCTCGACAGGAATAAACGCTTCGGCTTCACGGCAGGAGGATTTGACCGGAAAGGCGACCTGGGAACTCTCGCGACGGATGCAGGGCCCCAGTACAGTCCCGGCATGACCGCCGTCTTAGCCACCGAGTACACGCGGGATGAACTCTTCAATGCCATCTATCAGCGGCGTACTTTTGTCACAACGGGAGAAAAAATCCTCATCGATTTTCGTATTGCCGAAATGCCCATGGGATCGGAAATTTCCACTAACGTCAAACCCGGACTCGTATATAATCGTCATATCCACGGGCTGGTTGCCGGCGTTGACCAGATAAGCCGCATTGAAATCATCCGCGGGGGTAAGGTCTGGCACGAAATCAATCCGAAAAACAATTTCTTCGAACTTGCCGTCGATGATAGCGACCTTTTGGAAAAGGTAGCCCTTCAAGACCCAAATACGGGAAACCTCTTCACCTATTACTATCTCAAAGTGGTACAAAAAAACGGCCACACCGCCTGGTCGAGTCCTATATGGGTCGACCTCGAAACCAAACTCGAGAAAGTACTGAAAAAGGTACCGAAGAAAAAATGAGGACTCTATCCCTTTTATTCCTCTCCTGCATTTGCCTCATGGCCGATCCCCTCACGAAAAAGTTCAGTTATCTTTTATCGCAAGGGCAAATCAATCAATGTATCAACCTCTACCTCAAAGAAGGCGGCTCCACTCATTACGAACTTCTCGACAAACTTGCGAAAAAAATTCTTGAGCGAAGCCTCTCATCGGAAGATGCGGAAGAACATTTGATCAGCCTTTTTTCCCACTCGATCGCAAACGTTCCCGTTCCGCTCCACATCCTCGATGCGAAGCTTTCTTCCCCTGCTCCCTATGAACAATCGGTAGGTCTCTACCTCCTTGGCAATCGCTTTGAGGACAAGGTCGAACCGATCATTGCAAAAGGGCTCAGCTCCATGTTCCTTCCCATTCGCATGCAAGCCCTCTATTTCCTTGCACTCCGCAAGTCGCCGATTTTAGTGGGCCAGGTTGAATCCTTGCAAAATCTCCTCCCTCCCGAATATGAAGGTATTTTTGCCGACCTTTTGGCAATCCAGGGCACGCCGGAAGCGATCACGAAGATAAGGCACCTGATTACGCACAAAATCGAGCAGGTGAAGCTCAGTGCGATCCGCGCCGGAGGAGCGTTCCATATCGACGAGCTCTTGCCGGTCATTCGCCCCTTTCTTGACGATCCTAGCCAGAGGACGAAAGAAGTGGCCCTTTTTTCTCTCGGTGAAATGGCCGATCTGAAAGAAAAAGACAAGGTCATTCTTGCCTTGGACCATCCGAATCCCCTCATTCGCCTTGCCGGCGCCCTTTCCCTCAAAAAGCTCAATATCGAAACGGAAAAACTCGGAAAAGTGTGCAAGACACTGGAAAAGGATAAGAACCTATACTATATTGCCCATTATCCCGAGCTGTCGCAGGAGCCCGCATTCCTGGCTGACTCGCTTTCCGATACGGATGACAACGTACGCCTCAATGCAGCTCTTTCCCTCTTAAAATTAAAACATCCCGCCTCGGTTCCCGTAATCCGGGATATTATTTTTTGCGACCCGTCCGCCGTCCATTTCAAACCCCATTATTCGCCCGGTGGCGTCCTTTCCTACATCGAAGTGCTCCCTTCTGCTTCGACATTGTCCGGTGAAGAGCGCAGCATGCTGACCCGATATACCGAAGGGTTTTTGATGCAAGTGGCCTCGGCAAGCTTGGAACTTCCCGAACCTTCCTTTCTTTTCCTTGCGGAGAAAATTTATCAGGCGGGGCGCCATCCTCTGACGCGCCTTTTTATTCAACTCCTGGAGCAAAAGAAAAGTGAAGAGTGCAAAAAAATGCTCGAGCGTTTTGCCGGTAAAATCGGCGATCCGATCGCGCGCCGCTTTGCTAAATTAGCTCTATACCGGCTTTCGGACGATGCCGCTTCCGATCTCCGGTTTATCTCCTGGCTCGAAAAGCAGGAGCCGGCGCAGATGATGCAGTTTTGCGAGGCTCCTTCCCCTCAGGAGAGATATAAGAGTAGAGATATTCTGATTCAGCCCGAAGAAGAGATCGCATTTTTCATCGAAGCATATGAAACCATTGCCCTCCATCGGGAGCCGAAAACAATCCCGATTCTTCTTCACGCCATTTCCCACGGCCACCTCAAGAATCGGCCCATATTCGCCGCACTCCTCCTCAAAACCATACAATAAATGAAGATATCTGATACCATGCTCTGACATGATTTGGGTCGTGATTTGTTTGGTTTCTTCAATGCTGTGCGCTAAAACGCATATGGAGCTACGGCAGCCCACGTATCGGGACGGAAAATTAGAAACGGTCCACGGCGGAGTTATTAGTAAGGACGATTTTTTTCTTAAGGCCGATCGCATTTCGTACCGAAAATCGGCGGAGGGAGACATTCTCCATGCGGAAGGGAACGTGCTGGCGCGCATCGGCAAAAAGTATCTCGTGGCACAGGTTTTGCAATACAATGTGAAAACTAAGGAAGGGGTTGCCGAAAAGGCGATCCTCCTTTTCCAGGGTGTCTATATCGGCGCTGAGACAGTACTTCTGGGTCCGAAAGGTACGATTACCGCAAAGGACGTTTGGGCATCTACGTCCGATTACGACCCTCCGGAATGGTCGGTCCGGTCGCACGCCGTCGAGATCAACGAGGATCGAGAAGCCAGATTGGATAAAGTCACATTCCAGCTGGGCCATACCCCCGTTTTCTGGTTTCCGACATACACCATCGACCTCGTCAAAAAGAGCAAGGCCCCCCTCATCACCTGGCGCGTCCTGTGGGAAAGCGGACAGGGGCCGCTTGCCATCATGCGGTACCGGCTTTGGGATGACGAGACTTTGCACATTTTTTGGAGGTTAGAGGCCAGGCTTCGCAATAAAAAGTTCGGCCCGGGAACCGCTCTCGAACTCGACTGGAACACGCCCAATAAACAGACTTCGATCAAATCACGCAATTTTTACGCCTACGATACCTTTTACAACGACCCCGACCCGAATCGGCAAAGAAACAGATACCGGATTCAGGGCGAATACCACAGCGAGGCCCTTGAAAAAAAGATCGAAACCTTCGTGCGGTGGGACGCCCTCTCCGACCGGTTCATGAGGACCGACTTCCCGATGCAGCTTTTCGAAATCAACACCCTCGAGCGGACCGAAGCTTTTGCCAAAGGACGTTTTGATCCGGTCTTCGCTTCCCTCTATGCCAGACCCCGCATCAACGACTTCCGCGGCTTCATGCAGGAACTTCCCACTTTCAAAATGGCCTTCATGCCGGTGACTTTCGGCACGAGCGGCATCATCATGAACAATTTTCTCAGTGCCTCCTACCTGAATTACACGTACGCAAAACAACTCGAGGGGGATGTCAGTAATTTTTATTCCGGACGGATGGAATTCCAACAGTCTTACGTGCGTCCCATGCATCTCCCATTCATGACCCTCTCTCCGGAAGTGGGATTTTTGGGCTTATACTACACGAATAACCCGCAAGACACCTCTTCTCTCCAGGCAATACTGTACTACGATGCCGTGGCAAAAACCGATCTCGAAGCGGTTTTTTCACGCACCACACATTACATCTCCCCTTATGCCCACTTTTTGGGCTTTACAAGGCCTACCGCCACGCCGGGCAACGTTTACATTTTTTCTCTGCAGGACGGCTACAATACCCTCAACCAGATGAACCTCGGACTGCAAAACACCTGGTATTCCCACGCTTTTTCCCCGATCACTCCCCGTTTTGACATGCATACATACTTTGTCGGCTTTTTTAACTCTCCTACGTTTACCAAACTATTTCCCAAGGCGGCTGTCGACTTGCAGTGGAATTTGGCTAACTGCGCATTTACGGCAAGTGTGGCCTACAATCTTCAGGTGTTTAGTTTTGATCATACCAATTTCGGCATCAAATGGACCCTCACGAAAGACGCCGCCTTTTCCTTTGAAATTCTAAACCGGAGCCGGTATGACTTCCGAAAGAACAATCCGCAAAACTACATTTTGGACAATACGCATACAATCGCCCAAATGCTCGATACGCCCCTTTCAGATCACCGGACTACCCTCCTCACAAAATTCCAGGTCCGCCTTGCTCCCCTGTGGACCTTCCAGTTTCGCAACCACGTCGGCTTCCGTCCCGGACAGCCTATCTACCATGAAACCCAACTCAACCTCATCACTATCATCAGCAACACCTGGCGCCTCAGGCTGTCCTATACCCGTATTGTGAACAACAACCAGTTCAGCTTCGACTTCACCTTGATTTAAATAGTGGGATGACTATCGTCATGGCTGATGCATAAGAGAATGAACTTCTATTTGAGGACCCTCCGGCGTTTTTTGCGACTGCTTGACCGGATCCGTTTCCCCTATCCGGTCAGCCGTTTTTTGATTTGCCTTGGGTGTGAGCCGGTTGCCCTGTATCGGGAGATCCGCCGCCTGCTCTTCAATCGAAGGCCGGTCCGCCTCCCTCCTTTCTCACTCGGTCCCCTTGAGACACATTACCCCATTGTCCTCTTTTTGCACGGAAACCGTTCCGATCCGGGCATTTGGAATCCTTTTGTCACCCTGCTCCGCAAGAAAGGGTTTCGCGGGGTAATCCTGTGTCCCGAACTAACCCGCTACCCGCATCGCAAAGACCGGACCCATCCCGTCGGCAGACGGGACCTTCGGCGCATCGTGCAATTTCAAACGGCCATTGCCCGCATATATGCAAGAAACAAGCATCGGCCACGCCTTATTGTCGTCGGCTACTCTCGCGGAGCGGAACTGGCGTCGGCTTTTTATATCCGCCTTCACGGAAAAGAAAAAATCGCCTGTTCCGGTCACGACCCGAGCGTCCGGATTGAAAAAGTAATCCTGATCGCAAACTCGCTGGAAATTCCGGAGGAAGCACAAATTTGCCTCAAAACACAAAAGCTCATAAATATTGCCGGAGACCGCGATGTGCTTACCCGATCTCCCGAACATCTGCACATGGACCGTTTTTTTTCCTCGCTCGGCCATCTGGGCCTGATGCAAAGTGCCGAAGTCATTCGCTACACGGTGCAGCAGATCATGAGCAGCTAGCAACGAATATCAACGCAAAGACGCGCAAGACGCAAAGAAAATTGAAGGACGCCCATGATCATGTTTTGCTGCTTGCGGCAAATATTTATTCCGTTGAACTCGAGGCCGCAGCTGCGGACACGACCCATTCATGCAAATTTTCCTGAATGATGTCTTCCATGTTCTTGGTAATATAACCTGTTTCAATTTTTTGCATTTGAAGAGAATGTCCACCCTGATCAAAAAAAAATTCGCATATCCGGAACGTAACTACCCTTTGCACCTTTTCCCATGTTAGTGTCTTACCACAAAACCACGTAGCTAAGCTATTGGTGAGCCTCTTCTGAACATAGTAGTTGTAACCATGACTATTGAAAAATTGGTTTAGTGTCCCTTCCAATACCGCTTTTTCAGGAAATCGGATGATTGTGCGAGGGTCCAATACCGGCTCGGCTGGTTGGAATACTGCAAAGGGTTGGTTAAGGGTGTCATGGATTTTTCTCCTTATAAAATGTTTTTAGGAACGTGGTAACGGTAGCGTTGTTCGACTATGAGAAGGTCGGCTTCAATCCGTTTTTTTTCGTCATTGTCCAAGCGGTCAATGAACAAAATGCCGTTGATGTGGTCTTCTTCGTGCAAAATGCAGCGCGCCCGCCAGGAGGAGAGTCCCTTCTCCTCAAACGTCTCTCTGGTAAAGGGATTGACGGCGCGGATATCGATCGTACGGGAGCGGCGAACGTTTGCCCGAATCCCGGGAATCGACATGCACCCTTCTTCCATGAGGACGGTTTCTTTGGACACGC
>MGLW01000013.1 GCA_001794905.1 Chlamydiae bacterium RIFCSPHIGHO2_12_FULL_49_11
AAAAACGCCATGCTGCTTTTTCCCGGTTCGGTTTGAAGCTTGCCCTTCCTGCGGGACTTGTGCTCCTCCTCCTCCAGCTCTGGTCGGCCGACAGCAGCGCACGCGGAGTTGCCGTAGATCAACCCGCAAAGCTTGCCGCCATGGAAGGAATTTATAAAACCGAGCCGAATACACCGATGACGATGATCGGGTGGCTTTCTACCAAAGACCAAAAAGTCATCGGATGGAAAGTGCCGTCGCTTCTCAGCATTCTCGTATACCGCAATTTCAGCGGAAAAGCGATCGAAGGGCTCGACCGGATCAAACCGGAAGATTGGCCGACCAACATTCCCGGAGTGTTTTACTGCTACCATCTCATGATTTATGCTTGGGTCGCCATGGTTCTTTATGCGGCCGTCGGCCTCATTTTATGGTGGCGCCGGCGCCTTGAGACGGCACGATGGTTTTTATGGGCGGCCGTATTTTCCATTTTCTTTCCCTACCTTGCCAACCTGTGCGGCTGGTTTACCGCAGAACTCGGCCGCCAGCCCTGGATTGTCTACGGACTCATGCGCACCGCAGAGGGCGCGTCGCGGGTCGTCCTTTGGGGAGAAGTGCTCGGATCTTTAATCATGTTTGTGACCGTCTATGCGATTCTGGGAGCCCTCTTCGTATTTTTGCTCAACCGGAAAATCCAGCACGGGCCGAGCGATCTCGAACATGAACATCCCCATTACCAAAAAGGAGCAGGTGTCTGATGCCCGTTGATGTCATGCAAATCCTGGTCTATCTGCTGCTGGGCGTTTCGATTGTATTCTATGTAATTTTGGACGGATTCGACTTGGGGGTCGGATCGCTCCAGATTTTTGCCGGTGAAGATAAAAACCGGCGTATTTTCCTCAATTCGATCGGCCCTTTTTGGGACGGCAACGAAGTGTGGCTCATCATCATCGGAGGCCTTTTATTTGTCGGCTTTCCCGATGTGTATGCCGTCCTCTTTTCGGGATTTTATTTACTCATGATGTGTCTTCTCGCCGGCATCATTTTCCGTGCCGTAGCGATTGAATTCCGATCCAAGCTCGAACAAAAAAAGTGGCGCTATTTTTGGGATTTTGTGTTCTGGCTGGCCAGCATTGGCATTCTCTTCGGTGCGGGGCTCCTTATCGGCAACATCATCCGCGGCCTCCCCGTCGATGCCGATCGGGAACTCTACTATTCGTTCGGAGCACTTTTTAACGGGTACTCCATCCTTATCGGCATCATGTCCATCTTCCTTTTTGCGGCGCACGGAAGCCTTTTTTTGCTTCTCAAAACCGAAGGGAAGTTGAGAAGCACCATTCATCCGTGGACAACGATCGCCACTTCCCTTTTTTACGCCTTATTTATTGCTGCAACGATTTGGACCTGGACTGCGCATCCTCATATGACAGCGCGCTTTCATGCCGTGCCTCTTCTTTGGCTTGTACCGATCGCCCTTCTTATTGCCATGAGTGCTCTCATTGCATTGCACAATGCAAAGGCGTACGGTTTTGCCTTCATCGCTTCGATGGTGGTGATTACACTTCTCTTTGTCGTTTTTGCGATCGGCTATTTTCCCCATCTTGTCATTTCAACCTTGAGCGATAAATACACTCTTTCGCTCTATAATGCCGCTTCGAGTCCTATCACTCTCAAAGTGACGCTCATCATTGCCTGCGTAGGGATTCCTCTTGTCCTCCTCTACGGATGGATTCTCTATCGTACGTTTCGTGGAACCACCTCCCTCCACGACCACTCCTACTAGTTGTGTAGAGATTGCCGGGGAGTTATTCGCTGCCGGCAGCCAAAACATGATAATAGGGATATACCTGATATACCTGATATGCATGATGAAGAAAAAGAGAATCATTTTTTATCCTTCATATCCATGCATATCCTCTAAATCATGGTTTTTGCCTTTTGCGACCAAGTTTTGAGCTGGTATAAAGCATGATTCTCGTGACTACATTATCCACGGCGTCTGTTGATAAAATTTAAGCATTGTTTAAAAGTACTGCAAATGATATTCTGATTTTCAATCAGAGGTGCAAGATGTTAGAATTACGAGAAACATGGCAGGGTGGATTACCTCAAGGTAATGAGGTATATTACGAAAAGGCGGTCAAGCTTGAATACAGTTCTAAGTCGCTGGTGCATTTGCGTGGTGTTGAGAGGATGAAGGAGCTCCAAGAGCTCGTAATTTCTGCGCAGGCCATGCGTCAGTTTCCGTGCGAGGTGCTACAGCTCTCAAGACTCACTGTACTTTCTTTGCAGCATACTAGAATCGCTGTGCTCCCCGAAGGACTTTCCGAACTGCCGCTGCTTAACGTGGTCTGCCTGGCATTCAACCGCCTTCGTGCTCTTTCGGAAGATTTCGGCAAATTGCCCCTGATCGAATTGGAACTGCAAAATAACCCCTTTACGGAAGTTCCTCTTGCTGTGGCAAGACTCACAAAATTAGAAAAGTTGAATCTTTCGAGAATTGCTTGTTCCGATCTATCTGACCGGTTGCAATCTCTAACGAATTTGCAGGTGGCGTACTTGTCCGGAATGGGGTTGAAGACGCTGCCTGAACTTCCGGGTAGCCTGGAAGAATTGGACCTTTCACAAAACAATCTTGGGGAAAAAGGTCTTTGGACGCGGCTTGTATCTTACATACAGGGTGAAGAGATTGTGCGACAGCTTAGTTCCGAGATAGGAAAGTTGATTAATTTAAGGAAGCTCAATCTCAGTTTCAATTCCCTGCGTGATGTGCCCGATACTTTAGGGCAATGCGATCAGCTGCTCGTGCTGGATTTATCGAGTAATCGCTTGAGCCGGGTTCCCGATGTTCTATCTAAAATGGCCCGCCTTGTCAAACTCAGTCTTGCCCATAATCCGATTTCTACATTTTGTGGACCTGTCGAAATAGGGGGTTACTTAACGAGTCTGGATTTAACCGGCTGCGGTCTTTCTCAGGTGGAGATCGGCAAGTTAAAGAATCTTGCGGAGCTTTTCCTCGGCGAAAATTGCCTTGCCCAGCTTCCGGTGGGAATGGAGTTCACTGCAGAAATAAAAATCCTCGATCTTCATGGGAACCGCCTTACAGTCTTTCCCGATAAGCCGCTTTGGTTAAATCGGCTGGAATATCTCGATCTGAGTGCCAATAGGCTCGTTCAGATAGATCCATGCATTCAAGCGGGTCATAATCTAAGAGCGCTCAATCTCTCCTACAATCCGTTTTTGGAAGCTCTTCCGAATGAGCTCGGAAACTTACCCGAACTCAGAAAGCTTGTCATTAGTCCCTGGGTTGTAGACAGGATTCCTAAGCTTTCAGAAAATGTGGAGCTCGTAGTGGACCGGAGTGTTTTGCCCGGAGAATTGGAAGGATATTTGGAGAGTTGATATGAGAATAACGCTGTTTTGCGCTTCGCGATTGATGGAACTTGCACGATGCCCTTGGCCGAAGACTACTCCGCTTATTGATGCGATAGAAAGGTTCGATATGCGTGGAATGAGGAATTTGATTGAGGCCGGAGCCAATGTGAACGAAGAAGACCCTTTGGGAAAAGTGCCTTTATGCGCTGTGCTGGCTCTTCCCCACAGATTGAGAAAAGAGCCGTTTGCGACGCTGATCTTTGCAGGAGCCAATCCTGATAAAGTGCAATACCCCACGCGATATTTTCCAGAAATAGTCCCTTTTCTCCGTGTTGTGGAAGAAAACGATTTTTCCGAAGCAGTTTTCTTGCATCTGCGTGGTGTGAATGTTCATGTGCAAAATTCAAAGAGGCAGAATGCGCTGATGCTCACACAAAATCCCGATATGCTCGAGTGGCTTGACACTCTCGGTCTCGACCCCCATGCCTCCGATATTCACGGACATAACGCGGCCTGGTATCGGCAGAATGCCGGCCGCATCCGTGTAAAAAAGGATCTTGTGCAAGTGATTGAAGAGCGCGCACGGCTCGCAGTGTCTTCTTAAACTTCAATTGTGTGGAGGGAAGGGCAGCGGTGTCTGACAAGTTTGATGCCGTCCTCTGTGAATTGGTTGCCTCTGAGGGCAAGAAATTGCAATCCAAATGCGAGCGCGGCGATGCATTGAAGGCTTTTATCGGTAAAGTTGCCCCAGCACATCGATAATTCAGTCAGCTGGGGCCTTCTTGTGAAAAGGGCTGCGATGGCAGTGTCGGTTAATTTGGGGCAGCCGTCGATCGTGAGATTTTGTAGGCAAGACAGTTCTTCTACCAGTTTTGTCAGGGTGGAATCATCGAGCTTGGTGAGGCGGGAAAGATTCAGCGATTGGATCTCGGTACACCTCTCGGCAATATGGATGAGAGTCTTGTTCCAAATGCGCCTGCAGGCGGATAGGGAAAGTGCGGTAAGGTGTGGACTCTCTGCTAGACTATACAAAGCTGCGGATGTGATTTTTCGGCAGTAGGCGATGCAGAGCCTTTTAAGGAGACCGGTTTTTGAGAGGGAAAGGAGGGACTTATTTTTGAGATTGCTGCACCTTGTGATGTCAACATCTTGCAGGCGGGGGCATCGAGCGACGAAGTAGACAAAAGCAGCGCTCGAAATTTGAATTCCGGTCAGATTCAGGACTCTGAGATTGTAAAAATAGAAAGCTGTAAAATCAGCGTCGGTTAATCCTTGAATGTCTGCAAGAGAAAGGGAAACTAGGGTCTGAATCAGGGAAAGACGTGTCAAAGGGTAGCGAGAAGTAAAGCGCACGCCCGAAAGGTCCAGCTCTTGAAGAGGTAGATTAGTAAAACATTGCAAGGCCGTACCATCCAAAGTGAGATATTGCAAACGGAGAACGGAAAGGGAGTGTGCACACAGGGCAATCCGTGCAATGTTATCGGAAGAGAAATTAGAGCAATTGAGATTGAGACAGTAGAGATGGGGGGCTACATCAGCAATCATCCTAGAGGTACAATCCATGTCTGTGAAGGGCAGTTCAAGGCCGGTAATGAGGGGATGACGGGAAAGAAAAAACATGAGGCTCTCCGGAACAACCCTTCTGCCGTTGGAAAGGGAAAAAACGTGCAGGTGTGGGAGCAGTATATTTACAAGTTCCCATTCCGGAACATCGGAATTGGAAAATCGGAGCTGCCGTAGCTTGGAAAGGCGGTTTAATTCCGAAAGGCCGCCGGTCATATTGCACATATGGAGATTGAGTGCAGTTAAATTTGGGTATCTATCTACGATGCAAGTCAGATGGCGCTCTGTCAAAATAAGGGCGGACTGCTCGTTATTAAAACGATTCGGAGCATGCACCACAAGAGATCTTGTATTGAGGTGGGATGTAGTTGCGGCCGACGCGAAAAAAAGTTCCAGGTCGCGCGGGTAAACAGTCACGTGGGGAAAGGCAAATTCAAACAGCGGCAAGGTTTACCTCGCTAAGGGTTAAAGAACGGATTTCATAAACGCGATCCGTTTTCCCGGCGAGTAGGGGATCGTGCGTGACGATAACGAGGGATACATTTTCTTCACTTGCGAGCTTGAAGAGCAGATTCTCAATTTTACCGCTCGTTACCTGGTCCAAGTTTCCCGTCGGCTCGTCGGCAAAGATGATTTCGGGGTGGTTGATAAAAGCGCGCACGAGGGCAATGCGCTGCTTTTCTCCGCCGGAGAGGTTTTGGACTTTGTGCTCTTTGAGGTTCATGAGACCGATTGCATCAAGGAGGAAATCGGCACGGGCGAGAGCCGCAGTGAGAGAGGTAGCGGCAATCTTTTGTGGGAGAAGGATGTTTTCCATGACGGTGTAATCGTCAAGGAGGTGGTGGTCCTGAAAAATGAAGCCCATCTTATGCCGGCGGAGGAGGGGGTGTTCTTTTTTGGTCACCGTTTTTTCGAAATAAGTGATTTGGCCCGCAGTCGGCTCGTCGAGCGTCGCGAGAATTTGCAGGAGGGTGCTTTTGCCGGTTCCCGATTTTCCGATGATGGCGATGTTTTCCCCTTCACTGACGGCAAGGTCCACATTTTCAAAGAGGACGCGCCGTGTGGGGTCGGAGAAGATTTTTTGCAGCCCTTTGGCTTCGATGCGCTGTTTTCTCATTTCTCCCTCAAAATATCGATCGGTTTAATTTTTGCGGCGCGGATGGCAGGGATCAGGGCAGAGGTGATTGAGACGACAATCGTTAAAATCACGGTGAAGGAGAGGCCTTTCATGCTGATTTCAGAGGGGAGTGTCGACCCGTAAAAGAGGACGTTGAAGATGTCGTGCCCCTGGATTTTACTGAGCATGCCGGCAAGGAGCGGCATATTTTTGAGGGTGAGGTAGGAAAGAAGGATGCCGATTACGATGCTGATGAGGCCCAAGATGAGTCCAAGCAAAGAGAAGAGGAGGACAATGGAGCTTTTTTTTGCGCCGAGGGTAAGAAAAACTCCGATTTCATGCTTTTTCTGATAGATGAGGAGAAACAGCATCGACATAATATTACTGGCTGCCACCATGATAACGATGATGCCGACGATAGTAAATAGGGTCTGGTCACTCTGGAATTGCTGGATAAAATCTTTGGCAAAGGGAAAGTCGTAGTAAGCGATCACATTGAAGTAGGGCTCAATGCCCGCTTGCTGGATCGCGCGGCGGATTTCTTTTTCGACGGTAGCGGTATGGGTGATTTGATCGACCCAGATATTGATGCCATTTTGGAACAGGGGATCGACCGGTTGCATGTGCGAGATGTCTTGGATCATGAGGATCGTGTCATCGCTTGCATAGAGCACCTTATTACCGAGGGTGAAAATGCCCGGATCGTAAAATCCGGCAACGACGGCGCTGAGCTTCATCTCTTTCATTTGGGTGAGGGAAGCTGCGTCGAAATTGATGGAAGCACGGTCGCCGATATGAACTTCTTGGTCGCGCAGTTGTTTCGGCACCAAGATGGCGTCGTTGGGAAGGACCATTTCTTTATCAAAAAGGTAGAGCCAGAGAGGTTCGTATTGGGGCTTTTCCTTAAATTGGAGCACCGGCTTTACACTGATCGGAGTGAGGCCATGCAGGGGGATCTTGAATTCCAGGGAAGGGTGTTGGCAAACGGTTGTGTAGAGTGGGGTGGAAATATCGATATAAGAAGTGAAGACGATCCCGGGCGACATGAAAAGGAGGGCTCCCGGATCGAGAAGGGTTTTTTCCGCGCCGTCTTCCAGAAAGAAGTTCTCTCCTTCCTGGGAAAGGCGGGTGTGGTGAACATGGTCAAATTCGACGATGTAAACGGGCCGGCCCTGGTTGTCCTTCTTTACTTGCAAGGGAAGGGGTTTGAGGATGGTGACCTGGCTGAGCATGATGCCGTAATTTCCTTGCACTTTCCCCTTGAAATTTTCGATGTTGGAAAGGAGCCGCTTTTGATTATATTCGTCCATTTCGCGGCATTGAGAGAAGAGATAAAGTAAATCGCCGCCGGTCAATTTTTCCACGATTTTTTGGAAGACGGGGTTATTTCCGGAGAAATTGGTGAAATAGGAGGCCTGAGAAACGAGCGAGGAAGAAAGATCGCCGGCGTGGATTTTCACAATGGCGGCAGCGGTGTTATACTCGTCGACAAAAGAAACCTTGGGCACTTTGAGGGCGTCAAACACTTTTTTTGAGAGCATATCCGAAGGGTCGCTTTGCCCTGCAAGGTCGAGGAGGAGTTTTTCTTTGATCGTCTTCGTTTTATACCCGGCCCCCTCCGAAAAGGCATCGCCCTGGTAGTAGTATGAATTGTAATACGCTTCGGTCGGGACAATTTTGATCTGGCCGTTGAGGGAAGTAAGCTTGTCGAGCCATTTGGTTTCAAGTCCTTCAGTCACGGATAAAAAAAGGATGATCAGCCAGGTGATCAAGGAAATCACAGCGATCGAGATGAACGAAATGAGCGAAACGGCAATGTGCCGACGGTGTGGTAGAAGGTATTTCTTTAAAAAGAAAGGGACGAACATACCTTCTCCTCCCGCGCTTATTTTTTTTCTCTAAAAAGAGCATGCCGCTTGAGTTCAGGGCAATACTTTTTAAGCTCCAGTCGACCCGTTGTATTTTTAGGGTTTTTGTAGGTTGCGTAGCGAGTGTTGCTTTCGGTGCACTCCAGAGTGACCACCTGACGCGATTTTTTCTTTGCCATATTCCCATCCGAGATTTTGAAAAGAGTGTACCCAAAAAATCCTATATAATCAAGCGGGTTTTTGTGGGGACCGGGGTGAAAGAAAAATCTTCACCGGCCCTTCCTTTCCTGTGCCACACATGGAAACCGAGGCCGGCGATCATCGCGCCGTTATCTACGCAGAGCTCCTTGGGAGGAAAATGGACTCTCATCCCTCCCGCTTTTAGCTTTTCCCGCAGCCTTTCGTTGCAAATGACTCCACCCCCGGCAAAAAGATCTTTGACTCCGAGCTTTTCTCCGGCAGCACGGGTTTTGAAAGCGATCTCATCAAACATTGTCTCCTGGAAACTGTAGGCAATGGCAGCCCGCTCTGCCCGGTTTCGGGGCGGATTTTTTCTGATATAATAGAGGGCCTGCGTTTTCATTCCGCTAAATGAGAAATTGAAACCGTCCACTTTAGGCCGGCGAAAAATATTTTGAGGAGAAAGGCACTCTTTTGCGAGGGTTTCCAGATGCACCCCCCCGGGGTAGGGGAGATCGAGGAGGCGCCCGGTTTTGTCGAGTGCTTCGCCGAGTGCGTCGTCGAGCGTCTCTCCCAGGACGGTATACGTGCCGACGCCCTCGA
>MGLW01000014.1 GCA_001794905.1 Chlamydiae bacterium RIFCSPHIGHO2_12_FULL_49_11
TACCACCCGGGCCGACATCGCCTTGAGAAAAATCCCTTTCGAAATCACCAGCATGTATCTGAGCGGAATCATATAAGTGACGGGCTGGAGCCAGGCAGGCATGTTTTCGATGGGGGTGGCATACCCGGAAAGGAGGACCGAAGGGAGCATGAAGACAAACGTACCAAGCATGGCTTGTTGCTGCGTACTTGAAAGGGCCGAAATAAAGAGGCCGACACCGCTGATCGCAGCCACAAAAACAAACAGGCTCGCAAAGTAGAGGAGGAGAGATCCGTTGAAGGGAACTCCAAGCACGAGGGTTCCGATAGTGAGCATGAGTGCTCCTTCTCCGAGACCAATCACAATCCCGGGTGCCAGTTTTCCGATGAGGATTTGGAAAGGAACGAGCGGCGACACAAGAAGCTGGTCAAAGGTCCCGAGTTCCCGTTCGCGTGCGACCGATTGCGTCGTCACCACAAGGCAGGTAAGCATCGCCAAAATAACGACAAGGCAAGGAATGTTGTACCAGAAATAGATAAGATTCGGATTGAACCAAACGCGCGGCACGAGTTCCGTTTTTTTTGGAATGGGCGCTACCTTGGCGGCCCTATCTGCATTGAACTGTTCGATGATGCTTTGCATGTAGCCGAAAAGAATTTGCGCCGTATTGGTTTTCCTGCCGTCGAAAATGAGCTGGAGGGGTGCCTCTTTTCCGCTGTCCAGGTCGCGAGAAAAGCTCGGATCGATGGAAACGACCATCACACCGCTTTGCCGGTTAATGAAAGAGGCGATCTCTTCGACTCCTTTGAGAAAAGTGATTTTGTGATTGAAAACTCGTGTTCCGATCAGCCTTTCCACCAGCTCAATCCCCTGCTCTCCGTTATCTCTATTGAGCACTCCGATCGGCACGTTTTTAACATCGAGGGTAGCGGCAAAAGCAAAAACAAAAAGCTGGATGAGGGGCGGGGCAACAATGGCAATCCGGATTTTAGCGTCGTAAAGAACCGAGAGCAGCTCTTTCCAAATGAGTGCGATTACCGTGCTCAATCTAACCTCTTGACTGTTTTGAATGCTGTGATGACAAAAAAAAGAATGCCGAACCCCACAATCGGAATCATATCATACAAAAGTAAATCGCCCACATTGCCGACCAGAAAGAGCGTCTGCAGGCTCTGGACAAAGTAACGCGCCGGAATGGCAAGGGTGAGCACCTGTATCCATTGCGGCATGCTGGTAATTTCAAAGAGAAATCCGGATAAAATGTAGGCGGGTAAAAACCCGACAATGAGTGTGATCTGGTAAGCAAAAATCTGATTTTTGGTGAGGGTGGAAATCAAAAGACCCAGTCCCAGAGAACAAAACAAAAAAGCTGCCGAAACAAGAACAAGAAGCCATAAGCTCCCTCGGAGCGGCACGCCGTAGAAGACGACCGAGAGAAAAACCGAGAGCGCCATCGCAATCATGCCGAGGAAAAAATAGGGGACGATTTTTGCAAACACCAATTCTTTAATACCGATTTGGGTGGACATGAGCGCCTCCATGGTTCCCCGCTCCCACTCGCGAGCTACCACAAGGGCTGTGAGGAGAGCGCCCGTGAGGGTCATGATTATGGCAAGCGATCCGGGCAAAAGAAACAGGCGGCTCTCGAGCTCTTGATTATACCAGAACCGCGGCTCGGGACGGATGAGGGGCGCCTCTTTCCTGACGCCGCTGGCGAGCGCCTCCTGCATCTGCCAGTTTTGAAAGGCTCCCTGCACATAATTTTTTACAAAATTTGCCGTATTTGTCTCGCTCCCGTCCGCAATCACCTGGATCGGCGCAATCTTTGCGGGCCGCTTCCGGAATTCGCTAAAATACGAGGGAACGACAACAATGCCTCGAAGGGAGCCGCGGACCAACTCGCCTTCAAGCTGTCGTATATCGCGCGCCACCGTTACATCGAAATAACGGCTGTCCTGTAGCGAAGCGGCAAAGCTCATGGCATCCGGCGCCGTATCTTCGAGAACAAGGCCGATCCTCAACCGGTCAAGATCGAGCGACACACCGGAACCGTACAAAAAAACCAGGATGAGCGGCAAGAAAACGGTGATCATGATACTGCTCGGATCGCGAACGATCTGGAGAAATTCTTTCACAATAAGGGCCCGAATCCGCCTTGTTCTTCCCCGTTTTGTTATCGCGAGAATTTCGTTTCTATCCATTCTGCTCCAACATGGTGATAAACACATCTTCAAGGGTAGGATTGTGACATGCCTCCGTTTTCATTTTCTCCTTGAGATGGTCCGGGGTATCCATGGTGATGATTTTGCCGCGATAAATCAGTGCAATCCGATCACAATATTCGGCCTCATCCATGAAGTGTGTTGTGATAAAAATCGTCACCCCTTTTTCAACGAGGCCGTTGATGTGGTTCCAAAATTCACGGCGGGTGATCGGGTCGACGCCCGAGGTCGGCTCGTCAAGAAACAGGATATCGGGCCGGTGCATGTTGGCACAGGCAAGCGCCAGGCGCTGCTTGAATCCAAGCGGCAGCATACCGACCGTTGCCTTGAGATACTTCTCCAATCCGAAAATTGACACCATGGACTCGATCGCCTCCTTTTTTTTACGATGGGTAAGGCCGTAAACGCCGGAAAAAAAAGAAAGGTTTTGGTGCACCGTTAAATTGTCATAGAGCGAAAATTTTTGTGCCATGTATCCGATGTGGGATCGAGCAACCGATGGGGCTTTCTGCAAGTCCAGATTATTGACCAGCGCTCTGCCCGTTGTGGGAAAGATCAGGCCGCACAGCATCTTAAAAATCGTGGTTTTGCCCGCACCGTTCGGCCCCAAGAGTCCGAAAATTTCTCCTTTGGACACACGGAGTGACACACGATCGACAGCCGTGTACGACCCGAACACTTTTGAAAGCTCCACCGCCTCAACCGACGCACTCGCATCATGTGGGACGACCGGTGCCATTTCTGCGAGTTTCGATTCCCCTTTCGGTCCGCCGCCGAGCATGTAGATAAATGCGTCTTCGAATCTTGCCGCGGCAGGTTCGGTCTCGAACCCCTTCAAGGCGCCTTCTTTTAAGAGAATCCGGAGCTTTTCTCCCTGTATGGTACCGTCGATCACATGGTCCGACATAAGGAGTTTTTGGAGTACTTTCCGTTTTTCTTCGGACCGTGTTTTCACAAGAAAGACCTTGCCCGACACCTCTCTCGTGAGCGTTTCCGGATTGCCGTCGTAGAGCAGTTTTCCTTGACTGAGAAGGAAGATGTGGTCGCATTTTTCCGCCTCATCCAGGTAGGCGCTGCTCCACACCACTGTGATTTCTTCTTTCAACAGTTCTTTCACCATCGTCCACAGCTCCCGCCTCGACTTCGGGTCAATTCCCACGCTCGGCTCGTCCAGAAGGAGAAGCATCGGCTTTTTGATGAGGGCGCAGGCGAGGCCGAGCTTTTGTTTCATGCCCCCCGACAAATTTTTTGCAAGCCGCTTTTTAAACGGGGACAAGGATGTGAACCGGAGGAGCTTTTCGCACACCCCTGCTTTATCCTCGACACGGACATTCCTCAGTTCGGCATACAGGTTCAGATTTTGTTCGACGGTGAGATCTTCATAGAGGCCGAATTTTTGAGGCATATATCCGGTAAAAAACCGGATGCATTCGGGATCTTTCACCGTATCGTACCCGCCTACCGTGATCGATCCCAACGTCGGCCTCAAAAGTCCGGCCATGAGGCGGAGGAGGGTTGTCTTTCCCGCTCCGTCGGGGCCGACGAGGGCCACCATTTTTCCTTTGGGAATGGATGTCGTGATTTCCTCGATGGCATTGCATTTTTCGGATCGGAACCGTTTGGTGAGGTTTCGTATTTCGACCACATTCATGTTTCACCCAAACGAAGTTGGACCGTGACCGGCATCCCCTGTACGAGGCCCCGATCGGGATTGTCTACATAGATCCGCAATCGGTACACGAGATCGGTCCGCAATTTCACCGTTTCAACCGATTTAGGCGTAAACTCGGCGACGGGCGAAATGAAACCGACCTTGCCCGTATACCGCCTACCCGAGTCGGTCTTCACTTCAGCCGTCATACCGTAATGCACTTTCCCCAAATCGGGCTCGTCGACAAAAGCACGAATCCACACGGGGTTCATGATGGAGAGTGTATACACCGGATCGGTCGGATTCACAACACTACCCGGCTCGCGGATGCGTGTCAAAACAATGCCTCCCGTCGGAGCGAATGCTTGCGTGTAGCTTAGATTATCACGAGCCACGCACACGGCCGCATCGGCATTTCTGAGGTTAGCCCTCCCCGTCTCGACACTTGTGACGGCATTATCGACATCTTCCTGTGAAACGCCGCCGACCGGAATCAATTCCAACCTCCGTTTCAACAATATTTCGGCATTGGCCAGTTCAGAGAAGACCGCTTCCCGTGCTGCGACCGCTTCTTCCAGCCTGCCGGTGTACGGGTCAGAATCGAGAGAACACATGAGCTGGCCCTCGCACACGAGGTCCCCCTCTTCAAAACAGAGGGATCGTACCCGTCCCGCAACGCGAAAGCCGATATCAACCTCGCGCACGTCGACGTTGCCGTACAGCACGATAGCATCGCGCACCGCCCTTTCCCGAAACAGCAGCACCATAGCCGTGATGACGATCCCGGTGATGCACAGCAGAATCACAGAGAAAACAACGATTTTTTTCATGCCGGCCGCCTTCCCTCCTCTTTATAAAATCGCCGCGATTTTCTCAAGAAGGATCGAATGAAAACGCTCATCATCACCTCGCCGATGCAACTTATATCAAACGCGAGAAAAAACCGATTCCCTCTACGGTTTAATCTAAGGGCGTTTTATTAATTAGCCGCAGGCTTATAAATTTTTTACAAAAACATAGGTTAACCCAATCCAAAAAATGTGCGCCAATGAGGCAGATTGGCACCGTAATCTCAGAGAATGAGCTTGTTAAAAAACATTCAATTAAACTATCCTTTATAAAAAAGGAACGTGTCTATGGAACGAGTCAGCTCTGATGAAGGTGTTTTAACATATCTGCAGCTAAGCGGTACCACCCCTCTGCATGAAGCGGTGCAAACAAAAAGTCTCGCCGACATTACAGAAATGGTGAGACAACAATATTCCATGTTCACGAATCTCCAGGATGAGCGCGGTGACACCCCCCTGCACATTGCGGCAAGGAGAAGTGATACGGCCATTGCCGAGCTTCTGATTAGAAACGGCGCTGACGTGGCGGCCTCAATGGAGAACCGGAATAAAGAAACTCCTCTCTCCATTGCCTTAGAAAAGGGGAACGAAGATCTCATTCAATTGATCGTCTCGCAAATTTTGAGCACGGACCATGCCGAAACGATTGCTCAGCTCGTAGAACAAGCGCTTGTAATGTGCGACCATGAAAAGCTAAAACGGCTCCTTCCCCATTACAAAGGCGCTATGATCGATGAAGGACTCCGGGTTGTAGTAGAAAGGGGAAATAGCGAATGTGCCACGTTACTGCTGGAATATGGCGCCAATCCCCGACAAACGTTCCGGGATGGGAAGAGTTCATTTTGTCTGGCTCTGGACAACAACTGTATCCCCATTCTCACACTGTTTCTGGAACAAGGTTGGAGCAAAGCTCTCGACGATCTGTACCATAGGAAAACCTTGTTCCATCACGCCGTTTCTAAAGGCGATACCGGTGTCGTTGCCTTGTTTTTACGGCACGATCAAGGTCACAATATCAATCGGGCCGCTATTACCGGCGAAACTCCACTCCTTACTGCTGTTCGTAAAAATAACCTTCTGATGGTGGCATTATTAGTAGAGCACGGCGTTGACGTGAATCTGTCAGACAACGGTCTATGGACACCGCTCCATCTTGCTTCCCGTCTTGGATTAGACGAAATTGTCACTTTCCTCTTGGAACATGGTGCTGTGCCTTCCATTCTCTTGGGAGAGCACCGTGGATGGACACCGGTCCACCATGCTGCACGCTACGGATCAGAAGCGATTCTCCGTATTTTGCTTTCTTATCAAGAGGGTAAAGATGCTATCCCTCGAAGAACTACCGACCACCAGAGAAGTACAGCGTTACAGATGGCTATAGGGCGGGGAAATCTCGAGATAGTACGCATCGTTGCGGAGGCACTTCCGGTCAATACAAAAGACCTTCCGAACGGGTATGGAAACACGGCATTGCATAGAGCATCTTCCCTAAAGAATCTTAGGGCGGTACAGCTGGTTCTTCCGTTTTGTAGGGATGACATAAACCTGCCAAATGACGAAAGAAATACCCCTTTGTCCTTGGCAGTATATTTCTCTTCCCTTCCTGTAGTCGCATTTCTCCTCGAAAATGGAGCAGCTGACTCCGTCAATATCAAAAATGCCAATGGGTACCCCCCGTTGCTTCTTCTCGTAAGGGACTGTCTGGATTGGGACGTAACAGAACAAGATATCATGGAAATTGGCCGTCTCCTCCTTGAAAATGGGGCAGACTATTCTGCGGTCACTCCGAAGGGAGAAACGTTTCTTCAGCTACTCAGAGACCTGTCTCCGGGAATAGTTTTTCGCTATTTCCAAAATTTGGTCAAGAAAATGCAACAACACGCCCTAGAGTGAATATGATAATCTCCCTTGAAAATCAAACCGGAGTTCGATAGTGTCACTATTTAGATGAAGAATGGCATGATCATCTTGGGAGTCGATCCGGGGCTGTATTCCCTCGGTTGGGCAGTCGTGGAGCAGCGTAAGGGGCGGGTACTGTATATAGAATCGGGTACGCTGCAATTAGTAAAAGGGGCAATTCAAGATAAATTGGCCACAATCTACGATACTCTTGACGAAATTGTGGGGCGTCACTCTCCGGCATTTCTTGCCGTCGAGACGCAATTTTTCTCCAAAAACGCCCATAGCACCATAGCACTGACGATGAGCAGGGGCGCTGTCTTGCTTCTTGCCGGAAAGCGCGGGCTCCATGTTTCCGAATATGCACCGTCCTCTGCCAAGAAAAGGGTCACGGGACACGGACACGCTACGAAAGCAACGGTGATGAAAATGATTCCGCGCCTTATCGATGTTCCGAAATTTCTCGAGTGCGATGATGAGGCGGACGCCCTTTTACTGGCTCTAGCACGAGCGTTTGAAACCAAGGAACCTTTATGTACGACTACTTGATCGGCACTGTCACCTTTCTCGAAGATGATCATTTGATCCTCGAGGTTCAAGGAGTGGGATATCGCGTTCATGCCACCCATAACGTGATCGTCAAAGCAACCGGGGAAACGGGTCTTTTCAAAGTGTTTGTCTCACACTATGTACGCGAAGAGACGGAAAAACTGTTCGGATTTGCCGGCCGCGAAGAGCGCGCTTTTTTTGAATGGCTCGGAACCTTGAGCGGCATCGGTCCAAAAACGGCTCTCGGCATCATGAACGCCGCTTCGCTCGAAGAGCTTCTTCACCATGCGGGACGGGATAACGCCGCCTTTTTTCAAAAAATTCCGGGGATCGGAAAAAAAACGGCCGAAAAAATGGTGGTCGACCTCAAAAACCAAAAACGGTTTTCGATCCGTGAGATGCAAATGGAGCGCCTCACCGGTCATATTTCCCTTTTCGACGACGCTTTCTCTGCCCTCGAAAAGCTGGGATTCAAAGAGATCGAAATCAAAACTTCCCTCAAAAAACTTTTAGAGGCAGCTCCACCTTCCCTTTCCCTGCAAGAACTCATCCGGTCTTCACTGCAAATGCTCACTCGTGTTAATATCACGGGGTATGAACGGTGACACTATCACAGCCATTGCCACCCCGATAGGGCAGGGGGGGATTTCAATCATCCGCCTCTCGGGTCCGGACGCTTTTTCGATCGCAGCACGCATTTTTTCCCGGAATGTAGATCAGATGCCTTCCCATACGGCCAAGCTAGGAACCATCACGGATGAAGTCGGCACAGCGCTTGATCAGGTGCTTCTCCTAGCATTTCGGGACGGTCGCTCGTACACGGGAGACGATACGGTCGAAATTCACTGCCACGGCGGACTATTCATCACCAAAAAAATCCTTGCCCTCGTCCTCCGCTCCGGCGCGCGTCTGGCCGAGCCGGGAGAATTCACCTTGCGCGCCTTCCGAAATGGTAAAATCGACCTTGTGCAGGCAGAAGCAGTCCAAGACCTCATCGGAGCTAAAAACGATGCGGCCCTAAAAGCGGCCGGTGCCGACCTGCAAGGCCGCCTTTCGGACGAGGTGCAAGCCCTTCAAAGAAGCATC
>MGLW01000015.1:0-40788 GCA_001794905.1 Chlamydiae bacterium RIFCSPHIGHO2_12_FULL_49_11
TCCGCAAGACGGCCGCATGAAATTGAAGGTCGGGGGCAAAGAGATCGATTTCCGTGTGAGTACGATCCCTGTCGTATTCGGAGAAAGAATCGTTCTCCGTATTCTTGACAAGTCGCAGGTCGTGCTCGGTCTTGACCGGATTGGGATGCCGGTCGAGCTCCTCAAGGTAATGAAAGGAGTCGTCAGGCAAAATCAGGGGATCATACTCGTCACAGGGCCGACCGGAAGCGGGAAGACAACAACTCTCTACAGCTCACTTTTTGAAATCGACGCGCGCAAAGTGAATATCATGACTATCGAAGATCCGGTCGAATTTAAACTTCCCAGCATGGCTCAAATCGGAGTGAATCCCAAGATCGGCCTCACCTTTGCACGAGGCCTTCGCCATATTTTGCGCCAAGACCCCGACGTTGTCATGATTGGAGAAATCCGAGATCATGAGACGGCCGAAATCGCAACGCAAGCTTCCATGACCGGACATCTGGTGCTCAGTACACTGCACACCAACGATGCCCCCTCTGCCATTGCTCGCTTGATCGATATGGGGGTGGAGCCGTACCTTCTTTCCTCTTCGCTTCTGCTCGTGCTGGCGCAGCGTCTTGTTCGCAAAATATGCGGTCGGTGTAGCGTTCCGTACGAGCCCGATGAAGAGGAAAAACGAGAACTCGGAATTGCAGCCGGAATACGGGGTAATTTTCGCGTGGGAAAGGGATGCAGCGAATGTTACCATACCGGCTATAAGGGGAGGATCGGGCTGTATGAATACATGCCGATCACGCACGCCATAAAACATCAGCTGCTCATTTCTCCCGATGCTTCGCGGCTCGGGCAGATCGCCCTTGAAGAAGGGATGGTGTCCCTGAGACAGCGGGGGATTGAACTCGTTCTCCGGGGAGAAACGACGATCGAAGAGGTGGTCCGCGTCACCCGTGCCATCGATGAAGAGTGGGTATAGTTATGGCGCTATTCGAATATGCACATATTACCGTGGAAGGACGGAAACAACGGGGGTTTATCGATGCGGACAATTTGGAAAACGCCAAAGATAAACTCCGCAGGCAAGGAGTCCTTTACCTTACCGTGCGTCTCTACAAAAAACTTTCCGAAAAGGCGCTCTTTCGAGGATCTAAACTTTTTGTCATTCATTTCACCCGCGAGCTTGCTCAGCTCTTGCAGTCGGGGCTTCCCCTTTACGAAACCCTTGTTACCCTGCGCGAAAAATATCAAAAAAAGAAAGAAGCGGCGCTCATCCTTGATTTTTGCGAGTATGTCAAAGAAGGGAAATATTTGTCCGAAGCTTTGAAAAAATATCCGAAGCTGTTTGATTCGATCTATGTCGCCATGGTCCAATCGGCGGAAACTTCCGGCACGCTGGATGTCGTTTTTTTTGAGCTATCGACTATTCTGGAAAAAAATCTTGCGATCGAACGGGAAATCAAAAAAGCGCTCATCTATCCGGCCGCACTTCTTTCATTTGCGTTTTTTCTCTTGATGGGGCTGTTTTTTTACCTGATTCCTTCCATGAAAGACTTGTTTGAAGATAGGCCCATACACCCCTTGACACAATCCATCATCCGGATAAGCAATTGGCTCACCACGCATGCCCTGCTTTTTTTTATCACGCTCTTTTCCACTGTGATTCTTGCCTGGCAGATTTTTCGGAGAGCGAAATTCAAAAATGCTTTTAAAAACTTCTTACTAAAAATACCCATCTGTAAGAAAATCATAACCGAATCGGTTGTGATGCGATTTTCTCGAACCTTTGCCCTTCTTCTAAAGAGCGGCATTGTAGCACTCGAGGCGCTCCGGCTGAGTAAAAAAGTGTTGAACTTCCCCCGGTTTGAGCGGGTATTTGATCGCATCGAAGCGGAGCTTTTGGAAGGGAAAGCCATGTCGGAAGGGCTGCGGGGGGAGTCGATCATCCCTCCGCTTTTTACGAGGATGCTTGCGACCGGCGAAAAAACCGGTTCGCAAGGAGAAATGCTGATGCATGTGGCGAAAATGTATGAGGACAATTTGAACAGGTCGATTGCCCAGTTTTTACAGTTTTTACAGCCCATGCTATTAGTAATACTTGCAATAATTATAGGCACGATTGTATTATCGATTTTGTTGCCGCTTACAGATGTTTCAACGCTCAGTTGAAACGAGGAGAAAAAAACATGGCGAAAAAAGCGAAAAAAAGGGCGTTGACACTCCTTGAAATCATGATTGTGATTTTTTTAATCGGAGTGATCAGTGCCGTTGTCGGCTACAATTTAAAAGGGACGACGGCGGAAGGCAAGGCATTCAAGACAAGTGAATCGGCAAAACGCATTCACGAAGTGCTCGCGCTTGAATGTGCAAGAGGTCTTGCAGGTACCGAGAATCTTACCGGAGACAACATCGAGATCGATCAAGTGCAGCGCGTCCTGGAAAAATCGGGACTCATCAAAAATCCGAAATCGATGATGAAGGACGGATGGGGAACGCAATTTAAAATCAGCCACAAAGACGATGATTTCATCATTTCGTCCGATGCGTTTAAAAACCATTGTGTGGCCAAAGGCATGAATGATGAACAGATGCGTGAAAAATATCCGCACATGTTCTAGAGCTTTTACCCTGCTCGAACTCGTGCTTGTGATTGCCCTTCTTGCCATGGTAGGGGGGTGGATTGCCTCCTACAGCGGCAAAATGGTGGCGCAGTATAAGGTCCGGAGCACTAAAAAGCGGCTGTCTGCGGAGTTGCAATATGCAAGGCAGATGGCGGCGATTTACGGCATCACGATCGAAATCGATTTTGCGGAAGGGAAGAAGGGGCTGATCATGGTCGAAGATGTGCATGGACAATTTCCTCCGAAAATTGCTCTCGGAACCAAGCAGATTGTTTTGCCGGGTCTTTCTCTAGAAGATGCGCCTGCAAGCCGTATTGTAATGCGGGGAACGGATTTCCGTTGCCTGTGAAAAAAGCAAAAGGTAGAATATTTTTATGAAAGCTTTTATTTTTATTTTGTGTTCGGTGCTGATTTCAGCACAGCAAATGACCTTGGCTCCCCGTCAACCCGAATGGGAATTTCGGGTGTCAGACACCCATCCGAACGGGAGCGACCGGGAAGGATTATTTTTTGCCGAAGGAGAAGAGGGGGAATGGACCCCGGTCAAGCACTTGATCTTCTCACCTGTTGGGACGATTCTTCTCGAAGAAGACGTAGTGCAGGGCTCGGTTCCCGAAGCGCAGTTCTTGTGCCACGGGTTGTCCGTAGCATTTTATGATTCGGGCGCCGTAAAAAAAGTAGCCCTGTACCGGAACGGGATAAAAGAAGGGCCTCGAAAATCGCTATACGACTCGGGTAAAACCAAATCGGAAAAGACGTATGCAAACGGGAAAAAAGAGGGTGAAATCCGTAAATATTTTGATACGGGAGCCCTTTCGTACAAATCGGTATTTGTGGGCGGCTCCCCCGTGGAAGAAGAGCTTTTTTACCATCCCGGCGGCGAGCGTAAAGCTGAAGTTCACTACAAAAACGGAGTGAAAGAAGGGCTTGCGTTTGAATGGGACGAAAAAGGAAAACTCAAAGCGCGCTACCGCTATCAAAGCGGAAAATTGGATTCGGCTCCCGAAGAGCCGGCGGCGATTTTTTATGACGAAAAGCAGGAAATTCGTTCTGTGCATAACTACAAAGCGGGAACGAAAAACGGGACGGAATATTTCTTTCATGAAAACGGCATCCAGGCAGAAAAGAGAAATTATGCCGACGGAAAAATTCACGGAACCGTCGAGTATTTCTCTACGACTGGAAATAGTTTGGGTAAGGGAGAATTTGTCGAGGGAAAACCGGTAGGGGAACACAAATATTTTTACGAAAACGGAAAAGTGAAGTTGCATGGAAAGTATGCAACGCAGGAAAACGCCCTATCAGAAGTGATCGAATATGCGCCAAACGGCGTGATGACGGCCCGCTATTTCCTTAAACAAAATAACCCCGAAGGGCGATTCTTGCAATGGTATGATGACAAACAGCCCAAGAGGGAATATTTTTACAAAGACGGAAAGTTCGACGGAGAGCAGAAAGAGTACCACGAAAACGGGAAACTGGCCGGCATCTACAATTTTAAAGACGGGAAAAAACAGGGCAAATGTGCCAACTGGCACCAGAACGGACAAGTTGCTCTGGAATCGAATTTTCATGAAGACGTTCCCGTCGGCAACTGGTTTGAATATTTCGCGGACGGAAAACGAAAGCTCGAACAATCCTTCGATGCGGACGGGAAGCTCGATGGGAAACTTGTCCAGTCATATCCAAATGGAGCGCTTCTTCTCGAAGCCCATTACACGAGCGGTGTCTTGGACGGCAGCTACGTGTCGTACGATGCGAAAGGGGTTCTTTTGCAGCAACTCCTATACCGTGACGGTACTCCTTCGGGTGAACTCAAAACTTACTATCCGAACGGAACCCTCAAGGAGCATTTTTCGGTGGTGAAGGGGAAGAAAGAAGGTCCTTATACGATGTATCACGAAAACGGTGCCGTTAAGGTGAAGGCTGTCTACTCTGCCGATCTTCTCGAAGGAGAAGTGGAAGGGTGGTTCGAAGACGGGCTTCGCTCATGCTTGCACCGCCACGAGCAGGGCAAATTGGTTGGGGCGCAGTTCGACTTCTTTCCCGCCTACATGCAGGGTGAAGCGACTGATGAAGTAGTGCAATCTTCCTCCCATTTTGATACGAACGGACTTCGAGACGGGGAGCAGAAAACCTATTATCCCGGCGGTCGGTTGAAATCGGAATCCAATTTCAAACATGGCAAGCAGCTCGGATTTTCGGCGATTTATAATGAAGACGGACGCACGTTGGAATCGATGAACCATGTCAACGGGAAATTGAACGGTTCGTATTTCCGTTTGGAAAATGACGGCCGGCAAATCTATGTCGACTATAAGGACGGGCGGAAAGAGGGCGTGTATACGATGCGGCTGAGTACCGGAAAGGGCGATGAGACCCTGTTACTTGCTGAGGGCAGCTACCGGAATGGCAAATTGCAAGGTATCATTTCCGAATACCATCCGCAGACGCAAAAACTCATCGCAAAAGTCCCCTTTGAAAAAGGGCGGCGTGAAGGGGCAGCTGAGTATTATACCCCGCAAGGCGCCCTGCTCCTCATTACTCGGTTTGTTCAAGACAAACAGGAAGGGGAAGCGGTCGAATATTACCCCTCCGGAAAAGCGCGGCGCCTTTCGAGTTTTAAAGACGGAGTCCTCGATGGTGTCGTGACTTCGTATTTCGAATCGGGGAAGGTTGAGTCAACCACAAATTATTTTGCAGGCAAGTTGCACGGCCTTTCCAAAACTTTCAATGAAAGCGGAACGATCATCTTTGAAGGGGAGTATAAGGACGGGATGAAGCATGGCGTCTTTAATAAGTACACCGATGACGGCGCCCCTAAACTGCTCCAGACCTACGAAAACGATACCCTGGTTTCAAAGAAAAATCTCTAGGGCGTGTCATCAATTTCTAAGAGTCTTCTAGCGGCCAAGAGATGTTCTGGGTATCCAGGAAGAGATCCGGCAAGGATCTCGTCTCTCTTGCCAAGGGGTTATCATATAGATTGACTTCACATTCTGTATCTAATCCGCCAAACACTCCTTGAGGCAAATAGGAGATTTTATTTCCGTAAATGGCCACTTTTTGAAGTGTCGTGCAGCGTCCTAGATCGGGATGAATGAAAGCAATATTGTTGTACCGGAGATTCAAATCTCGAACCCCTTCAAGGAGCAAATGAATGCCGGAAGGTATTGCAGGAAGATCATGTTCTATGCCAAAAATGACGAATCTTTCCCGGATGTTTAGTTTATTCCTATTTGTCGAGAGCCATGTTTTGATGTTTTGGACCTTTTCTTCCAATCTAGTAGCTTTGCCGGTGGCTGCGAGATTGATCGAATCGGATTGTGAACCTTCACGGTTGGCGGTATAGCGGAAGAACACCAAGAAGGAAAGACGGTCAAAATTACGGACAAGCTCCTCGATCTGATCGGCAGATAGAGACTCTATATCGAGATGTGCAGAGGACACTCCGAAAGTGTTAACGACGTTTTGACTGACATTCGAGAGAGACTTGAAGACTTGCTTGAGCCGGTCGGTCAGCATTTTCATCTCGCCATCGACACTTTTTCGTCTGATTCTCGCGACGGTGCGGATTTCCTGTGCCCATAGTGAGGCAAAGGGATACCGAGCTTGATTTTCCCTTTCTAAGAAGATATCCAGGCTTCTGCACGGCGCTTGAGGAGTGGCGGGCACGTCTTCTGAAGAAGATGCGGTGGCTGCTTGATGGATGGTGCGTGCGGGTTCTGGTGAAGGTGCGGCTACTTTCCTCTGTGAATTGAATCTTTCGAAGAGTTTTGCGTTTTGTGCTGATGTTTGAGTTTCCGTAAATGTTTCAAGAGGAATTCCGATCTCTTCAAGAACAGGATTCTCCCAGATACTGATTTCGCAATTGTCCCGTAACTGGGTAAATACCCCTTGAGGTAAATAGCGAAGTTTATTGCCATAGAGTCCCAGCGAAGCAATATCCCGACATTTTCCAAGGGCCGGATCAATAAATGTGATATCAGAATATCTTATATTTAACGTTCTTACACCGGAATAAAGAAGATCAATGTCGGCCGGAATCACGGAAAATTTTCCTCGTCTATGTTGGATATGTACCTCATCTTTGATTCCAAGTTTTTTGAAGTTATTTTGGTCCCTTAGCCACTCTTTAAGTTTGGTGATTTGCTCATCCAAACCGGTTGCCCCTCTAGTGATTTCTTTATACATCCTAGCTCCGGTGGTACCGGAAAAGTCGACGGTATAAAAGAATAGTTGGGCAAATGAAATATGGTCCAGATTTCGGCAAAACCTTTCCACTTGCTCCCCCGTCAGATCTTCCACTTTGAAATCGGCCGGTGCGATTCCAAACGTATTCACGGCATTTTGCTGTTCTCTTGATAAGGCATCATATGCACCTTGCAGCCACTCTATCAAATGCTGCCGCTCATCGGCAGGAGATTCCCCTCTCTGGGAAGAGATATCGCGGAGCTGTTTTGCCCATTTGGAGGCGTATTCATATCGGGGTTGTTGCCCTTCCCCCAATTCTAAAAAAGTGTCAAGAGCAGGGAAAGCGTTATGGGCAGCCGGGGGAGCCGGGGAATAAGACTGGTATGAGGGGATTTGGGACTGGGGAAGAATTGGTTGCATATTGGTTCCTTTTTAATAATAATTTAACACAAAGTATATCAGAATTATTATTTCTAAGTCAAGGAAACGGTGTAAAAGGCGACATGGGTCGTGCCGGTGCGTTTGACGCGGTCCCGGATAAACCGTGAGGGGGGCTCGATGCAAGTTGCTAATACCGAAGGCATTTCAACGATAAGAAGGCTGCCCTCATGGGTCCATGATCTATTCTTGTCCAGAATGGAAAGAAGTCTTTCATATCCCTGGCGGCCAAATGGATAGGGAGGATCGAGGAAGAGCAGATCAAACGGGGAGAAAGGGCAAGGCCCTTCTATGAGTCGGAAAGCGTCTTGATATAAGAAACGCGACCGGTCCTGAACTTTCAGAAGTTCTATGTTTTGACATAAGGCGTTTTTGGCTTCCCTGGACTTGTCAACAAAGAGGCAAAAGCGGCTGCCACGGCTGAGGGCCTCGAGTCCGATGGACCCTGAGCCTGCGAAAAGGTCGAGGACATTTGCCCCCGCAATGCGCTCGCCTAGAATGTCAAAAATCGATTTTTTTAGCGACTGGGTGATAGGCCGCGTCTTTACCCCCTTGGGGAGCAGGATCGGCCTGTTTTTAAAAAGTCCGGCGAGGATGCGTGTTTTCATTTGATAAATGGTTTAGTTTTTGGCGATTATGTCGATTCCAAGGGCTTCCATCAAGGTCTTTCCTCGCGAAAGGGCCGATTCGTCTCCTCGGAGCAAATAGTTTGTGATTTCTTCAAGGGCAATGAGATAACGAACTTTACGTTCCAGTCCGGCATTTGTTTCCTTGGTTTGTATGTTAAACCGTTTAGGCATTGCGACCCAATTTTGTCCCGCATACCCCTGAATAAAGAGTGAAAGCTCGCGGCTGTTTTTTGCTTTTCCATACACACTGAATCCGGCATTATAAAGGGGGTTGGAAAGGAATGCATTATGCATCACGAGATCTGTTTTGTCAATCGAACTGACCAGGACTTGTTCCAGAATGGGATGTTTAAGACGGGTGGTAAGTGCCAGAACTTTGCGTACCAGCCGGCGGTGGTTTCCTTCGATCATGAATCCGTGTGAGAGGCGAGAGAGGAGTTCTAACATGAGGCGGTTGTTATTTTCGGCTAGAGCAAAGGCGTGCACTGTAAAACGGGGATGAATTCCTTTGGCAAAGGTGACGAGCTTGTCGCGTTCCATGACCACATTGCCGCAATTTTTTCCGTCGCTGAAAAGGAGGAGATTGGTGATTTCTTTCTTTTCTTTCGATCGGTTTTGGAAATAGGCGATCAGTTCAAAGAGGGTTTTCGAAGAAGAGCGGGACGAGCGGTTGCATTTTGCCAAAAAGAGGCGCGCCTTTTCCAGATTGTCAGGGGTGGCTGCTTCAAACTCTTTGCTAAAAGCGGCATGACCGTTATCAAAAGTAATGATATTGAAGGCCATGTTGGGGGACAGATGCGCAATCGAACGCAAGATGGCTTTTTTGTACGTGTCGAATTTCTTCTCTTCGATGGCGATCGAAGAGTCGAGCATGTAAACGATTTTGCCCGGGAGGGGAAGGTATTCCAGTTTTGGTTTCGGTTTGATATTGAGAAGGAAATACACGTCTTCTCCGAGCGGGTCTTTTGATGTTTTTAAATCACACACGAAGTCGTGTTCGATATTTTTATTATATAGGGTGAGAAGTTCCGAAATGAATGAGACGTTTTCATGAGCCTGGCGCACCGCGAGGTTGACTTTTTTGCTTTCGTGCAATGTGTTGAAAGAAAGGAAAAGAGACGGCTTTTTGCTGAGGGGGATTTTTTCCGCGCCGAATTCAATCGGTGCAAAAGAAGTGAGATAGAAGGATTCTAGAGAAATTCGGGGAATGGGGAGAGAAAATGTACTGCTCTCGGTGCTAGCTTCCATCGTGTGGAAAGCAGCCGGAGGCAAAGCCTTTCCCGGCAAGGTTACCGCGATCATCGAAGTGATATTCCTATTCAATATGGGGAAAGGATGTTCTTGCGTCAGAGAAACGATTTGAAAAGGAGATTCGGAAGAAAAATCGAAGTAAGGAGTAAAAAGGGCCGGCCCGAGAGGGAAGGAGGGGATAGTGGATTCCGGATTTCTTTTTCCGATGGAGATCGTGCTGCAATAGGGTGCAGTATCGGCTCTGGCGGAAACGGCAGGTATGGCTGCTGCCGACACAAACCGGGTCATTTCCGGCTGTAATATGGGATGTGGGACATGTCCGGGCAGGCTGCAAAGAAGCGTGAGATCGGAAAAAGAAAAACCGGGATAACAAGAAACGGGAGCGATTTTGACCGCATAGTTCGAGCAGTAGACGGAAACCTGGATTGCCGTTTTTACGTCCGGTCCCGGCGGCGGAACTTTTTTCGGACAAGGGGTGGTATTTTGTATCACATGGATACTCTTCTTCGACAGGGAAGACAAGGGGACGCTCTCTTTGGCCTTTTCAAGTTCTTGGAGTAGAAAAGAGTCGGCAGCAAAGATTTCCATCTCTTTTTGAGGAGGGACAAAATGAAGGGAAGGGAGCGAAATCGAGGAGGAAACAGCTTCAAAGCGGGGGTGAACCGATCCCGATTCGGGAAGGGGGATGGAGGCTGCGATCGGGGCCGATGTCACGTGTTCCAAAGAGACGGAATACCGGGGAAGGGCAAAGGCAAAAGCCACTTTTTCAATATGACAGTTCCTGCTGAGGGGAATTCGTGCGACGTGGCTTTGTGATGAAACGGGCGGAAAATCGGATTCGTAGGAGAGAGTCCCGATAAAGGCATTGGAAGAAGAAAATGAAAGGAGAGTTGCCTCTACCCGGGGTAGCAAGGAGGGTATGGAGGCGCACTGGCAAAACGATTGCGGAAGGACCGGTTGACGGAGAGGGCGCACTGTGAGTGGTGGCGGTTCAACCAGCTTGAGGTATCCCCGTTCTATGAGGGCAACCGTATCGGTTTCACATGCAGGCTCGGCAACCCGTAACGCAAAAATATGGGCAAAAGCGGCCGAATCATGAAGCGGAAGATCTACATCGCCCGCGAGCATTGTCACTCGAGATTGAGACGAACAAACGGCAACGGTTTGCACAAGGGCGGTTTGGGAGAGAGGCTCCGGATTTTTGCCCGGGACATCATGTTTGGGATAGTCCAGAGGGAAAAGAGCGAAAGCAAGAGTTTCTGTGGAGAGTTCAGTCGAAAGAGAGGGAGGCTGCAGCCTCGTTGGGCACTTGATTTCCTTTTCCGGAAGCCATACATATTGGCAAAGGGGCTTTACAGGTGCGCTCGCTAGGACAAAACAAGAGGCGAAGAGAACAAGGACGGTAATGATTCGAGGCATTTTCCACCTCAGCTTTTTGCCATAGTCATCCGTTCGTCCAATTTCATGGAAAGATAGAAGGCACGGGTCGATGCTTTCAGTTCTTCGTATCCGCGCTGCATAACGGTAAAATGGTCGTGATTGTGGTCGTTATCGAGAAGAAGTTGCATGCGGGTGATTTCAAGATGGACATATTTCATGTACTCGTTGTACAGCACCTTAGCATCTGAATTTTCTTCCAATAGAGCATGGTAGCGGACTGAAGTCGGGTCAAACAGATCCGAGTAATCTTCCCGGATACGTTCAAGGTAGAAAAGGTACGTTTCATTCGGATTTGTTTGCGTCATGCGTGCCTGGAGTTCGGCATATTCGAGTGCCGCTTCAAAGTGGAGCGGTTCGGAGGCAGGATGTTTGCGGATTTGGATATCTTTGAGGTCGGATAAGATGGCGATGAGTTTTTCCCTTTCGTCCACCACCGACGTGACATGCTTCAAGTAGAGCCTCTCGTAATGGAGACGTGCCATTTGGGATGCGAAAGAAAGATCGGTATCATCCATGTGGTAAATAAATGCATACGTATCTTCGGCAATGTCAGGTCTTCCCGTCATTTCGTAGGTTTTGGCAAGTTCGATGAACACCTCTTTATTGAGTTTCCATGGAAGTTCATGGTAGCTGGATTGGTATTCGACAAGACGCTGCAAAATCGCAATTTTCTTCTCGTATGCGCCCTCATAGGAGTAAAGCATTGCCTGCTTGAACATTTCCCCTTCGATCACGCTTGCAGTCTTATCCGAAAAAGCGATGAGGCAATCGTTATCGGTGAAAATGTGGGCATAAAGCGTCTTTGCCTGCTGAATGGATTCGGAGAGCGGCTCTTTGGCCTGCGTCATCCAGGCATATAAGGGTGGATATTGGACCGTTTCGGCAACACGATAGTTTGCGAGCCATAAATAGTTTTGCGGGTCGACCTGGTCGGGTTCAAGGAGAATGGCCTTATTTAAGTACGTAGCGGCAAGGGCTTCGACCGTTTCTATTTCGGCCGTCTTCTCGGGATTTTGAAGGTATGTGGCGCAGGCATTGAAAATCTCCACCTCGATTTTGCTGTTGGCTTCCAGATTCGGGTCGAGTTCAAACGCTTTTTGCAAATGTCCGGTTGCTTTTTCCAAGGGGAGCGAGCCGGTCTTGATGAGTGCGCAAGCAAACAGGAAGTGGGCCTGGCTGTCTTGCTGCGACAGCCCTTCGAGCGCAAAATAATGTTCGAAAGCGTCCCGAGCCGTATCAAAATTTTTTGTTTCGTACAGGATCTTTCCTAAAATGCCGTAACATTCTTTTGTTTCCGATACGGTGAAAATCGATTTGATCTGCAACGCATTTTGTAATTCGGCAGCGAGAGTATTCATTGTTTCCGGAGTCTTTTGGACCTGGAGGCGTTCGATCAAGGAAGAGACGGCGTATTTGTGGATGACGGCAAGGTGCTGGGTTTCCGGATTCTCTTTCAGGAGCCGGAGCGAAAGCGTGATTACCTCATCGAACTCTTTCGTATCATAATAAAGTCCCATCAAGGTGATGATGACCTCTTCCCGGAGTGATTTGACAAGATCGTGTTCGAGAACCACCTTCAGTTCGAAAATGGCGTCCTTGGTTTTGCCCAATTTTTTGAAGAGTTCTGCATGGAGGCAATGGATTTTCGGCATTTGGTAATCTGCGGCAAACGAGTAGCAAAATTGAGAATAAGCCCTTTCAAATTCGGGTTCGAGTTTGAGTTTTTCGGCTACAATCATGAGTGTGAGAAGGGAATTTTTCAATTTCACTCCACCCTCTTCTTTGCATGCCTGTACGCAATGCTCCAAGGGGGCGATGCTCTTTTCATATTCTCCCGTTTCGTAGAGGCTTTTTCCATAAATGTACTGGATATCGGCCATTTGCTCGGGTTTGGCAATCTCCTGCACTTGGGCAGTGAAGGCAACCGAATCCTTAAATGCTTTTTGTTCAAATAAAAGGACGAGTTGGTTAAATCTGGCAAGGTGCGCATTCGGCGATTCGAGATCGATTTGGCTAAATAGCCGGATGGCCTCGTTCTTATCAAATTTTGCGGTACGCAGCGCTGCATGGAAAATCAGTTCATTACGCCTGTGGGGGTAACGTTTGGAAAGTTCCAGATAGAGATTTTTCGATTTTTTATACACCCCCGTCTGGCTGTATATTTCTGCCAGGGCGAACATAGCCGGGTTATTGTAGGAGGAATGTTTGATCTTTTCGAAAATTGCCTTTGCCGTTTTCAGGTATTCGCTTCGTACCGTGCCATTCGACAGTTTGAGGGCTTCTCTAAGGTAGGCTTCTCCGATGAGAAACATGATTTCATCTTTCCTGTCTTGGAATTCGTTCGGAATTTTCGGGAAGAGACTTTTTGTTTCGAGCAAAATAGCCTGGTACATGTCGAGTTCGTAATAACAGTGGAGTTTGTTGATCAAGGCATCATTTTGACACCCTTTTGCCTTGATGGAATCGTAAGAAACAAGCGCTTCCTTGTATTTCTTTTCATGAAGGTACAAGTCTCCCATGATGAGGTAAAGCTCATCCCGCGCGACGCTATTTGGGTAGGCAGCCAAAAATTCCTGGATCTGTTGTTTTGTGAGTTCGTAATTTTGATCCTTCAAAAATTCGGAAATTTTCCGTACGAAGAACGCTTCATTCGGATTTTGAATGTCAAAAAGCATGTTTGTCTTTGCTCGTACGTCTGTGGGAGCCAAACCGGCTATTGCACTGACGATGAGCGGAATAACAAATCGATGCGGTTTCTTTTTTTGCATGATAAACCGGGCATCCCCCTATTCATGGGATATATCGTCACTATAATCAGATAACTGAATTTGATTAAATAGTTTTTTTACACGGATAGTTTTTGATGGTGGTAATAAGCCATGAGTTCGTCAGCTTTTTTTGTGTCACAGGACTTCAGGGACGAATAGATTTCCAGTCCTTTGGCATTTTTTCCAAGATTGAAATAGAGGCGTCCCAAGGTAAAGAGGATTGTGGTGTCGTCACCGTTGAGGCTGCGCAAAATTTCGTACTCTTTCACCTCTTCCTGACTTTGACCTAGCGCATGGTATGCAAAAGCGAGCTGCATATGAATCCATGGATTGTTGGGCGAGAGGTCGTCAACAATACGGAGTTCTTCAATGGCAAGGGAAAGACATTTTTCCTTCTGCCGATGCAAAATTTCCCGAGCGCTGCGGGACCGGGGAAGGTTTTTTTTTGATTCGATCGTTTGCGGGTAGAGTTTGGCAATATATATATATAAGGTGGCCAGGGAAGTGTGGACGTCCACATTTAAAGGATCTTGGGGAAGCACTTCAATATGCCGGCGGACGAGGGCCAGGAGGATCATCTCTTCAAAACGGAGAATGGCACGGGAGTAGAGTTGCAAAATGCAGCGGACGATATGGGATTGGTAGAACCGGAAGGGGGGGATGGAAATCCGGTAACTTTTTTCGTTATTCAATAAAGGGACAAAGGCATAGGCGGCTTCGGCAAGGTAGAAAATCTGTTTGGCAGGTTCAAAATGGGAGGGAACCGGTTTTTCGGCTTCCTGCATAAACCGGTCGCAGAGCTTTTGCAAATCTTCTTCCTGCTTGTTCCTTAAATAAAGATACATCAGAAGATAGCTGAAAAAGGTGACCACGGTGGTGGCAATCATGACGGCGGTGAAGGTAGTGCGCGAAACGGTGAAGATAAGTACGATGAGCTCGAAGAGGAGGCAAGAGGCAAAACTCAGATGGAAAAAGGCATTCCTTTTCACGAGGGCTTTAAAGGAAGCAAAACAGCTTTGGGAAGGAAAAGAGAGGTCGTCAAGGTAACCCTCAATCGGAATATCAATCTCATTATGTGTATAATAGAACGTAGTCACAAGCTTACATCATTTAAAGACGCACTCCAAGTATTTATCCGAATTGCACTATAAAAACAAGTATTTATTGTGTATTTCATGCTGCTACTCACAAAGTCCGATTAAATACGTGATCACTTGAAAACTGATCCCCTCTTCTTGCATTTGTACGACAATTCTTGCATCCATCGATATTTTGGTATGGGTGAAATCGATGATGTTGATCATCACCTTGGGTGAAAAGCCCAGTTCATTGAGGACAAAAAGATCTTTCAGTTCCAAGCTCTCATGGTTGCCGATCTTGCGGAGAAGGGAAGGTTGATGTTCGGCAAGAAGGGAGCAGTCATCCGGGCCCATGACCTGCCTTAAGACGGAAGGCGCCTGTGCAATGCGTGTTGTCGGTCCGCACGAAACGACAAAACCGAGAAAAATCAGGAGGAGAGGCCATTGTTTCTTCATTTCAATTTTTTCTTACTTTATGGATGTATTATTTGCAATTGTATTATTTTAGTATTAATAATATTGTCGAAATACCGAGCATGATCAGGTTTGAGAGGTATACATCGTTTATGTTCATAGAAGTGAACAAGATCATGATCAAAGGTGCAGCGGTAGCGGCCAGGAGTGCCACTTTCTGATTTTGAAATGCTTGCACCAGTGCCTCTCTGGAACCGGAGATATGGGAAGCCCTGGAGAACAGGCTCCACGCGAGTCCGCTGTAGAGGCAAAAAACGAGGTGAAAGAACATGGAGGGGACGAAAAATTGTTGAAAATAAATCAGTAGCGACATGAGGAAGGAACTTGTGAGGCAAAAAAAGAGGGTCGTTTTTTTGGAGAAGGTGCCGCCGAGCATTTTGGCAGAGAGGGCTCCCATAAGCCACACAAGGCTCATCATGAAGAGAAAGAGGGGGGTATAGGAACTAAACGGAGAAAACAGCTCCAGGACATACAGGGAAAAAAACTGCAGTGTGGCAAGCCAGCTCATTGCAAAGAAAAAGAAGGAAGAGCGGAATGTTCCGCCCGTGAGGCTTTTCTTTTCATGAAACACGGTAGGTTGGATTTTAGGAGTACCGGACATGTAGAGAGCTGTTATCGAAATAAGGGCCAAAAGACATCCGATGATAAAGGGGACGCTGCTTTGCAGTGATAAAAGGTCGGAAAATCCGCCGGCGAGCACTCCTGCCATCAGCCCGAGTCCCGTCAGGATGGTCAGCAGTCTCCCTGCTTTTACATGGTCTTCCCGGCCCGTGATGATGATGTTTTCGGAAAGAAAGAGACCGCCTGCCGCAGCTCCGGAGAGGCCCCGAAAGAGGAAAAGCAGGGAAAGGTTTTTGATTTTGATCGCAACGAAAAGACCGATGAAAGAGAGAAATATCAAAACGGCGCAAATGAGGAGCTCTCCCCTCGCACCGCGAAGGGCAGCGCCCGTTTTCAGCAGGAGATAGCCGGAGGCCATTTGCGCTAGCGGAAACAGGGCAATGAGGAGCCCCAGCGTGATGGCTCGCGTATAAATCAACGAGCTGAGCTCTTCACGAAATACGAGGACGGAAAAAATGGGGAACACAACAGCCAGGGAAAAATGGCACAAGAAAAAATAAGACAGATAGGGGAAACTTCTATAACGTTGTAGCATGTTTCCCCTATGCTTTTAGAGCGAAAGTGAAATTTCTTCCAGTTCTTCTACGGTTTCGGTTTCTTCTTCCACTTTGAAGCGGTAGCCGATCCCTCTTACCGTTTCAATCGCCTTGAAATCGGGTCCCAATTTTTTCCTCAGCGATGCAATGTGCACATCGATATTTCTGTCGACGACAAGGGCGTCGTCATTGTGAATATCGTCGAGGAGTTGATTGCGGGTAAGAACTTTTCCTTTATTCATCAAAAGGCGTTTCAAAATTCCGAACTCCGACAAGGTCAGACCAATCGTTTTCTGCCCTTTTTTCAAGATGTAGTGTTCTACATCCAGGGTGAACTCTCCGAAAGAAAGCGTCTTGACGGCTTTTTCCTGCTCTTTTCCACGGCGCAGAATCGCTTTGATTTTAGAAATCAGTATCTTTGGAGAAAACGGTTTACAAATATAATCGTCCGCTCCGAGTTCCAAACCGAGCAAAATATCCAGCTCTTCACCTTTAGCCGAAAGCATGAGAACGGGGATGTGTTTCGTAGCCGAGGACGACTTCATTTTGCGAAGCACATCGTAGCCGTTTTGACCCGGCAGCATGATATCCAAGAGGACTAGATCTGGTTTTTCCCGCTCTACGGCTCTTTGCCCGTTGATTCCATCTACTTCGACGTGGAGTTTAAAGCCGGCAAGTTCGGCATGGAGTTTGATCAAGGAGGCGATGTCTTCTTCGTCCTCAATCAACAAAATTCTCTTTTTCTGAGTCATTTTTCTTCCTTTGTTTAACAGGTGACTATAGGATTTTTGAATAAAAAATAAAAGAGGAAATTATTTTTTCACGATTTTGGCATGAAGTTTTTGCGCAAAAGGGGAGGGGGTATCGCTGATGAAAAGGTCGGGGCCGCTCAAAAAAGAGTCGGGGCTTCGGGAAAGAAGAGGGAGGCTTTCGGCCGGATTGATCCAGGCGGGGGAGAGTCCGTGCTGCTTCAAAACCTTTTCCATGGCAGGCCGTAAAAAGGGAAAATGGGTGCAGCCCAAATAGATGTGGCGGATACGGCCGTGGCCGATGATGGGAAAAAGGAGGCTCTGCAGCCTGTCCCAAGGAGTCTTTCCATCTTCGATGTGGGCAACGAGATCGGAGCCGTCAATAGCAAGGGCAATCTGCGGGCAGCGCTCTTGGTACAATCCCGACTCCAGGGTCGCTCGAGTGGCAAGGAGGGCCACGTCGGGCAAATTCTCGATCAAGGCGGGGTTTGAAATGAGAGTGGCTTCTTCTTCCTCGCAAAAGAGAGCCGAAGACATGGTATGGCAAGCGATGATGATATGGGAGACATGGTGGCTTTCAAACACTCCCTTCGCCCTTTTCCAGATTTCCCGGAGCTCTTTTTGGGAAAGGCGTCCGATAGGACCTCGAAGGTTGCAGGCGTAGTATAGGGTGGCCGCTTCAGGAAAAACGGTTTTAAAAACGGACAGGACGGTAAGGCCCCCCATTCCCGAGTCAAAAAATCCAATCATGGGGTTATGGTGCGCACTTTTTGTGCGGCGAGTTCGTTTTCGAGGTGTTCGAAACGGGCTTTCCATTCCTTACGTTCAAATTCAAGCTGGGAGATGGCTTTATGCAAGGCAATATTTGATTCTTCGAGTTTGAGAAGACCCTCTTCGATTTTGGTTTGCATCTTGCACAATTCGGCATGTCTTTCGGTGATTTTTACAAGAGTGTCGCGCAGCTCTCCCACTTCTTTTTTCTGGATTTGTTCCAGGCTGCTTTTGATCCCTTCCAGCCGGTGTTCAAGGTGGTCGAGGCTGAAATTGATCGACAACGTATCGTTCTTCACTTTGGCGATGTCGGTTTCGATTTCGGATTGAAATTGCTGTTGCTGCAGCGTAATATCGCCCGATTCTCTAGGACCGGGAGTGCACGAGAAGGCAACAAGGGCAATGCAAATACAACTAGTTTTCTTCATATAACTTGAAAGTCACACGACGGTTTTTGGCCCAAGAATTTTCATTATGCCCGTTTGCTTCCGGCCGTTCCTTTCCGTAAGAAATCGTGTAGATCTGTTTGGAGGGAATCCCTTCTTTGATGAGCAGGGTACGTACATGATTGGCCCTTCGTGTGCCGAGCGCCAAATTGTACGCTTCGCTGGCCCTCTCGTCACAGTGCCCTTCAATAAATAGGGAAGTTTTCGAGTGTTTTTTCAAAAATGCGGCGATCCGGTGCACAGTGAGGTAATTTTCTTTAAGTTTGGGGACATATTTGTCGGTTTCGAAGTAGATCTTTTTGAATATGGTGAGCTGATCCCGGGTAGGATTGTGAAAGCTGGCAATAGAGGGAACGGGCGAATTTTTAGATCCGGGAACGTGTCTCGATTGGGGCGCGTTGAAGTCGGTGTAGAACGACTGGGCGTCTTCTTCTTCGAGAACAATGACGTCGCTATTGATTTCCCCGAAAAATTCCTCTTTCGATTTTACTTGCCGCAATTCTCCTTCCGCGCTCCCTTTAACAGGAGTTTTGGAGAGGGTCTGCCCTGTTCCTGTGCGGATTGAATCGAACCAGCCCGCCACCATTGTAACGCAGCTTGTAAGGCCGAGCATCGATGCCAAAATCAAGAGCTGTAAAAACCATTTTCTCATGATAAAAATGTATACCACGATTAGAAATATTTTCTCAATGGTGTTTTTTTAGGACTGATATTACTGCTGCATGCTGGGGTAATGGCACTTTCCCGAGTTTTGGGTAAGTCGAACCGGTTCTTTCCGTACGATGTCGGTGAGAAAGATGTCGTAAGTGGGAGATGTGGAGTTATATACAATATGCATGTTATCGCTCGCCCATTTGGGATTTTCCTTGTTTCCAAGGCCAAAAGTGACCTGAAGTTCTTCCTTAGTCCTAAAGTCATACACGAAAATTTGGCGCATGCCGCTCACCTTTGCACTGTAGGCAAGCTTTGTTCCGTCGGGAGAAAAATGGGGCGCCGTATTTTCGGTATGGGTACGGGTGAGCACTTGAGGCGTCTGCCTTTTGCGGCTTGACAAGGCAAGTTCTGCGTCGATGAGGCAAATCCGCAGCGTTCCGAACTGGTCGGTGACGAAAGCGACTTTAGTGGCATCGGGAGAAAGCGTCGGAGAAGCGATGGTCGCTTTCGGGAACGAATATGCCTGTACTGCCTTGTCCGTGGGGCCATTCGGGCCGAGCCGCTGCAGGTAGAGGTCGGAGCGGCCGAGGGCGTCCGAAATAAAAGCGATCACACCATGGTCGCGGGACATTTCGGGGAGGAGCTGGTTTCCTTGCAAGGCGATGAGTTCCGATCCTCGCCCTTCTTTTTTTGAGGCGATATAGATGCGAGGCTGTCCTTGTTTGTAACACACATAGAGAAAATGGTAATTGGGACTATTCTTTTTGTCGTAAATCAACGAGGGGGTGATCGAATAGCTGTTTTCAAACGTGACCTGCTCCTGATTTTGTCCGTCGTAGTCCATTTGCCAAATTTCACTTTTCCATTTATCTTCGCTCAATTTCGGATCTTCGATCTGTCGTGCGAACAGAATCTTTTTTGCGACGATGCACTGTTTCTTCAACACTTCTTGAAAGAGCCGGTCCACCAGGTTGTTCATCTGTGCACATTGCATGCCCCGGCTTACGGCAATGCCGTGCTGCTGCAGGGCGGCCGTTCTTGCCGTATATACATCGAGCACATGTAGTGTGACTCCATTTTGCTCGAGAACGGGAACGATGACAAAGTCGACGCCGAGCTTTTGCCACATCGTAGCATCGAATCCTTTGCTTTGCAAAGCGGAAAAGGCGAGGAATTGTTTGTTCTCCTCCACTTCAAGAAGGGTGATTTCGAAAGAGGTGTTACAGCCCTGCCGTAAAACCGTATCAAGGTTTCGCGCTATTTCGGATTCGTACGGGCGCATTTTTGCGAGATAGACGGTTGGGCATTCTCTTCTTGCACTTGAAGCAACATGAATCGTCATTTCCCTTTCGGAAAAGAGGGACGCAAACATAAAAAGGACGAAACTAAATTTTCTCACTTTCCCCCACGAACGTGATGACCACTGTTTCTTCTTTTTCCGCTTGCCAGCCGTCGATCTGCATCAGAGGCAAGCAGGCGAGCAAGTAATCGACGTTCTGTTTGCTTTCAAAACTGACTATTTCGACTGTACCAATCATGCCATTTTTTTGTACAGATATCTTTAATATGACTTTACCTTGCTCGGGAAAACGGAGAATATTGCTGAAAAAACCTTGGACAAGACGCATTTTTTCCTCCGGCGGCATCGCAGGTTGAGGCGGCGTAATATAAGGTTGGACCGCAACCTTAGCCTTTTTCTTGGGCGCAGGGGGGCGTGTTCTGGGAGCGGGCGTTTTCTTGACGGCAGCCATTTTTTTCGGATGGGGGGTATGATGCACGGCCTCTTCCGGAGGGGGAGCGGAAACTTCTTCTTCGATCAGGGTAAAGGTGATTTCGGGAATGACTTCGACAGCGGGAGGCAGCTCTTTATGGGAAAAGGCGACAATGAGGACAAGACAGTGGAGGGCAATATTGATACAAAGAGGGGCTGCTTTCATCCTTGGTGCAACACGACTTCAATTTTTTTCACTCCGAGCAAAGTGAGTGTATCTTTGACTTGCTGGAAAGTGGAAAAATAGCTGTGTTTATCCGGGATCACCTGCACGGGAGTGTCACTTTCCACCATTTGCATCAGCGTTTTGAGAAGGGCTTGGAGTGCAACCGGATTTCCGTTCAGTTTGACCGTCTGGTCTTCCATGATGGCAATCCGCACCGGTGCGCTCGGAGAAGGAGCCTTGCCGCTCTTGCACACAGTGCGCGAGAGGTGCACTTCCTCGGTTTTGATGAGAGGGGAAACGATGATGAACAGTACGAGAACAACAAAGATGACGTCGAGTAGAGGCGTGAGGTTCACAAGGTCGCTCTCTTCTCCGATCCCGAATGGTGCGCGCCTTCTTCTCATCTATAGCACCCTGCGAAACTGGATTTCAATTGTCTCGATCATCTCAAATCCGAAATCGGAAAGGGAGGCGGCAAAATTATGGATGCGGACTTTGGCGATGTTGTGAAAAATGAGGGCGGGGATGGCGATCACCAGCCCCAGAACGGTGGTGGCAAGGGCCGTCGTCAATCCGCTCAGAACATTTTGATTGCCGATGAGCGAGCCGGCCTCGCCTAGGCTGGTCAAGCTGATCAAGATGCCCCATACGGTACCGAGAATTCCCAAAAAAGGGGCTAGTGTCACGATAGTTGAGAGCACCACCAGTTCTTTCTGGAGGATTTTGACTTCATTTTCGATGAGCGAAAGGGTGGAATCGTTCAGCATATCGATATCATCCTTGACGAGGAAAGTGGCATTTCCATTTTCGGACGGTTGAAAATAGTGGTTTTTTTCCAGGAGCCGGACCGCTTTCGTACGTATATTATGGTACACGGTGCTGAAACTCATCCCGCCGGAGACCGTCTCTCCGCTCAGGATATTGCCGAGATCCCGGACCGTTTGTACAAACCGTCTTTTGTGTCCTTCGAGGGTGCGGAGCTGGACCAATTTTTGCACAAAGATATACCACGTGAGGATCGAAAGGAAAAAAAGCGCGATAAAAATGCATTTTCCGAAGAAATCGGAAGACTGGTAAGCTGATAATAAAATATTGGACGACATGTCCCCATCATAAAAAGAACTTTGAAATGACGCAATTGGATTCTGAGCTTTTCGATTCTCATGCCCATCTTTCGGACGATTCCCTCTTTTCCGATGCACAAGGGGTCCTCCTTCGTGCGAGAGAGGCCGGCATCTCCAAAATCGTCAACGTATGCACCGATGGCCGGAGTTTGCAGCGAGGGCAAGAAATCCGGAAATTCCAACCCGATCTTGTTTTTAACGCTGCCGCAGTGCCGCCGCATTACTGCCATGAATCGTCTGAAGAAGATTTGAAAGGGATAGAATCGGCGATCCTCGCGAAGGAAGTAGTGGCAATCGGGGAGACGGGGCTGGATTATTACTACGGCAAAGAGCACCGCACAAAACAAATCAAACTTTTGGAAAGATATCTCGCACTTGCCGCTATGACGCATCTGCCCGTTTTTTTTCATGTGCGCGGAGAAGGGGCCTTTTCGGAACTTTTTTCGCTCGTGCGGTACGCCCCGGTGAAGATGCTCATCCACTGCTTTACGGGAACCACCCTTGAGGCAAAACAGGCGCTCGATCTCGGCATAGACCTTTCTTTCAGCGGCATCGTCACCTTTAAAAAGTCGGAAGAACTGAGGTGTGTCGTAAAAATGGCCCCTCTTGACCGGATCCATGTCGAAACCGACTCCCCCTACCTTGCGCCGCAGACCAAGAGAGGAAAAACCAATGAGCCCTCATTTCTTCCCGAAATTCTCCGTACTATCGCAAGTCAAAAAGAGATCACTCCCCAAGAGTGTGCAAAAAAAACCTTTGAAAACAGTTGTAGGTTTTTTTCCATCTGTGATTAGATATCAACTATGAGTGGTTCCGTTGCTATTTCAAAAGTTCCTTCTGCGTTTATTTGGCGACGGCTCCATTCCCTCATGGGGTTTTCGTTTTTACTTTTTTTGATCGAACATTTGTTCACAAATTCCCAGGCAGCCCTCTTTTTCGGAGGCGGGGGCACGTGGTTTGTGAGTAGTGTCAATTTTTTGCGTGATCTTCCATACCTGCATGTGATCGAAGTGGCGCTTCTCGGAATTCCGATCGCCTACCACGGTGTTTTAGGACTTTTATACACATTCGGAGGAACGTACAACAACCTCTCTTTTTCCCGCATTCATCCGGCACTCTCTACGACCCGCAACTGGGCCTATTCTTTCCAGCGATGGACGGCGTGGATCCTTTTTGTCGGAATTGTACTCCACGTGGTTCAGATGCGCTTTCTCGACTATCCGTACAAATATATCGAAGGATCGAAGGCATACTACTATTGCAAACTCAAAACTGATCCCGAATTGGAAAAGACGGCAGCACAGCTGGGCGTGACACTTTATAACGACCATGAAATCAGGCGGGCTCCTGCCTCGCTTTTTGCCGGCCTGCACAGCAGGACGCTCGATAAGGGAGAAGTAATGGCGCGATCGCCCTCTTTCGGAGCGATCGAACTCTTGAACGTACGACAGGCATTCCAGAGTGTGGTCATGGCAATTTTGTATACCGTTTTCGTGCTTGCCGCCGTGTTTCACGGGTTTAACGGACTCTGGACATTTTTGATCACATGGGGGCTCATCCTCTCCAGGAAGGCGCAAAGCCAATCTGTCTATGTGTGTTACGGTTTCCTATTTCTTCTTCTTTTTTTGGGCCTCATGTCGATTTGGGGCACTTTTATCTTAAGTTAGGCGATGCAAAAAGAAACGCGAGTCGTTGTTGTGGGTGGCGGACTTGCCGGACTATCGGCAGTGATCCGGCTTTGTGAGCTGGGTGCTCACGTGACTCTTGTTTCCGTGACGAAAGTCAAACGTTCCCATTCGGTCTGTGCGCAGGGAGGAATCAATGTTGCCGTCAATCTGAAAGGGGAAAATGACCATCCGCACATTCACACCTATGACACGATCAAAGGGGGCGATTTTCTTGCCGACCAGCCGCCCGTCCTCGAAATGTGCCACAACGGTCCCCACCTCATTCGCATGATGGATCGGATGGGAGTTCCGTTCAATCGCACTTCTGACGGAAAAATCGATTTCCGCCGTTTCGGCGGCACCCTCTATAACCGCACGGCGTTTGCCGGAGCTTCAACAGGGCAACAGCTACTGTATGCTCTCGATGAACAGGTGCGACGTTTTGAGGTTCAGGGAAAAGTGGTGAAACTCGAGCACCATGAATTTTTACGCGCCGTAATGGATGAAAACGGCACCTGTAGGGGCGCCGTATTTTACGATCTTTTCGACATGAAAATATTTTCTCTGCGGGCAGATAGCGTTGTAATGGCTACCGGCGGCAACGGCGTCATTTTCAAATATTCCACCAATTCCACCATTTGTACCGGAGCGGCAAACGGCCGTCTCTACCGGCAAGGAGTCAAGATCGGCAATCCCGAATTTATCCAGGTGCATCCGACGGCGATTCCGGGAAAAGACAAACTCAGGCTTATGTCCGAATCCGCGCGGGGAGAGGGAGGGAGGATATGGGTGTACGGCGACAGCTCCAAGACGATGAACGCTCCTGACGGGCGTACAATCCGCTGCGGAGAAACGGGAAAGCCGTGGTATTTCCTCGAAGAGTTGTACCCGGCTTTCGGCAACCTCGTGCCGCGAGATGTGGCTTCCCGCGCCATTATTTCGGTTGTGGATGCAGGCCTTGGCATTGACGGAAAAAAACAGGTGTTTCTCGATCTTACCCGGCTTGACACGCATACCCACCACAAACTCGAAGCGATCCTCGACATCTATGAAAAATTCACGGGGGATAATCCGCGCCTTGTGCCGATGCGGATCTTTCCTGCCGTCCATTATACGATGGGGGGCTTGTGGGTCGATTGGCCGGCCACCGGTGATCCCGACAGATTTACCCGTTTTCGTCACATGACAAACGTGTCCGGCCTTTTTGCATGCGGCGAGTGTGACTACCAGTACCATGGTGCAAACCGTCTTGGGGCCAATTCGCTCCTTTCGTGCATTTTTAGCGGATTTGTCACCGGCAATGAGGTCATGTGGTATACGCGCGCCTCAGAAACCGGTCCTCTTACCGATGCCCTTTTTAAAAACAGTGAAGTGAAAGAAGAAGCGTTCAAACAAGAATTGCTCGGCCGGAAAGGCAAGGAAAACGTCCATATACTCCACGAAGAGCTTGCGGGCATCATGGTGTCGCATGGCACCGTGGTACGCTCCAACAAGGGGCTTTCCCATGCCATTGAAGGCGTGCTCGAGATCCGGGAACGTTTCAAGCACATCGAGCTGGGAGATAAAGGAAACCATCTCAATCAAACTCTCCAGTTTGCCAATCAGTTTGAATACATGATCGACATTGCGCTGACCATTTTGCAGGGTGCGCTTTGCAGAGACGAATTTCGCGGCGCCCATTACAAACCGGAATTCCCGAAGAGGGATGACGAGAGGTGGCTCAAAAAAACCATCGCGACCTATGATCCCGAAACCCGACTTCCGAAGATAACGTATGAACCTGTTGACGTGCGGCATCTCAAACCTGTAGAAAGAGATTATACCAAAGCAACGAAGATCACGCCGGAATTGACAAATCTGCCGGCCAAAATTCCCCTTGTGACGGAGCTCGATTATGGCAGAAGTTAAATTCACCCTCAAAATTTGGCGCGGTACGCCCCGGCATCAATATTTTGAGGAATTTGAAATCGTTCTCATACATGGAATGAATATCGTCTCTGTCCTCATGGAAATTCAAAAGAATCCGGTAAGCAAAGAGGGAAAACGAACCACTCCCGTCGTGTGGGAGATGGCTTGCCTGGAAGAAGTGTGCGGCTCATGTTCGATGCTGATCAACGGCCTCCCTCGCCAATCCTGTTCCACCCTTATTGAACCGCTTTTACATGAAACAGGCAAGGATGTCATTACGCTGGCTCCCTTTTCCAAGTTCCCTCTGGTGCGGGACCTTTATGTCAATCGTGACCGGATGTTCGAATCGCTCAAACGGGTTTCCGCATGGAATCCGATCGACACCACGTTCAGTCCCGAGTTCGGGCCCACAGTGTCGCCGAAAGAGCAAGATTCCATGTATACCGAGTCGACCTGCATGACATGTGGCTGCTGCCTGGAAGCATGTCCCCAGTTCTCCTCCTCTCGTCACTTCATCGGTGCCGCTGCCATTAGTCAAGTCAAGCTTTTCAACTCTCAGCCGATCGGCTCCCTTCTCAAGGGGGAGCGCCTCACGGCACTCATGGACAAGGGAGGCATTTCCGAGTGTGGCAACGCACAAAACTGTGTTGCCGTTTGTCCCAAGCACATTCCTCTCACCGAATCGATCGCCGACATCGGCGGTGAGGCGTCCCGCCACGCCTTCAAGCTGCTCTTTGGCCTTCCTAATTAAGCGGCTAAGTCGTTTGCGATTTCGGAGAGGTTTTGGATGAAGTTGTGACGCAAGGTGTCGGCCTCGGCCCAATTATTGATGAGGGTGCGCATGATCACCTCGTTCTGATGCTTTTTTGCAAGGTCGGCCGCTTGGATGAGGGTTGTGTTATGAGGCGCCAGAGAGCTGAGTTGGAGAGGTTGTGTGACGATCCCTTTGACAATGTAAGCGTTATACCAAATATCGGATTCCTCATTTTCATCCAGGGCGGCAGTTGCAAAATGGTCGACCCGCCACACAGTCTCACTGAAGTGTTCCAAGTCCTGTTTCGTAATTTCTTGAGACCCTTTGGCTTTGTCGGTAAGTAGATGCACTTCTTTGATGAAGGCCAAAAGTTCTCTCTTCAATTCATATGCCGAGTTCATGTCTCCAACATATTCTTTTCCTCTTTTTTGTCGAGTTGTATGCGGAGGGAAAAAGCGGCGACGGCAAAAGCGGCAGCGACGTTGAGGGAATTTTTGGAACCCACGAGGGGGATTTGGACGATGTGATCGCATTGATCCAAAAGCGGTTTTGCGATTCCATATTCTTCATTGCCGACGATGAGTGTCATTTCGGGGGGAAAGGTAAAGGCATCGAGGGAAGCGGCGCCTTCCGCCACTTCCAGCGCAACCCAGGGTTTTCGCAAAGAAGAAGGATTCGGAATCGTATGTACCGGAACGATCATATCGCATCCCATGGCGCTGTCTCGGCATTTTTTTCGGTCGAGACCGGCGCACCGGGGAGAAAGGAATACCGTTCCCAAACGGAAAGCTTCGACGGTGCGAAGGATGCTTCCCACGTTGGCGGCCGAGCGAAGGGCGTCAAGGTAAATGTCAACGGGAAGCCAAGGAGCTCGTGAGAGGCGGTCGACGCACCTGAAACGGAGCAAGTCGGATTCCTTGATATGGGGTAAAGCTTCCTTGGCATGCAAGTGGTAGCGATCCGAAATGGATTCCGTTTGCATGTCAAGAAGAGGAAAGCCGAGAAAGGAGGCAAGGCGATTGTAATCGGAAATGGGAAGGTCTTGCGCGACCGCATGGGCAAGAAGGCGCATCAGGTGTTTGTGTTGTTGCTTGCGGGAAAGGGAGAGGAATTTTACTCGAGTGAACATTGGTGGAGATATTCTTCCAGAGGGCCTTGGAAGAAGTGGATTCCGTTATTTTCAAAGGCAATGATTTTTGTCGCAAACCGGTCGAGGAAATTGCGGTCGTGGGAAGCGACGATGACGGTCGAAGGGAAAAGACGCACCGCTTCGGCAAGCGCAGAGACCGATTCGAGGTCGAGATGGTTGTTCGGTTCGTCCAGGAGAAGGGTATTGTAATGGTTCAAGGTAAAGCGGGCCAGGATGAGACGCGCCGTTTCCCCTCCCGAAAGTTTGTAGATGGCTTTCAGCCCCTCATCGCCCGAAAAAAGAAGTTTTCCTAAGGCTGACCGGATTTCCTGTTCATGCACCTCTTTCGTTTGGGAAAGAAGCCAGTCGAGCATGCTGATTTTGCAAGTTTTGTCTACCATTTCGTCGTGGTTTTGCGGAAAGTAGCCCGTTTCGACATTATGGCCGTGTTCAATCGTTCCGGAAGTCGGCACCTCTTTCCCGGCAAGGAGTTTTAAGAGGGTAGTTTTCCCGCGGCCGTTGTTCCCGATGACGCCGATCTTATCGCCCCGGTGGATTTCCAGAGAAAGATTGCGAATGACGTCTAGGTCTCCGTATGATTTGGAGAGTTTTTTGATACGGAAGACCGTCTGGCCTGCTTTGACATCGGGTTCAAGGAAGCGGATGTAGGGACGGACGATGTTCGATTTTTTCAGCTCCCCCGGCTCTAGCCTGTCGATCTCCCGCAGTCGGGACTGCACCTGGGAGGCCCTGGTTCCGGCACCGAAGCGGGCAACAAATTCCCGGAGCTGGGAGATCTTCTTTTCTTTATTTTTCTGTTCGAGTTCGGCCTGGGAGCGCATATTTAGCTTCGTTTCCACCATTTGGTCGTAGTTACCGGTGTAAACGATGACCGTTTCGTAGTCGATGTCGGCGATGTGGGTGGTGATTTTGTTGAGAAAGTGCCTATCGTGGCTGACCACGACGAGGGTTCCGGTATAGTTGACAAGGAAATTTTCGAGCCAGCCGATTGAAGAAAGATCCAAATGGTTGGTCGGTTCATCGAGAAGGAGCGCCTCGGGGTTGCCGAAGAGGGCCTGGCAGAGTAAAACCCGGAACTGGTGGTCGGTAGGAATCTCGCACATCCGTTTCGTGTGAGCTTCTTCATCAATTCCCATACCGGAAAGGAGAATGGCTGCTTCACTTTCCGCTGCATAGCCGTTTTCTTCCATGACGACCTCTTCGAGCTCGCCGAGCCGCATACCGACCTTGTCATCGATCTCTCCGGCATATAGGACCTCGCGCTCTTCGAAGGCTTTCCACAGCCGCTCGTTGCCCATGATGACCGCATCGATCACTCTAAACTGCTCAAATTCATGCAGGTTTTGTTTTAGGTAGCCTACTCTTTTTGGCAAGGAAACCGTGCCGGAGGTAGGATCTTCCACTCCCATGATGATTTTTAGGAGGGTCGATTTGCCTGCCCCGTTTGGGCCGGTAAGGCCGTAGCGGCATCCTGAAGTGAATGTGACAGATACGTCTTCAAAAAGAATGCGCTCTCCGAGTTTTTTCCCGATTGAAACTAAAACGATCATACGGCAACAATGATAACAGAAAAGGGGCTTTATGGAAATCGATAAAGCGTGGATTTTGGCTTTTGAAAAATATCTTGTGGATGTAAGAAGGGTGTCTCCGCACACGATCCGCGCATACCGGGGGGATATTGCCGATTTTGTCCGCTTTTTGAAAGAGGGAAAACCGGCCTTGGAACAGGTTCGGGCCTATCTGTTCCGGCTCCATACGGAGGGAAAGAAGAAGAAAACAATCCTGCGCCGCTTCTCCTCTCTCGCCCATTTTTTTTCTTACCTGCATGAAAAGGGGTGGATATCGGAAGACCCCTTCGGTCACCTCGATCGCCAAAAGCCGGACAAGGCTCTCCCCCGTGCTCTGACGGTGGAGGAAATCCGGATTTTTGTAGAGGCAGCGGATACGAAGGAGCTATTGGGCCTCAGGGACAGGGCTATCATTGAACTGCTCTATGCGACGGGAATGCGCGTCAGTGAGCTCATTGCCTTAAACCGGGAAAATATCAGTTCCGACGGATGGGTCACCGTACTCGGAAAAGGGCGCAAAGAACGGCGAGTGCCGGTGACGGGCATTGCTCATCGATATCTCGTAGCTTATTTGAACGATCCGCGGCGATACCGCGACGAGGGCAGCATCAAGAAGCAGAAAGACGAGAAGGCCGTCTTTTTGAATGCAAAAGGGAAAAGGCTTACAACCCGTTCCGTAGACCGGATGTTTCAAGACGTCCGCAAGAAAAGTGGCCTTGCCAGGCCCATTTCGCCGCATGCCTTGCGCCACTCGATGGCAACACACCTTCTCGAAAACGGGGCCAACATCCGCGTTATCCAGACGCTGCTGGGCCATTCGAGTTTGCTCACAACGACTCTCTATACGAAAGTATCGACGGCTCTCAGAGAGGCGGCCTACTTCGATGCCCACCCCCTTGCCTAGTGCTCTGTCAAGATTTAAGGCAAAGATGCAATTTTTCTCCGCGTCTTCTCGCGTCTTTGCGGTGATATTCGTTGAAGTGTTCATTGTATTTTAAAGAAGGGTGCAGTGTCCTTCCGGTTTACTCGGGCCGGCCGCAGGGACCATCGTAAGAATTTCGGCGGGAGTTTTGCGTTCACTCTGCTTTACCCGTACAAGAAGGCGAATGATTCCGATGAGTTGCTTTCCTTCCTCCGTATCCGTAATGTAGCGAGGGATGCGGCTCACAAAACTGTCTACCGTAGATTGATTCAGAGCGCGTATATTGCGCACCGTTATGAGACTGTCAGAGTGCATCCAGGGAACATGCACTCCCACGGAGAGTTCCACGAGGGAGAGGCCAAGAGCCCACGAGTCGATCAGAAAATTAACGGCGCTCAGCGATTCCATTTTTGCCATTTCCGGATCAATCATGCATGGCGTACCGCACAATCCCTGTCTGAGTCGCTGCCGGGCGGTTTCTAACGTGTCGGTAAGATCCATATCGGCGATGAATACTTGAATGGATTTCCCTTCTTTCCGATAAAGGAGGTTGTCCGGTTTGATATCGTGGTGAATGACACCATGTTCATGGAGCGCGGCAAGTCCTTCCAGGCTTTGATGGGCTATGGAGAGAAGCTGGCGAGCAGCGCGCTGCGGATGCGCAGAATTTTGAAAATACCCCTTTTCCATCAAATCGCAGAGGTCACCGCGAGCCGCTTCCTGGAGGGTATAAAATCTTTGCTTGTAATATTGGTGTGTGGGGGATTTGTAGTGCTTGTTTTCCCAAAAACCGTAGGTGGAAATGATATGCCGAAAACGGTTGGGATTTTCAGAGCGCCACAGTTCAATTTGTTGCAGCGTGGCTACTTCATGTTTCGCTTTTTCTACGCGAGAGTGAAAATCCGGGTGGGTGGAAGGGATGCTGGTGCGGAGGAGAAAACGAAGTTCTTTTAAGGCAAGAGCAAAGCAACCCGATTTACTCCCTCCCCTTTTTGTCTGCGAGCGGCACTCCAAAACGGCAACGACGCCGGTTGCAATTTTTGCTTGCCAAAGCCAGTGTCCGGAATTGACGCAGATGGGGGATTCAACTCCTTCCTGATGAGGAGGCAGGCTCGATTGCAAGCTCCGAATATCCTTGATCATCTTCTTAACTATTCGTAATATCACGGCTGCGTTTTTTTAAGGCTTTCAAAGTTTCGCCGGTCAGCGATTGTTGGATTTGCAATGCAGTATCCAGAGGTTCAAGACGGGATATTGTGCTCACGGACTACCTCTTTTGGGAAAATATCGGAAAATATAATTAAAGCTTCACGCGGCGTCAATCTATCTTTCCAAGTGGGATTAAGCAGGCTCATGATCAGTTCCTTGATGCGCTGGTCGGGTAAAGAAGAAGTGAGAACCGTATCCAAAACTTGCGACATCTCTTTCAGACGCAAATCAAAGTCTATGGTTGATACGGCTTGAAAAACATCAGGGGCATTTGTACACTCGTTGAACCAGGGAACTCCGTGAGTCGGAGCAAGCCATTCATACAAAGCACATCCGAGAGCCCACGCATCCAATTTTTCGTCGGCAAAACGTTTTGCAACATTGTGACTGAGTAAAAATACGTGTGCGAACTCGGGTGGAAGATAAATCGGGGTTAAAGGCAGGTCGAACTGGGCCTCTTGCGTGGCAAGGTCAGATTTATGGCGCGTGCCTCCAAAATCGGTCAGTTTTACCGTGCCGTCCACCATCACAAAGTTGTCTGTTTTGACGTCAAAATGGATGAGGCCGATCTCGTGCAGGTCAGCTACCGCAGAAAGCATCTGGTAGCAGGCAGCGGGGAAAGCTCTCAGGAGCTCCCGCTGATCCAGGGTAAGGACATGATGGGCCATATCGCATTCGGCCCTCTCTTGAATCAAGGACATTTTCATGCACTGCGCGGGACCGGGATTTGAGTCCCTCCCTTGCACCCATTTTTCGGGACTGCACTCGACAAGGAATGTGTTGATAATATTATGAAATTTTTCCGGATTTTGGAGGCGGGCTTGCTCTATTTCATGGATGATGGTCGTTTCATGATTGAATTGTCTGACTGCCGTAGGATATCCTTCCCATGAGAAGTCTGACCGGGCGATGCTTCTGAGATAATATGCAATACGATAGGGGACTTTCCACCCGTCATGCATCAAAACACAAACGGCTCCTGCCTTCATGCTGCCTAGGCTGCGCGGATCGATCGGGGTGCTGGTTTGGGAGTGGTCGGGTTGCCGCTCGGAAACTTTTTTTCCCCACATGGTTTTTTTAGCTGTGCAAAAGAAAGCTGTAACAATTTGATTTACAGACATATCCGTACTACTTGAATATTGGATTCGCACCGTCCGTAGTTTCCTGCAATTGTCGAGACGAAGAAGTATCGGCAAACCGCGTTCCCGGAGCATATCACGCATAAAGTTTTCCACTTTCTTAAGTTGTTGGGCAGTGTTCTCAAGGTCGGTTCCGACTCCCGTGATGCGTAATCTTCTCAGGACATCGAAATCCCCTGATTTTTCGGCCTTTAAGGCAGAAAGAACCGAGACGATATCAGTGGTAGCTTTAGTGACTGGGTCCATATAATTATATTTATTATAACATAGTAATAATTAAAATGGAACATTTCCTTAACCTATTGATTATCAAATATCTCTTTTTTTCTTGAATTCAACCCCCCTTTGTTTTAGCATCGTCTATAATATGAAATGCCCGTATTGTAACTATGACGAGTCCAAAGTGACCGACTCCCGCAACTGTCTGGAAGGTGCGGCGATTCGGCGGCGGCGGGAGTGCTTGAAGTGCCAGAAAAGGTTTACTACTTTTGAAACGATCGACCTGACGACTCAGGTGAAAAAGAGGGACGGCTCTTATGAGGAGTTCCAGATCGATAAACTCATTCGGGGGCTTGATGCTGCCTGTCGCCATACCAGGATCAGCCATGATCGCGTCCGCGCCCTCGCTGCCGAAATCATGGCCGAAGTGCAGGAAAGGCAGGAGCGGGAAATCACTACATTAGCGATCGGGGAGCTTGCGATGGAAAAACTGAAAAAACTCGATACGGTAGCCTATATCCGGTTTGCATGTGTGTACAGAAGGTTTAAAGACAAAGACGAGATCATCCACGCGATGGATGGTGCAACTCAAGTAAGAGGAGAGTAGAAATGGGATTATCGGAAAAAGAGATAGAAGGGTTTCGTCAAAAATTGCTCGCGCTGAAGCTCGAGCGCGGTATGATGGTAAGCGACCTCGCGGACGATATTCAAAGCTCGGACGAATCGAAAGGAGCGTCACAGCATCATGCCGATGAAGGAACCGACGATTTCGACCGCACCATCAGCATTTCGGTCAGTACCAGTGAAATGAAAATCATGAAACAGATTGACCGTGCCCTGGAAAAAATTGAAGAAGGGACGTTCGGACTCTGTGACGTGACGGGGAAAGAGATACCGAAGAAAAGGCTCGAAGCGGTGCCGTACGCAACGACAACGATCGAAGCGCAAAAAATGCTGGAAGAAGGGCTCCTGTGAAAAAAAGGCTGATCCTCTTTGCAGCAATCCTCGGAATCGTGTTTGCGGTCGACCTCTGCTCCAAGTATTGGACAGCTGCGCTCACGATGGATTCGATGCACGTGTTCTCGTGGGGAGCGATCGATCTTTTCCTGACTCCGACGTTAAATCGCGGCGCAGCGTGGGGCATGTTTGCTTCCTTCACAACCCAGCTTTTGATTTTCCGCATTGCTGTCATGTCGTATCTGGCGTATATTTTCCTCAAGTCGGACTCGAGAATGCAAGAGGTGGCGCTGGCCCTCATTTTTTCCGGCGCTTTTTGCAACGTGTTCGACATTTTGTACCGCGGACATGTGGTGGATATGATCCATTTTCTTTTCTGGTCGCGCTCGTATGGGGTTTTCAATATTGCCGACGCGGCGATTTTTTCGGGTGCAGCCCTTCTTTTCATTTACCTCTCGATCAAAAAACGCCATGCAAAACACGCTTCCGACTCGTAATCAACCTATCTCATACAAGGCATCCAAATGGATATTCCAATATCTGCTTGCCGATGCGGAAGAGTTTGCCCGTTTCGATTCGCTTTCCTCCCTCCGGTTTGTGATGACGGGCCTTGTTTTTAGTGAGGCAGCGGCCTGCCTTTCTTTTGATGCGTGGCTGAACCTGTACCGTGATGCGCTGGAGGGCTACAGGAAAATCGGGCAGTTTGATTTTCCGTGCTTTTTTGCTACCGGTGACCTTTCCGACCTGTACGCCTATACGCTCACAGGCGGTCGAACCATGACAAAACCCCTTTTCCCCGTGCTCCAAATTCGGCCCAATTATTTCATGGTCGTAAATGGAGAGGTCAAGACGCGCGTCTTTGGGAAAGGTGCGGCATTTTTCGGCCTCGAGTTTGCCTTTCCGACCCTCTATGTACATCCTGAAACCGGTGCTTTAGAATATGTGCTTCGGGAAGGGACTCGCCCCGCCGCCCGCACTTTTCGGGCTCTCATGCAAGAGGCGCGCCGTTTTCTAGAACCGATGCAGTTCGAAATTGACGGCAAACCGCTGAGTACGCCGTTTCGGGTGTCGCAGCAGGAAAAGGAGAGGTGGAATGAACGCACGAGAGTTACATAAACGGTGGATGCAAGAAAAGATCCGGGTTGGCTTTGCCGAATCGTGTACGGGCGGGGCTATAAGTAGCACCTTCATCCGTTTTCCCGGAGCTTCACGCTATATGATCGCTTCAGTGGTAGCTTATGCCGATGATGCCAAAGAGCTTTTGTGCGGTGTACGAAGGGAGGCGCTGCAAAAATACGGTGCGGTGAGTAAAGAGGTTGCCCTGGAAATGGCAGAAGGGATTTTTCGTCAGCTGTGCCTTGATCTTGCCGTGAGTGTAACCGGTCTCTTTGGCCCGGGCGGAGGCAGCACTGCAAAACCTGTCGGGACCGTGTATGTGGCGATCCGGCGCAAGGAGGGGGGGAGCGTACATGAACTTCCGATTCCTTCCGGTCTCACCCGCAGCGGTTACTTTCGGGAAACGGTGAGACAAACCATAGGTTTATTATGATCACCTCGAGGCAAAATCAGCATATCAAGCTTCTCGAAGGGTTGCATAAAAAAAAGGAGCGTGACCGGCTCCGGCTTTTCCTTGTCGAAGGAAAAGAAGAATTGAAGCGGATTCCTCCAAACCTTATACACGAGATATACTGCCGGCCGGGTGTGACGGACAATGGGATCGAAATTGAAGAAACTCTATTTTCCACCCTCGTGTACCGGTCTACGTCAGACGTGCTTATTGTGTGCAAAACCTTTACCATAGAACCGGCGCGTCTTGAAAAAGAAACCTTTCTCGTGGTAGTGGAAAATGTCGAAAAACCGGGCAATTTGGGAGCGCTCCTCCGCACCTGTGATGCGGCCGGCGTTGGCGGAGTGATTGCGACCGACCAGCAAACCGATCTTTTCAATCCGAATGTCGTGCGTGCCGCTCTGGGCACTCTTTTTACCGTTCCGATCGTGTGCATGAAAACCGAAGAGGCGCGTCGTTTTATCCGAGATCACCGCTTCCGTCCCATCATCACCTCGCCATCTGCCCTGCGTACCCATTACGAGGCCGATTATACGGGAAAAATTGCCGTTGTCGTAGGAGGAGAGCATGCAGGATTATCGCCTCCCTGGATGCAAAATCGGGATGAGCTTGTTTCCATTCCGATGCAAGGCACCGTCAATTCTCTTAACGTTAGCGTATCGCTGGGGATTATACTTTATGAAGCTTTCCGAAAAAGACATTCTCTATGAGGATAACCACCTCCTCATTCTTTACAAAACGGGAGGCCTGCTTACGATTCCCGAGGGAAACATTACGGATTCGCTCCTGGGGAGGGGCAAAAAGTACCTGAAAGAGAAAAAACAAACATCGGGAAACGTATTTCTCTATCCTCCCCACCGCCTCGATAAACCCGTCTCCGGCATCGTGGTCTTTGCCAAGACCTCCAAGGCCCTGTCCAGGCTAAACGAACAAATCCGGGATGGAGTGTGGCAAAAAGAGTACCTTGCGCATGTCGATACCGTGCCGTCGAAAGTCAAAGGAAGACTCGTTCATTATCTCTTGCAACACAATCATCGGGCCTATGTATATGATGCCCATAAAAGTGGGACAAAAGAAGCGGTGTTAGAGTACGAAGTGGTCGGACCGCATCTTATCCGTATCCGGCTCATAACGGGGCGCTACCATCAAATCCGCGTACAACTCTCTGCCATCGGATCGCCCATCCGGGGGGACGCGAAGTACGGAAGCAAAACAAAGAAAGAAAAAATCGGACTGGAACACGTGAAGCTCACCCTCTTGCATCCCGTGTCAAAAATGCCTCTAACCGTGTCTAGTCAGAAAAATATTCACGATATCGAGTTGTAGCTGTAAAACTTCGGCCTTTGCACCAAAATTGCCGGCAATAGCCTTTAAAGCGGCAAAATATTCTGTCTGTGTTGGAATATGATGAAGGGTATTTTGGATTTTTTGGCGAATGATCCCCCCAAATGTCTTCGGAACGCTGGCCGTTTCAAGGAACCTCGGAATAGTATTATGTCCGCGCGTCATATTGATGAGAATTGCAATAGCAGGTTGCCACCTTTCGGGTTCCTTCGCGCAACTAAATTCCAAGGCATAACGGTTTAATAACTCGTTGCACTCCATCTTTGCCCAATCCCGGTTCCATTCGGTGAAGGTTGCAAAGGCAGCGGGTTTTTTCAGTGGGGGAAGCATTTGGTCAATAGGATGGAGGTCCTCGGAGAACTTGAGCGAAATGTCAATCTTATATTCTTTCAAACTTGCGCATACCGAGCGGAGGATGACTTGCAAATGTAAAGGAACCGGCTTCTCCGTCCACTCCAAAGTTTGGGTATTCTCAACCAGTTTCCTGAGTTCCTGTCCCCGCTCTTCCTTGTCGTCCAGTGTCGGATCTTGTTCGATCAGATCGGCTGTAGCACAAAGTGCCGTGAGTAAATTGAGAAAGTCTCTTTTCAATGTCGACAACATTGTGACTACATGCGAATACTGCCCGGCTTCGATGGCCGGTTCCTCGTTTGATGATGAAGCAGCCGCAAGTCTGCGGTGCGGCGGCGTTCCGACTACATGCGGATTCTGCGAAGCTTCAACTTGCTGCTCGTTTGATGAGGAAGCAACCGCTTGTTCGGGAAGCGGCGGCGGCTCATTTGAGGCGGGTGTTTGTGCAATATGGCTTACTTCATGCCGGACGCATTGAAAGATATGTCCTGTAGGATCGTGCTTCTTTCCAAGAAGATCCAAAGTCCTTCCGATGAAAACGGTTCTTGGGGCTGCAAGTAAAATCCGGAAAGCGCCGCGTAGCTCTTCTTCTTTGGGATTCCAATTTTGGAGTTCCTGCATCAGCAGCAAGTGATTATCATCTGAAGATACAGCTTGTGACAGCATTTCCATTATATTTGAAATAGGGGCGCGGGAAAAGGTGCCTTTGAGGCAACGGTCGGCAAAGGACGGCCGGTAGTTTGCCAGGTCATCATTGATTTGTTTTGCGAGTTCTCTATCGGATTGGTTTTGGAACTGGGAAAGGTGCCGGTTGATGAGAGGGATAGTTTGGGTGTCGAAAACATGAAATAGTAAGCGAAAAACCACGGCAACAAAGTGAATTATTTTTTGAAGCAGGGGAGGCGTCGCATACACAAGTTGTTGATCTACCTCATGAAGTGCATAAAGATGACCTTCTTGCAGGGCCTTTTGGATGGAAATTAAGCTCATAACAACCATTATAAATAAAAAATCAATATCTAATCAAGATTGAAAAATCGACTATAACAGGGTTTTACCTTGGATGGAGGTGGAGGGACGCGCCCAGAACTTTTGACCGGTCAAAAATTAGAGAGATTTACAAAGACAGAAGCCATTTCCAAATAGGAGTGACTATAATTTGAATTCCATCCACTTCAATTAGGTCATGTTCGTTTTCGGTAAGGATTAAGCCCTTTTGTAGATTATAGGCCTTCATCGCTTCAACAAGTCCACTAATTTCTCGTTTCTTTATTTCTTCATTAGAGAGATGTGCTGTCACTTGAATAGCTTCAACGATGTGATTTCCTTCTCTAAGGACAAAATCACACTCTTTTTGATCTTTGTGAAAATAAACTTCTTTTCCCAATCTTTTTAGATGTAGAAATACAATATTTTCTAATAGACGACCTCTATCCTCGCTAATGCGAAATCCGGTAATACGAATAATTGCAGGATCGATCATATAACATTTTTTGTTATATTGAATTTGCTTTTTTAGAGAATGACTATAGCGATTTACAAAAAAACAGAGATAACATTGCTCTAAGTAGTTGCAATAATTTGCGATCGTATGCGGACTGCTGATACCTACAATTTTACCAAGTTTTGTATAGCTAAATTCTTTTCCGATATTGCTAGCAAAATAATAGACTACTTCTTGCAAAGATCTTTCATCGTTTATTTTGTAACGAGTTATAATATCACGATAGAGAATACCATCAAATAGATCTTTCAAATATTCAGCCTTTTCGAATTTTACATATTCAGGAATTCCTCCATTATTCAGGTAATTAGAAAAGTGATGTAATATCATTCCGGTGTCATTCGTTGAAAGAGCCTTCTTAGAGAGAATATCCGGATATTTATGTAATATAATTTCTCTAAAAGAAAGTGGGTATACTTCTAGCTGAATATATCTACCGGTTAAATGAGTGCCTAACTCTTTACTTAAGAGTTTTGCATTGGATCCTGTGATATAAATTTTTTTCCCCTGTTCATAGAGTCTTCGGATAAATCTTTCCCATCCCTCGATATTTTGAATTTCATCAAAGTAAAACGTTGATTGTTCACCAAAGAGTTCTATTAAAACTTCCAGCAGCATTTGAAAGTCTTCAACCTTGAATTGAATCAATCGTTCATCATCAAAATTTAAATAATAGTCTGACTTTGCTAACTCTAATTGTGATATGCGTTGAATTGTAGATTTTCCTGACCTTCTGATCCCACTGATAATCATTATACTTGGATCATTTACAAAACGCATTAAAGTATCAGTTAGCGTACGAATAAAAAAATTCTTAGGAGACTTGTACTCCCGTTGATCGGCAATGACTTGTTTGAGTACTTCTCGTTCCATTTTTCCCTCTTTCAGCTTTATACTTTATTATACTTTAAAACCGTGTGTTGTCAATACATGGTTTATCAAGTAACCGTGCGTTACCAACACATGGTGTACGCCAAGCATCTAGACGCAAGCAAGTTGAGTTAAAATTGAAATGAATAAAAGGCCCACTGAACGGATACAAACCGGATTACGGTACTTGAGGAGATTGGAATATATTTTTCAAATCTTTATTTACAATGAATAAGAAAAATGTAATGGTGCTTTTACTTTTTCAAAAGAAAACTTGGAGACGTTTTTATGAGGATATTTCATATTTTTGCCTTTTTGTGCACATTCGTGATATGTAAACATTGTGAAGCTGCAGGCAGATTCTCTGTGAGCAAAATGGATTTTCAGTTTCATGGCATAGAATCTTTAACAATGTTTTTAGATCAATTAGAAACGACATCTTCAGATATTATATGCATCAAGTCGCTTACGAGCGAAATGAAAGAATGCATCTTCCGCATGTTCGAGCATAAATTTCCTTTTATCTATTCAGAGTTGGTGATTCCGGAGTTGCTGATTTTATCGAAATTTGAACTCTCCAAACTCAAAATTACATGCATCTCTCCTTCTGTTCGCAATGTTGGGCTTTTCCTGCCATGTTCAAATAGTAGCGATCAAGAAGATACCGACAATCAAACTCATGGATATGTAGAATTTGAAGGGAAGACTTCAACCCATGGTAACACAAGCATATATGCAGGAATCGGCATTGTCAGGGAAGGAGAAGACGGTTCTAAAGCAGATTTCTCCTGCGGGGGTCAAGTGAAGCGGAATATTGAAGGAGAAGTTGAAGGGGAAGCAACACTCAAAGGAAAATTTTCCTTCTAAATGAATCAAGCAAAACGCATCACACTACTTGCATCACTTGTTACAATAAGTGTCATTATATTGCTGGTTTACGTGCACCAATATTTTCACAATCAAAGATTGGCGACAATTTCACTTAAAGTGTCCACTTGGCATACGCCTGTTATTGTTGTAAATCGAGAAAACAAGTCGTTCTCTTTTTTATTAGACACGGGAATGCGTTCGGATCTTTGTTTGAATGCAACAATAGAAGATGATTTTCCAATTCAAAAAACTGATACCCAAGGATTCATAACCAATATTCTTGGTAATGCCCATCAAAAACACTTTTTTTATTTACCCCAATTGCAGCTGGAAACTCTCGTGATTAAGAACATACAAGGATTTTCCGAGGGTGCTGAGGCTGAAGAAGCAAATCTTCCCATGAAATTTATTTGTCAAAAGGAGCACGATCATGTGGAGCCTCAAGCCACAATAGGGATGGGAATTCTTTCTAGATACAATTTTTTTCTTGACCTACATTTGGGGGAAATCTCGTTCTTTCATAAAGGGGTTGTCCCAAAGGATATATTAAAGAGGCGGTATCTAAAAATTCCTCTTATCTTTGAAGGAAAGATACCCATCGTTGAGCTAGATACCAATTTCGGCAAGAAAAAATTCATTATCGATACGGGTACTACGGTCTGTATCATTCCAAAAAAAATGCAACCGGCATACCTGAATGAGTCATCGGAAGATGTTGAGATGTTCGATATGAACCTGCGATCCGGCAATTTTCATTTGGGAAAGCATCGATTTTTTCTGTTTGATGCCGATTTTAGCAAGGTGAATGCCGATGGTCTTATTGGGATGGATTTTTTATGCAAGTACGATCTGTTTTTCGATAATATCAAGCACTACTTATATTTGACGATCTAGAAACCGCATGCACTACTTTACCAGCAGTTGATAGGCATTCCAGGCGGCGCCTCGAAGAAGTTGGTCTCCGACAATCCATAGGTTGATGCTGCAGGGGTTGCTTTTATGGAGTCGTGGCGGGCTGACCCAGACCGTTTCTTTTCCTTGCGCTTTCAACGGAGTAGGGAGGGGGTCAATCCGGAGGGAG
>MGLW01000015.1:40905-43801 GCA_001794905.1 Chlamydiae bacterium RIFCSPHIGHO2_12_FULL_49_11
CCATATTTTCCCGAACCGCTTGTGGCCTGGAAGGTGGTCATGAGGATGCGGCGGACGGGGACGAGGCGGGTCAATACGAACAAGGGAAGGGAAACAATGGCGGCAATGCAGTTAGGACAAGCGATCAGGGGAGCGGTCTCTGCCAGATTGCCGTTGATTTCCGGAACGATGAGCGGGACACTCGGATCAGTGCGAAAGGCAGAGCTGAGATCGATGCAGCGGCGTGCCTTCATTTGCGGAATCCATTCCAAAGAGACGGCGGCCGGAGTACAAAAAAAAGCGACATCGTATGGAATATCCCGATGAAAAGGGTCGAGGCGCGAAGGCGCTGCAACAATGATATCAGGAAATGCTTTGAGGTAACGGAGGAGCTCAATTCCGACAAGGCCCGTAGCGCCTACAACTAAAATTGTTTCCATTCTGGTATTAAAAACGGGTAACGTATATAATCTTCATGAATATACTAACGAAAACTTGAATTATGAAGAAAGCTATTTTGGAGTCCTTGGAAAAGGCGGTTCTCGCTGTGCGATTTGCCGGGCGGGAAGAGAGTTTGGTGTTTATTGAAAAAGTTGTCTTGCTGCTCGCTCATACTTTTGAAACGGGAAAGAAAGTGATCATTGCCGGTAACGGCGGGTCTCTGTGCGATGCGATGCATTTTGCCGAGGAACTGACCGGATTTTTTCGCGGCAAGCGGAAGGCATTTCCTGCTATTGCCCTTTCCGATCCTTCACACATGAGTTGTGTGGCAAATGACGTTTCGTTTGACCATGTTTTTGCCCGTTCCATAGAAGCCTTAGGTGTGGAAGGGGATGTTTTTATTGCCCTGTCGACAAGCGGCAATTCCAAGAATTTGATTCGGGCGGCGCAGATTGCAAAAGCAAAGCGGCTCCATGTGGTCGGATTTTTGGGGAAAACGGGGGGGGAATTGAAAGACGTGTGTGACTTGGCATGGGTCGTGCATGGATTTTCCTTTTCCGACCGGATTCAAGAAGCGCATATGGTTGTTTTGCACATCATCGTGGAAATGATCGAAGAGATGTGCCTTGCTGTCCAAGCCTAAATAAATGAGAGTTTCATGGAACTCGTAAGAGAAAAAATCTTTGTTTACTTTGCCGGGCTGTATGAAACCGAGAAGCGCTCCCTCATTGCCTATTTGCTCCTACCGGTTTCTTTTTGTTATGCCGCGCTTGTGGGTATAAAAAATGCGTTGTATGACCGGGGCCGGATCACGCCGGCAAAGGTGGATGCATTTGTTGTCAGTATCGGGAATATCGCCGTCGGCGGCGTGGGGAAGACCGGTTTTATCATGCGTCTTTTGCAAGACATTGCCCCTCCCGCCGCGGTCATTTCGCGCGGCTACAGGTCTTTGAAAAGTGTACCTCGGCGCGTTAGCTCGGTGGAAGATGGCGATGAAGCGTTCCTGATCGCATCCGCATTTCCGGATAGTTCTGTTTTTGCGGGCAAAAAAAGGAAGGATGCGGCAGAACTTGCCGCTCGTTCCGGATTTCGTCTCATTTTACTCGATGACGGTATGCAGCACCGCAAGCTCCATCGCGACATCGATATTTGCCTTTTGCACCGCGAGCGGCTTCTAGACCGTTTTTTCTTGCCGACCGGATTTTTGCGGGATTTTCCCGGCCGTCTTGCCGGCATGCACTACATTGTTGTGACGGGAATCAGAACGCGAGCCGAATTCGATGCCGCCGCCCGGATTCTCAGTCGTTACACGGCCGCTCCAATTATAGGGGGCAACTACCGGCTGATGCATCCCGAGAAATATGCGAGAAAACGGGTTGCCGCCTTTTGCGGCATCGGCCTTCCCGCGCCGTTTTTTAGAATGCTCCGCGAGGCAGGGGCCGATCTCGTACATACACATGTTTTGAATGACCACGCTTCATTTTCTCCGAAAATGTTCCGAGCATTTCAGGAGGCTGCACAAAAAAAAGGGGCGGAAATGGTAGTGTGCACCGGAAAAGATGCCGTGAAACAATCCGACGCTGTTGCCGCCACCGCCACTTTCGAAATCGGTTTCGGCAAAAACCATTACCGCGCGCTCATTGCTTACCTTTCAGAGAGGGCAGCATGAAAGGGTGGATGAAAGTATTGATTGGACTCGTCCTCGGAGCTATATTCGGCCTCGTGTTCGGTCAGGAGTTTCAACCCCTTACCCTTGTCGGCAAAGTGTTCATCGACCTGTTGAAGATGCTCGTCGGCCTCATGGTGTTTGCCTCGATCGTCACCGGAATCTGCCACATCAATGATCCCAAAAAACTCGGCCGTATCGGGCTGCGTACGATCCTTTTTTATCTCGGCACGACCGGAATCGCTATCACCGTCGGGATTTTGAGTGCCTTATGGATTGCTCCCGGCCGCGGACTCGATTTGATCTATGATGCAGCCTCTCTTCAAGAGGCAAGGCGGATCGGCATTCTCGAATTCATCTCGTCGGTGGTTCCTGCCAATCCTTTCGCCGCTTTCGTCGAAGGCAATATTTTGCAAGTGATTGTCTTTTCCGTTCTTTTTGCGTTTGCCATCATTTTTGCCGGGGAGAAAGGCAAGGGCGTGCTCGGCTTTTGCGAGTCGCTGTCCGAGGTGATGCAATCGATGACCCATTTTATCATGCGCACTGCCCCGTTTGGGGTCTTTGCCCTCATTGCAAGTTCGGTTGGGTCGATTGGCTTCCGCGTTATTTTGCCCCTCCTGAAATTTTTACTCTGCAATTATATCGCATGCCTCTTCCAAATCGTTGTGATTTTTAGCTTACTCCTAAAGCTGCTTGCGAAAACGCCGGTGATGCCCTTTTTCAAGGGGATGAAAGATGCGATCGTCCTGGCCTTTACCACTAGCAGTAGTGAAGGCCAGGACGATCGCATCTTTCATCCCCTTGAAAAAG
>MGLW01000015.1:43818-48436 GCA_001794905.1 Chlamydiae bacterium RIFCSPHIGHO2_12_FULL_49_11
TGAACGGGGCGGCTATCGGGCAGGCGATTTCGTGCCTCTTTATTGCCGAGGCATACGGCATCACCCTCAGCTGGTTCAACATGGCCGTCCTTGTGGTGACGGCGCTCATTTGCGCGATTGGAGCTGCCGGCATTCCCGGGCAAGGGATTGTGATGCTTTCGGTTGTGCTTGGAGCAATGGGGCTGCCGCTCGAAGGAATTGCCCTTGTTGCGGGCGTTGACCGGCTGCGCGAGATGGTATCGGCAGTCGTCAACATTCTTGGGGATGCAGTCGGAGCCATGTATGTGGCGCGCAAGGAGAATGCAATTAATTTAAACACGTACCAAGACGCAAATTGGCTGGAGAGTTCCGTATGAGTATCGTCAAGATGCCCAAGTTGGGCGAGAGCATCATCGATGCAAAAATAGTGACGTGGCTGAAAGTTCCGGGGGATATTGTCAAAAAAGACGAACCGCTCGTGGAAGTGACAACCGACAAACTCTCAACCGAAATTCCTTCCCCGTTCGCAGGTACGTTGGTCCGACATATGGCTGTCGAAGGGGAAACGATCGACATTGAAGCTCCCCTCTGCGAAATCCGTGAGGGAGCGGGAAGCGTAGAGCAGGAGCCCTCTTTCATTTCTCCCCGTGTAATGCAACTTGCCGCCGAGCACAAGATCCCGCTCGAAGAGCTCCGCACGATTGTCGGAACAGGCGAAGGGGGTCGCGTCACGAAGAAAGATGTGGAAGTGCATGCAGCGCAAAAGCCGGCAGAGCCCATGAATCTCGAAATTGCCGAACGGGTCCAGCTTTCCAATGCACGCAAAATGATCCGTGACAATCTCGAGAAGTCGACCAAAGAAATTCCGCACGCCTATCTCATTACAACGATTGATATGACGTCCGTTCTCAATGATATTGAACAAAAGCAATCTCATTTCAAGGAGGGGCACGGTTTTAAGCTCACCCCCAACTACTATTTCGCTTGGGCGGCGAGTGAGGCGCTCAAGAAGTTTCCCGATTTCAATGCCAAATTCCGTCATGACCATCTTCACGTTGAAAAAGCGGTTCATCTAGGTGTAGCCGTCAGCGTGGATCACCATGTAGTGGTGCCGGTCCTCCGCCATGCCGATACGATGGCCTTTGAAGAACTGGCCGTTTCCCTGCATGCCCTTATCAAGCGCGCCAAAGCGGGCACACTCGTTCCGGAGGAGTTATCGGGAGGAACCTTTACCGTGACTAATTTTGGAATGAGCGGGATAGAGCTTGGAATTCCGATCATCCGGTATCCCGAATGCGGCATCTTGGCACTGGGTGCGATTACAAAAGAAGCGGTCGTTATGGGAGATGACAAGATCGAGATCCGTCCCCGTCTCCAAGCGACCTTTGCCTTTGACCACCGCGTGAAAGACGGCATGGAAGCAGCCTCTTTCCTTTCCTATTTCAAACACCTGTTGATGATTTCATTCGGTGACAAGAATTCTGAAGGAAGCCACTCTACCTGAGTGCTTTGCTACTTCGGCAGAGGTCCTGCCCAAGTTATCGGTAATTGTCGTATCAGCGCCGTGAGCGAGTAAAAACCGGATCCGGTCGATTCGTCCGGAAAACGCCGCGTGATGAAGAATTGTGAAGCCGTTAATATCCCTATGATCGATCGGCATACCGGCCTGAATCAATAACTCTGCCATTTCCCAATTGCCTGCAATAACGGCATAACGAAGTAAAATGTTTTGTTCGTGCGAATTCATCTCATGGATCTGTGCCCCGCTTTCGAGGAGGAGCCGCGTGATTCGGGTATGTCCGTTCAAAATCGAAAAAGCGAGGGGAGATGTGTTATATTCATCCTTGGCATTGATGTCTGCTCCCCGTTCGATGAGAATTCGGGCCGCATCAAAATATCCCATGTTTGTGGCACGATGTAATAAAGTCACGTTCCGCAACTCTTCGTTGATTGCGGCAGGAGGCGCTGCCAACGCGACCTTTTCAAAAATGCCGGGATGTTCCTTTATCACGAGGTGCAAAAATGGGACATCGCCCCAGCGGAGGGAAGCCAGGCTCTCCGGAAATTTTTCGGCAAACATGTTCACAAAGTACCAGCTTTGGCCTTCCAATGCCGCCTTTTTGAGGGGGCAATCGCGGTGGTACACATTGAGCCAGCCTCTATTTGCAAATAATAGTTTGATGATGTTGAGCATTTCCTGCTTTTTATTCTCATCGAAGCTTGCATGGTGGTATAAATAGATGTCTATTGCGTGGTGCAGGGCGGTCCGGTCATCTTCATCGACAAGATTGACGCAATATTTGTTATTTCTCAGTATAGTTGATACCTCTCTTAGTGATTCGGATCGAACAGCTTCTATCAGGGGCAAAGCCACCCTTGCTGTTTTCGTTTGTGCCGGAGGCACATTTTCCCTGTTGGAATCGTATGAAATGCCATTTAGGAAGGCCGCGGCATGAGAAAGATGAATTGTATCCATCCAACTATTATATCATTAATAATTATATTTTGTCAACTTCAATAATTATCAAACAAAAACTGCAACAAACTGATTGCCAATCACTTATCTTTCCAACTAAAGCACTCGCCCCAGCAGAAAAACTTTTTGACAAAATAAATCACACATGAAAAAATGAAAAGCCCACAACGAGATTGTAATGCATAAACAGGTGTTTGGGCTTTTCTTCGGAATCATTTGTATTACTGTAGTGGCTGGCGTCTTTGCAGAAGGAAAAAAAAATTATTCCCTGATCCCTGAACCGGTGGACGTTATCATTCCCTGCAGTGAGAAAGATCGAGATTCATTGGAGTACTGCATCGAAGGAATTAGACAGCAGGAAGAGGTCAGACGCATCATTGTTGTCTCAAAAGAGAGGATTACGAAGAATGCAGAATGGTTTCCCGAAGATCGTTTTCCTTTTACTTGCAGGGATATAGCTTGTGAAATTTGTCAAGATGAAGCGGAAGGAGCTGCTGTGATTTCCGCTCCCGGAAATCGGATGGGATGGATTTACCAACAACTCATTAAGCTTTATTCTGCCTTTGTCATACCCGGCATTTCGTCTAATGTTTTGCTCCTTGATGCTGACACCGTGTTTTTGAAAAAGGTGAGGTTTCTGGCAAATCGAGGGGTTCCGTTATTCAATGTGGGCGATGAGTATCATCTCCCTTATTTTGAACATATGGCAAAATTAATTCCGGGACTTCACCGGATGATTCCGAATAATTCGGGAATAACGCACCACATGCTTGTGCAACGATCTATTCTTAAAGATTTGTTCGATACCGTGTTTTGTATCCACCATGTGGATTTTTGGAAGGCATTTTGCAGGTGTATTGAAAAATCGGAAATGGGGAAGAGTGCAGCATCGGAGTACGAAATCTATTTTAATTTTGTTCTGGCGAATACGAATCAATACAAACTGAGAAATTTTTTTTGGGCCAATTCGACGTATCCTGTTGCCGATAAAATAGAAGAGTTGAGGAAGAAGAATTATGTTTATGCGTCTTTTCATCGATATCTAAATTGATTATGATATTGGAAAATTATCAAGGAAAAAAGCATGAGGTTGTTCTATATACTGAATCTAGTTGTGTTTTTTGGAATAACTTTTCTCCATTCTGATATATATTCGAGTTATTTAACGAAATTGGGTTTGGAACATCCGGCTTGGGGCGGGAGTTATTTAAATCCTGAATTTAGCCGTTTTATTAAACGGAAAGAAGTAAAAAAAATCCTCGAAATCGGGAGTCGTGATGCCGTTGATGCAATGATATTGAGTTTTGTGTACAAAGCTGAGGTCGCAGCGTTCGAGTGTAATCCCGAAGCGATCCAACGATGCAGGGAAAATTTACGAAAATGCAAAAAAAAAGTAAACGTTACGCTGGTCCCTAAAGCCTGTTGGCATGAAACGGGCCGCATTCCGTTTTATCCTGTTATTTCCGATACATATGGCGGGGAATTCGGCGGAAAAATCAATATCGGGGCGTCATCTTGCTTTCATGTCAAGCCGAATACCTCCCAATCCCGTTATAGGCAGTCAGAAATCTATGTGGATGCCATTGCATTGGAAGATTGGCTGAAAGAGTCCGGTTTCGGCGTAGTGGATCTTATCTGTATGGATGCACAAGGAGCGGAACTGGAAGTGCTTCGAGGGATGGGAGAAGCCTTAAAATCGGTGAAATATATCATCACCGAGGCGGAAATGGAGGAGTTGTTTTTAGGGGAAGCTCTCTACCCGGAAATTGCTACTTTTCTTGAACAAGCAGGATTTATTCGCGTATTACCTCGGGAAATTCCTTCCTCCGGTTTTTGCGATGTCTTATTTGTAAATAGCAAAAATCCTAATTATTCATCTCCGTAAGCCGCTCACGGACGCGGTCGATGAAGCTTTCGGTATCGAGGTGGCTTTGCTTTTCCGACATGAGGAGGGCGAGGTCTTTCGTCATATGACCCGATTCGACCGTGCTGCGCACAGCTTTTTCCAGTTTGTCGGCGAAAAGGACGACTTCCGGGGTGGCGTCGAAGGTGCCGCGGTAGCGGAGGGCACCGGTCCAGGCGAAAATGGAGGCGATCGGATTGGTGGAAGTGGGCTCGCCCCGCTGCCACTTGCGGAAATGGCGTGTAACGGTTCCGTGTGCC
>MGLW01000016.1 GCA_001794905.1 Chlamydiae bacterium RIFCSPHIGHO2_12_FULL_49_11
TTGGTCCTCAAAATTTGTTTTGCTAACAAAAAATTTATAGAATCAAGAATTTAAGCACAAAGAATTCCGTCATCCGTGACTATTTACGCAACAACGCCATTCGATTCTGGAACATTTCCCGCGAGAGATTGATTATCTTTCACTTGATGTTGATGGTGCGTATGATACTGTTTTGAATAGATTACCGTTACGACGCCACATATTTAAGGTCATCACAATCGAACATGACTATTACCGTTTTGGTGACACCTATAGACCGAATGAACGTAAAATTCTATCCTCCCACGGTTATCATTTGCTCTGTCCTGATATTTCGACTAATGGCAGCAGCTTTGAAGATTGGTGGATTCATCCTGATGTCTTTCCTCACGAAGGCTTTTCAAAATTGACAACCCTAGATTTAAAGAGTAAGGATCATAGCGAAGCAGTGCAAATTATCCGGACAGCTTTGGGATTGTAAAATAAACATGATAATGAGGATATGCATGATATATAGGATAAAAAGTGGGTGTTTCAAAACGGGATTGGTTCCTCAACAGTTTCTTCTAGGACGTGATTCGATGCGCTATCTAGTGGGTAATGTTTTCTTGAGAATTATAGCGGAAGGAGGATATCATGACAGCTTGAACCGGAGAAAAATATGCAGCGCGAAACAAGGAGCTTCGGCACCCATAGCGGACCCTTCCACGCCGATGATGTCACGGCGACTGCACTACTTATCTACTTTGATATGATTGATGAGGACAAGATTGTTCGGACGCGGGATCCGGAGAAGCTGGAAAGGTGCACGTTCGTGTGCGATGTGGGAGGCATATACGATCCCGGCAGGGGAATATTCGATCACCATCAGTCCGGCTACGGCGGGCATCTGAGCAGCGCCGGCATGGTACTGCAATATCTCTTCAGAGAAAAGGTCGTCGGAGAAACGTTTTATACCTATTTAAAAACCCATCTGGTGGATGGTGTCGATCAGATCGATAACGGATTATTCGAGACCCCTGGCGGTCATATGACGTTTTCGGGCATTGTCGAATCGTGGGTCCCTCTCGATATGGAGATTGGCGACAGGGAGATGTTCGACGCATTTCTCGAGGCGGTGCATTTTACCGTCGCACTCCTTGCGCGGATGTCGGCAAAACACAGATATGTCGAAGACTCCAAGGACCTCGTAAAAAAAGCGATGGCTTCCCGAAAAGAATATCTGTTTTTTCCGGAGGCTACAACTTGGCTGGAAGCTTTTTTCGAACTGGGTGGTGAGGAGCATCCGGCCAAATTTATGATCATGCCGATGCGCCAGGGTTGGAAATTGAGGGCGATCCCACCGTCGTATGCTGCCAAGATGAAGGTACGAAAGCCTCTCCCTCTTGCATGGGCAGGCCTTGCGGATGAGAAGCTCGAAATGGTTTCCGGAATCAAGGGAGCAATCTTCTGCCATAAAGGAAGATTCGTTTCGGTGTGGAAAACAAAAGAGGCGGCTCTCGAGGCGCTTAGCAAGGCAATGGAGGAATGATGGAAAAAACAATCTTTGCCAGGATCATCGATCGGGAACTTCCCGCCGAAATCGTCTTCGAAGACGAAGATATTATTTGCATCAAGGATAAATTTCCCCAGGCGTCGGTGCATATTTTGCTGATCGCGAAGAAAAAAATTCCGTCACTCCAACAGTTGGAAGAGGACGATTATCCTATCATTGTCAAGATTGTCGACAGAGCAAAACATCTTGCCCGGGAATTTGGGGTTGAAGATAATTACCGATTTTTGACAAATTGCGGAACAAAGGCGGGGCAGTCGGTCTTTCACCTCCATTTTCATCTGATCGGGGGAAAAGTGTCCGGTTCTAAAGGAGGGTAAGTTGCGCCGGTTCATTTCGTGCATTTGTTTATGCACCGGACTCTTAGCGCTGGAAGAAGCGGAATTTGTCTCGCGCATTTCGATGCTTCTTTACATCGGGCAGCCGGAACAAGCATACAAAGAAACGAAAATAGCGGGGAAACTGTTTCCCGAGTCTCTCCCCATAAAACGGCTCAAAGTGGAAGCGCAAACAAAAAAGCATATGGCTCCCAAAGCTCTGGCCCTGCTTCGCAAGTACGGCTTCAATCAAAATCCGAAAGAAAATTTTTCCCTCATCGAAAGCGTGGCGTGGTCATTTTTGCTCGAAAAAGAAGAGGCCAATGAGAGCATTCTCATCCCTTCCATGATCGGCGCCTCCATCAGCAATGATGCGGTCGGGATCAATTTCATTTTGCAAGGGCTTTATAGCGGTAATCTGACGGTACGTCTTTTCTCGGTGCGCCTTGCCCAAAATTTTTCCGATAAGGAAGTTTCCAAAGAAATTTTGGAAGCCCTCATCCGCGAGAGGTCATGGCTCATCCGGATCGAAATGATCCGTACTCTCGGTGCGCATAAATACAAGCCGGCCCTTGAAATATTATATCGCTCGCTCGGTCGCTCGGATCTGACGGTGGATGAAGAGGCAGCCCTTTCGAAGGCTATTTTGCAGATCGAAAAAGAGCCAAATTTCAAGCTGATCAAGAAACACCGCAGATCGTCCAAAGCGGCGCTCCGCAACCTTGCCGTCGATGCCTACCTGAAAGCGCACCACGGCGCAATGAAAGAAAAAATTGTGAAGCTCATCGATGATCCGTCCTTACTTCTAAGAGAAAAAGTGGTAGCCTCCCTTACTTTTTTCCATATCGATGAGGAATGTTTGGCGAGCCAGGAGAAAAAGTTGAAAAGTTACGCGGAAGGGTCTCAACCGCGCCTCGGACTCTTTTCCGCTTTTGCTCTTCTTGCCATCGATCCCGATTATGCCAAAAAGCGGCTCAAAGAAGGGATGTTTGCTGCAGATCCCGATACGGCAGAACTGGCCGCAGCACTATGGTGTCTGGGGGAAGCGGAAAACCTTTCGGAAGGGGATTCTTTGATCGGGAAGGTGCCGGGCATGACAACCAGGATGACCCTGGCGTTCGGGATGATGAGGAATGGTTATTATTCGGCATCGGTACGCGAATTTTTAAAAGGGTATTTCAAAACTGAAAAGGACCTCATCATGATCGACGACTGGGAAGGATTTCCGGTGCTTCGTGTCACGAGTTCCAAAATCCGGTTCAATTACGGAATAGCAGGCTATCCGATATACGTTGATAGGCTAAGCCGCCTCCATATTCTCAATGTGCTCGCTTCACACGATGCAGAGCTTGCCCGTACTTTCGTCAAAGAGTATCTCAAGGACGAATTCATGGGGGTGGGGATCGAGGCGATGACGATCTTGCTCGAGGAGGGGAAAGGGTCAAATTTTGACTGGATACGGGAACTTCTCCATGATGAGAATGAGGGAGTACGGTTGCAGGCGGCCATGTGCCTTTCCATTTTCGGCGGAATGGACGACGAAATTTTAAACGTGCTTATCGCTGCCTATGAGAAAAAGAAATGGGAAAAGAAAATCGAAATTTTACAGTCTATCGCATTCGGATGTGACAGGAAAGCTTTGCCATTTTTATTAGACAGGCTGGGCGATTCGTCAAAGCTGATCCGGACGATTGCCGGTGCAGGAGTGTTGCAATGCCTTTACAGATAATCCGGGAGTACCTTCGTAAAACGGATTTGGACGGGTGGCTCCTCTACGATTTTTCGGGGTCAAACGAGTTTTTTTATAAAGCATCAGGCATTAATGCCCATCTGACGCGCCGCAGTTTTTTCTGGATTCCCAAGAAAGGCGATCCGGTCCTCCTCCTTCACAAGGTGGAAGAAGATGGATTTGGCGGAGCCTCCTTCCGGATTGCATCCTACCTCACGGTAGGTGATCTGGTTGAAGCGCTCCGGAGCCTTGCAAAAGGGAAAATTGCCATGGAAATCGACGACGAAGTTCCCTACGTGTCCAAAGTCGATGCGAGCGGACTGCATCTGGTGAGCGAGGCCGGAATCCGTCCGGTAAGTTCCAAGGTACTCATTCAACTTGTCTTTAGCCGCATCTCGGAGGCGCTCCTGGAAACGCACCTCAAGGCATCTCATCTCCTCGATACAATCAATACGAAAGCGTTTGAATATATTCGGATGCGAAGGAGTGCCGGAAAGCCGGTATTTGAGGGGGACGTAGCCCTATTTATCACTGATAGGATCAAAACAAGCCACCTGGTCAGCGAGCACGGTCCGATTGTTGCCTTCGGAGAAAATACCGCTTCCCCCCACTATCGCGTCCAAGGCGGCGGAAGGCAGCTCGGAGAAGGGGATCCGATCCTGATCGACCTGTGGGGAAAAACGGAAGGGGGGATCTACGCCGACTTTACTTATATGGGAGTGTGCGGGAAACCGTCCTCTCGACACAAGGAAGTGTTTCAACTGGTACTCGAAGCGCAAAAAATAGTGTTTGCCTATATCAAAGCTCATTTAGAGCCTGAAGGATGGAAGGTCGACCACGAAGTGCAGCATTTTTTTGCCAAGAAGAAAGTGGAAAAATCCGTCTTTCACCGCACCGGGCATAACATTCATGAAAGTTTGCACGGTCCGGGCGCCCATCTCGATTCGATTGAAATCAAAGACACGCGGCCGATCCTCCCGATGACAGTGACCTCGGTCGAGCCCGCCCTTTATCTTGCTGATTTTGGCGCTCGCCTCGAAAACAACATCTATACCGATGCCAAAGGAAAGCCGCACTGGTCGCGTCCCCTCCAGACCGCATGGATACTTGTCTAAAAAGTGTAGGTGAAGCTCAAGGTGCCTTCGTTAAAAAGATATTGGCGGCCTACAGTCAGGAAATAGTCTATACCGTACCGGAAACGGCCGGTTTGATTTAGCTCCAGTTTCATGTTTAATGTGCCGAGGGTAGAGGTTGCCGAAAAGCCGTCAATTTGATAACCGCTCGTACAAATGACTGCGCTATTCCAATTGACCGAATAGTTGTTATTTCCCAGTGAAACGCTTTGCATGATGCCCGGGGCAATGGTTCCGGTCATGACGAGGTTCGGATTTTTGAGTTGGACCGTTTCGCGAAAGGCACAATCGAGAAACATCCGGAACATATACCGGTTTTTCGAGGAGAAGACAAGGTTCATCGAATTGGCTCCCGTCTCCCTAATCCCGGGATAGTATTCCTGGAGAAATGTTAGGTTCAGGCGCGGCTCGTATGAGACGAGCACCCATGGTGTGATGGGTTGGAAAAAAGGGTAGGCGGTTTCAATCGAGTTTAAAACGTCATAGGTAGTGAATTTCGAAGAAGCATTGCGGTTGAGGCCTGCTTCGTAAATGTTGCGGTGGACGCTATAGAAATTGGCTGCTCCTTGAATGAGGGTTTCGATATAAAATGCGTCCCTGACAAATCCGAAGGAGGGGCCGAGATAGACACTATTACTATGCCCCTTGCCGAGATCTTGTTTCCATCCAATGTGGCTGTAGGTATAGGCTGCATTGGCCCCAAAATAGAAAGAGCCGTAGGAGAGTAAATCTACTCCGGCCATGAAGCCGTAGGTGTCGTCATTAAAGCTGAATTCGTCGAGAGCCCGCTCTTTGCCGATGATCACGATGGGAGAGGCCCAAACAGAGTGATTTTTCTGCGGCCCTTTTTCACAAGGCTTCCGTGTATAAGTGTCGATGTGGGAGGCAAAGATATATCCAAGGCGAGAGTTGTTTTCGAGTTCTACCATGGGAAGAGCGGTGTAGGTCGAGCCGGAGAGTCGGTTCATATTTTGGATAAAATCGGCGGCCGTCAAAAGGGCGTCTTCGACCGCAATGAGGTCGGTCGTTAAATTGGGAGAACTGGAACAAAACAAATAATTCACGACGGCAAGTGCGTTCCCGGTGATGGAAGAGCGGGAGACGGGGAGGACAGCGCCGTGGTTGTTCAGTGCAAGATACGCTGTCGTGCTTGTATAATAAACGGTGAGATCAAGGGATTCATTTATGACGACGTCTCCAAAGGTTCCTACGATAGCAGCCGCCTGCAAAAAGACATATTGCTGGCCGGCTTGCATGATTCCTGCAGAGGGGACGATTAGGATGGTATCATCTAAATTCGCATCTCCTGATACGAGGAGTAAATCGATATTTCCGGAAGAATCGAATTCAACGGTAAGAACGCCCCCTGAGGTTTGTGTATAGGTACCGTCAATGGTGAGAGTATCGACCGAATTTCCGGGGGTGACGGTACCGTGATTGATGACCGAGTTGGTAGTGCCGTTTCCGGCAAGGGTAGCTCCTGTCGCAACGAGAAACGGCGCGCTTGCCATGGAACCGTTCATTACAAGGGTTCCTTCCGTGACGAAGACGACGCCGGAGTTTGTTGAGGTGCCGGTGAAAGTCAGCGTTCCGGTGCCGAGTTTCGAAACCACCCCCGCCCCCGAGAGGACGTGGGAATAAGTACCGTTAAAATCTTGGTTGAAAAGGAGATTGTCGTCTACTTGGATATTGGCAGTCAAACTTGTGGTATCACCGATAAGCGCTCCGGCGGATACGGTAATGAGGCCCGTGTTGGAATTGGCTCCGGAGAGGGTGAGCTCTCCCGTGCCCGTCTTGGTGACGGTTCCCGCTCCGCTTAGAGTATGGCTGAATGCTTGGTTCGTATTTTGGTTGAAGGTGAGGGAAGCTCCGCTGCTGATAGTGATATTGCCGGGAAGGGAAGAGGTGTTTCCCTGCAACGTGCCGGTGGAAACGGTCGTAATACCTGTGTAGGAGTTAGTACCTGTTAGGGCCAGTGTGCCGCTACCCGTTTTTGTCAGGTTGTATGCTCCGCTGATGTCTCCTGAAATAGTCCACGTCGTTGCCGTTGCCGTGTTTATGGTTCCGTTTGAGGAAAGAGCGATATTCCGATCCGAAGAAAAAGAGGCGGTGGCAGCAAGAGTAGCATCTCCCAAAGCAATGCTGTTCGCGGCATTTCCGAAATTGGCGTCGGCTGCTACCGAAAGGATACCGGCCGAGACGGTCACCGTTCCGGCGAAAAGATTCGTTCCGCTTAAAGCAAGCGTGCCGGAACCGGTCTTGGTCAAGTTTTTCGTTCCCGATATCACTCCGCTGAGGGTAAATGTGCCCGATGAAGTGTTAATGGTGCCGTTTTGGTGCATGACAAGATTGCGTGCGGAAGAGAAGGTTTCCGACGTCTCGAGCGTTCCTCCGTTCAGGTTGATGATATTGGCGGTATTGCCCAGGTTAGCGTTGGCAGAGATGGAAAGCGTGCCCGCTTCGATTGTCGTCGTTCCTCCGCTATACGTACTGGTGCCGCTAAGTGTTAACGTCGCCGACGATTTTTTCACGATATATCCGGTGCCTTGAATGACCCCGGAAAAGGTGCCTGCTGCGCTTTGATTGATATCGAATACATTGTCGCCGAGGGTGATCGTTCCCGAACCGGAAAGGCTCGGGACGGAAACCGTACCGGTGACGCCGGAAACGTCAAGGGTTCCGTTTACCGTCACGGATGAAGCGTTAGTGATTGTCGCCCCCGCCGAAAGGGAAAGAGTTCCCGCAGTGATGGTAAGGGCGCCGGTATATCCGTTCCCGGTATCGGTGAAGGCCAGGGTTCCGGTTCCTGTTTTTGCAAAGGCCCCCGACCCTGAGAGTGACCCCGTATGAGTGAGGGTTACGCCGGCATTTACCGAAATGGTGCTGCTTGCTGATACGTTCGTAGTACGTGCCGTGGAAAAAGAAGAAGTGATTTGCAGCGTTCCGCCGCTGAGGGTAACTGCTCCGATTGTATTTCCCAAATTGGAATTGCTCGAGACGGCGATTGTTCCGGAAGAAACGGTAGCGCCTCCGAAATAATTGTTCGATGTCGAGCTGAGGGTAACAACGTTGGAGCCTTGCTGTGTAATGCCTGCATCGTAATGGGAAGAGGTAGCGCTTTGGTCCGACTGGATGGCAAAACTTGCCGTCAGATTGCTTGTTCCGTCGAAAATAAGAGAGGCGCCCCGGAATAAAAAGATATCATCGGCGTAAGCCTCTCCTGCAGATCCGTTCACCGCTCCCGAGCCGCCGGTGCCCGCCACGGTAGTATTTCCCGAAAGGGAAATGGAATTGCCGAGAGTGAGAGTGGCCGAGTCGCCGACAATTCCATTTCCCTTTCGGGAAATACTACCGTG
>MGLW01000017.1 GCA_001794905.1 Chlamydiae bacterium RIFCSPHIGHO2_12_FULL_49_11
GCGGCCGAACATATCAGATATTATCAGCTCCCTGATTTGTGCCGTTGGAGTCTTTGTGCTCACGGGCTGTAGCATCGCCGAGCTTTCCTTGGGCGATCTCTGGGAGTTCATCAGCGCCATTTTTATCGCCCTTTCGGTGGTCTATATTGCCAAATACGCCCAGAAAGACTTCGATCCTTATACCCTCACCGCCTCCCAAATTGTCATGACAGGGCTTTTTTCCTGGGTTCCCACCGCCTTTTTCAGCAAATTTTCCCTCGCTGCCTTTCACGTCCCCGCCTATTGGATGGCTGTCCTCAGTTGCAGTATCCTTTGCACCATCATCGCCATTTTCCTCCAGTCAAAGTACCAAAAGTATGTGAGTGCCCAAAAAGCGGCCATCATCTTCAGCCTGGAACCGGTCTTTGCCATCCTTTTTGACACCCTCTTCAACAAGTCCGGCCCCGGCACCCATATCGTAATCGGGGGGCTAATTATCCTCGCCGGCATCGTCTATCTTGAATTGTGGAAGCCCAAGAAGAAACAGGCTTTACCCAAGTCTAATTAATCCAATCACTTGTGATATCCTCCGAATCTCAAGATTGCCCTAAATCAATTATTATGTTATAATTAACATAATTATTAGCATTGAGGTAATTATGTCTTCTTCCTCTGTTTCCACCCGTTCCAGCATGTCCACTTCTTCGGAACCGGTCACGAGAACCATCATAAACCCATACAGAACAAAAAAATTTGAACTGGAGTTTGAAACAGCCTTTGACAAGATAATTTACGAGATGACCCCGGCCCGCTATTCAGGGAGAAGATTGATCGACGCGCTCCAATCCAAATTTACCGCTCGGCACATTTCGGCATGTTCTCTCCGAGGAAGAATTTGGCAAAAAAGCATCCAAGAACTCATCGAGAAGGAGAACGAGAAAGAACAAGCCCTCGCTCTAGAATGCAAGGAACTGTTTACACCCCCCAAATGGGCTCAATACTTTGTAGAGACACATATGGTTTATCCCCCCTATCTCGCTAGAGTTCGAAAAGAACGACTCGCAAAAATGTGCCTTCTCTACATTGAAAAACTCGAAGTCGAAAGACAATTTGATGAAATCGTGCAGCAAGTCAACGATAGAATCGACCCCCCTACAGCACATTGGCATGAGTGCGGGCCTTATTTCGAAGAGAAACGGATTGAGGAAATTGCAAAAGCAGTATGGAACCATTGTGCCGACGAGAAAATGACAGCGACTGCAAGGAAAATGTGGGATCATCTGCTGAAACCCTTACTTGCCCAAAAACAGGCAATTTTCGCTCCCGATATGGCAGAATTGGAACAGTATTTTAAGTGTAGGTATCGGGAATTCCTTGCACAAAAATGAGTTTTTTTATTAATAGAAAGACATGGTGCTCGGACTTTTTGCCGTCTTATTGGTTGCAATTCTTCTCATTTTGATGCGGCTTAGGGTTGTCGGAACGGCTCTTCTTCTCGCCAATCTCGTCTTTGCACTCGGCCTCTTTGTCTACAATATATTAAGCGCCACCCTCCCATGAACCGATTTTCAAGACAAGTCAATGTTGTTGTGATTTATATCCTCGTGAGCGTGGTCGTAGGAAGCTACATTTACGAAGTGTTCGGTAACAAAAACCCGTGTCTCCAATGCTTTCTGCAGCGGTTTGCCATGCTTAGCGTCGCAGCCGGATTTTTCTTGAATGTCCGCTGCGGCATCCGCTTAGGACATTACGCTGTTTCCTACTTCAGTGCTCTTTTCGGCGGCACTGTTTCCCTGCGGCAAATGCTTGCCAATTACTGTGCCACAACCCCGTCCCTTCTTCCGGAGCTTGGTATTCCGCTCTACACCTGGGCTCTCATCGTTTTTGCCTCTACCGTCCTAGGTATTTCCATTCTCCTTTTTCTAACCCGTCCTCAGGAAGTAGATACACCTGCCGCAAAAACGCCCCTTTGGGAGAAACTTGGGATACTATACCTCATTGTCGTGATTGTCATGAATGTGTATTCGGCGTACTCGCTCTGCGGATTAGGAATTGTTTGTCGATGAAATGCGGATCTTGAGATGGTTTTTCGTAGCCGTCACTCGGCGGGCATTTGTTGCCGATACGGGCTCAATGCAGACAAACGGAGCCTCTTTCGGGTGGTAAATCTGAAACGAATGTTCACTATGTACCGGCGTGTAGGAAACGGAAAGCACCTGTGATTTATCGATAAGCTCAGCGTGCGCCACCCCGTTTTCCAGTTTCGGCACGAAGACAAAATCGTACTCGTCTGTCATGGGAAGTTCAATGCGCCCCCCTTCCCGTTTCCATTCCGGCCGGAGCGGCTTCCAGTCTTGCTTGTCGTTATATTTTTCCTCCGATCGCAGCCGGATGAAAGCTGCAGGTTGATGTACGGAAAAGTAATAGTGAAGGCCTAAGATGCAGGGATGCCCTTCACTTTCACACTTGAAATCGATATTAAGACCGGAACTCGAAAGGTGCGCCTTGAAATCCATCCTGAAATTGAACCCTTCCAAGGCAGCAAGGGTCATGCCGTGATGGGTATCCATACCGGAAAGGTGCGCCGTGAGAGTCGTATCGGTACTGTCCTCATTCCACTGCACATAACGGGCGATCCCGTGAGAAAACATGTCCTTTTTTCCTTCCCTTTGCATGGCTCGGACATGCGGAAACATAGACGCGTCGGGAGTAAACGGAATATCTTGCTCCCTGCGCTCATAAAAATGCGGGCCGATCAGCGGCCCCAGGCCCCCCATCCTCTCTTCAAAAATAGGCCTTGTCGACTGTTCAATCAGGTCCACCTCCCCCTTTTTCAAGGAAATCAGATTGAGGCCTCTCTCTACATCAAAATGGGCCTCATAAAACACCCCGGGCTGTTCACTGACATGCCTCAATTTCACAATCTGCATATCCTATCATTCCTATCAAAAAAAATCTTTATGCACAAGGATATCATGATTCACCTATAATAGCGGGGATGTTTGAGGCGGTATGCAGTGATTTGACAAGCGAAGGGCTGGGAGTGGTGCGCAACGGGGCTTTTGTCGTGTTCGTCGAAGGACTGCTCATCGGAGAGAAAGCCGTCATTCGGATTGAAAAACGTGAAAAGCGGTTTGCATACGGGAGCGTGGTCCGGATTCTCGAAAGGAATCCCGACCGGATTAGCCCCGTCTGTCCTCACTTCGGTACTTGCGGCGGGTGCAGCCTCATGCACCTGGCATACGAAAAGCAGCTCGAATGGAAACGTTCTCAAGTCATTACCGCCCTCCGAAAACTCGCCCACATTCCCCACCCCAACGTCGATGCCACAGTCGGACTGGAGCCATTGCATTATCGGAATAAACTGCAGATGAAAGCCACCACCGTCCATGGTGAAACCAGATTCGGCCTGTATAAAAAAGGATCCAACGAAATCGTTCCGATCGACACGTGCTACATCCAGGAAGAGGCCGGCGACCTTGTGCGCCGCGCCGCAGAAAAAATCGCATCGCAGTGCAAAGCAGAGTTGCGCCACATTTTGGTGCGGACAAGCGGGAGCGGCAAGGCGCTCGTTGTCCTCATCGCACAATCGGAGATAACCGAGGCCATCAGAGAAACGGCAAGGCACCTGTTTACCCTCGATTCGGTTGTCGGCGTCCATTTCATGCAAAATACCAAACGGGAAAATGTTATCTTGGGCGAAGAGGTGATCCCTCTGTTTGGAGAGCTCACTCTCGAAGAAAAGATGCTCGGAATGGATTTTAAACTGGATCCAAAAGCGTTCTTTCAAATCAATCGGCCTGTTGCAGAGAGGATGTATCGGCACGCTTTCGAAATGTCAAGTTTGCAAAGCGGCATGCGCGCCCTCGACGCTTACGCCGGTAGTGGCATTTTTGCCAGGTTCCTTGCCGGCAGGGGAGTGAGGGTTACGGCCATCGAAATCGTTCCGGAGGCCCAGGTGCAACATTGCGGCGTCACATGGATCGTCGGCGCCGTTGAAAAAGAAATCGATCGGCTCGGCACATTTGATGTGGTGTTTCTGAATCCACCCCGCAAAGGGTGCGAAAAAACGGTGCTGGAGAGCCTCATTCGCAAAAATGCAGCACGTATCGTCTATACGTCTTGCAATCCGCAAACTCTCGCCCGCGATATCGCCATCCTCGGCTACACTCTCGTGGGCGCCGCCCCCTTCGATCTGTTTCCGCAAACCACTCATGTAGAAACTGTCGCGCTCCTTGCAAAAAAATAAACCTTCTTATATAATACCAAACGCGTGAAACAAATTCTCAATTTGAGCGCTTTTTACCTACGGCCATTGGCTTCGCTCGGGCCAACTTTATTCAAGTTTGATCCCTCGCTCCAGCCTTCAGTCCTCGGCAAAAAATCATCTCAAATTTAT
>MGLW01000018.1 GCA_001794905.1 Chlamydiae bacterium RIFCSPHIGHO2_12_FULL_49_11
ATTCAATTTGACAGCTAAAAAAAGTCCCAGTTCTGTTGTACCGAATAGTACCACAGAGCAAGCTCAGGCGTTGGCTGCTCCGGTAGTATCCGTATCAAGAGCAAGCGCGGATGCGGAAAAGGTCCAGGGGCCCACCCACCATCGCGAAGCTGAAGAAAAGCAAAGCGCCTTTTCTCGGTTTCTTGATAGAATCGGAGACGTTTTCGAATTGATACACCATGGTACAGTAGAACTGTAGAAGCAGTGTAAAAATTCCTGCGTAAAAAAGAGCTGGCCCTCTTCCGGGCTAGCTCTTTTTGTTTTTGCGCTTGGGGGGAGGCGAGTAGGTGGGGCGATCGCCGGTACGCGAGCCGGCGGTGACGGCAAAGCGTAGGCCACGTTCCACGGAGAAGTCCACGGGAGAAACGGATGATCGCGGAACAATCGCAGTGAAACCGCCAATCTGATAGCTGAAAGGTAAAAATACCGCTAACTCTTCATTGCTATTTCCCACCCCTTTGGGTAAATCATCAAAGTTTTCCCTCGCGACCAGCCCAAGGAAACGCATTCCGTTGAGATTGACCATAACAACTTTTCCCTTTTCCTGATTTTCCCCCTTATGGAAAAAACTCATCAGGTCGGTCACCGAGGTGTAGATCGTTTTCAAAAGAGGGATCTTTTTGAGCTGGACCTCAAACCAGTTGTATAAATGTTGAATCACCCAGCTGTTCAAAATCAGCCCCACAAAAAATAACACAATCATTGCAATGATGACCCCGAGCCCTTTGAAATAAAACCGGTCCCCAAAAACGGCCTTGATCGGCGTCCCGAATAACCACTCGAGTTCATTGAACAGCCACACCACAAGCAAGATGGTGATGGCTATCGGTGCAATCCCGATAAATCCGCGAAGCAATACCTTTCCCATAACTTTTCTATATCCCACAAAGCTGTTTTTCTTTCTACAAATGAGTTATATAAATCCTAACTTTTTTAGGGCGTGTCATCAAATAATCAACAACCTTCCCTTCTTATCAAAAGCGCAGAATGAGGAAGCGGATAATTTTTTCGAAAAGTTAATTTTTTCTTTGATTTAAATCCTGCGCTTTTTTACACTTTGTCAAGTAAATTTAAAAAACCAAACAAAGGTGATTTTATGACAGTTCCAACAGTAGTTCCAAATCGTGTTCAAATGTGGGAAGCCACGATGGCTTTTCAATGCAGAACTTACGGTGCAAATTCCGAGAGGGGAGCAGTTTCGTCTATCGGTCTAAACTTCGTTTCCGGATTCGGATGCGTCTTCACGGGTACCCTTAAAGCGGGCCAATCTGCAGCTATTGCACTTGTTCGTACCGTTGTCGCACTCGGTTCGTTGACTTCTTTTGCCACAGCGGGAAGAGAGTTCGGAAGAGTACGTGACAATCTTTATGTTCTAGTGTTATCAGTGTACGTCATAGGGCTCGGCGTATTGCGTATCGTATCACTCGGTCTAAGCGGTGCTTTCAACTATTCTAAAGCAAAAGAGGCTCGTCGTGAAGAGTTCTTTGCAAAATTACATCAGGACTTTTCAAGCGCCACTGATGGTGACATGGCGAACGTTCTAAAAGCATTGTCACTCCGTGAAGTAAGAATGGTTGTTTCCTTGACAAATCCGCTAGATGAGACACTACGCGCTAAAATAACAACAATTCTTGAACAGCAGCACGTTGCAAAAGAGTCACCTGCAGCAGCTTCCACGAGCGGGAAGGAATCAGCTCCAGAGAAAGCAGCTTAAAAGAAGAGTTGCTTTGATTCTGTCATGAAGACGGCGTTTTCCGACAGAGGCAGCTACTGCCTCTCTTAGGAGTCCTTAGTCGGCACTGCAGAGGACAGTAGAAGGGAAGCGCAAAAGCCTGAACGGGCGCGTTTTGCAGAGGGTGGGCTCCGAAAGAGCCCATTCTCTATCTGAAAGTTAATTTTTCCTTTGATTTAAATTTTGCGTCTTTTTATAGTTTATAACGTAAATTTAAAAAATCAGGATAAAAGTAATTTTATTTTAGCAGCAGCTCCAAATCGTGTTCACATGTGGGAAGCCACGTGGGTTTTCCAATGCAAAACTAGCGGTGCAAATTCCGAGAGGGGAGCAGTTTCCTCTATCGGTCTAAACTTCGTTTCCGGATTCGGATGTATCATCACAGGTACCCTTAAAGCAGGCCAATCTGCAACTATTGCAGCAATTCGTACCGTTGTCGCACTCGGCTTGTTGACTTCTTTTTCTGAAGCGGGAAAAGAGTTCGGAAGAGTACGTGACAATCTTTATGTTCTAGCATTATCAGTATGCGTCATTGGGATCGGCATATTGCGTATTGTATCACTCGGCCTAAGTGGCCCTGTGTACTACGTTAATGCAAAAGAGATTCTTCATGGTAAACTTAATGATAAACTAGCTGTGCTTGTTCCGAGCACCACAGATGGTAAAAAGGCTGAATTTTTTAGAGCATTGTCACTCCGCGAAGTAAAAAGAGTTATTGAAAGTGAGGACAGTGAGTTCCGGCCAGATTTACTATCGGGTGCACGACATGCTGTGAGTCTTATGCCCTCCGGCGCTTTTCGGGAGCAGGATCACGAGAACACTATAAGAGCTTTGTCACCTCCTAATTTATCCCCGCTAGATGCCGGTATACACGATACACTTGAAACAATTTTTGGTGAGCAGCGATTGTTCCAATATAAATAATAGCTGAGGAAAGGTTCTCATGCAACCGAACCCGGATTTTCCGAATTAGTCGGAGGGTTGGAGCTGTTGGAGGATGGCGGCAAACACCTCATCGGGAGTGCGGCTCATGCCGGCTGCGACCGATCGGAGGCATCCGTTTTGTTCATAAAAGTCAATGAGGGGAGAGGTTCTCTCGTGATACAGGGCGAGGCGATGTTCGATGACTTGCGGCTTATCATCATCCCGCTGCACAAGAGGGGTTCCACACGTATCACATACGTTTTCGACTTGGGGAGGCTTGAATTTCAAATGGTAAATGTCACCGCAGCGAGGGCAGCTGCGACGCAGAGAGAGGCGCTCCATCACATCCTCGTCAGAGAGGCGGAGGTAGATCACGATCGGTTTTTCTTTAGTTACTGTTTGAAGAAACTCAGACTGCGCAAGATTGCGGGGGTAGCCGTCTAAAATGAAGCCGGCCTGAAATTCTTTTTGCTCCAGTTTCCTTTGAATGATGGAATTCATGAGTTCGTCATTGAGGAGTTTTCCGGTGTTTAAAGCCGCGCGGGCCTCGGCAGGGAGCGATTCTGAGTTGCGCAGTACATCGCCTGTGGAGAGATGGGGGATGGCAAAACGCTTACTGATCCGCACACCTTGAGTTCCTTTGCCCGATCCGGGCGGGCCGAAGAGAATGATATTCATAACGGAATATATTATGACAGGCGAACGCTTTGAGGGCAATAATTGTTTACAATTTTTGTAAAAGCTTTTTCATCTTGTTCGATCGGATATTCATGCTCCAGCTCGGTTTTCAGGATTTCGGCCACTTTGGGGGCAAGTTGAAGAGCCCTTTGCGGGTCGAGAAAAAGGAGCCTCTCCCTCCGTGACAAGATATCTTCAATGCAGGTGGCCATTTCTTCCTTAACATAGTAGTGAATTTTTTCTTTCAGCGTTTCCTCACTCACGGGGAGGGAGGGGATATTATCCAACCTCTGAATGAGAAGGGTACTTGTAATGGATGGACGGAAAGGCAAGAGATCATGTGCCATCATCCGGTTCAAGGTTTCCTCTGCCATGAGTCTGCTCGTGGTCCATTTGCCTCCGGTGAGGGTTACCAGCTTCGAGGTGCTTTCAATGAGGATTTCATGGCGGCGGGAAAGTATTTTTGAGGAGCGGTGTGGGATGCGGCGGACAAGGGGGCGGATGCCGGCAAAGCGGGAAATGATATCTTTTTCTTCCGGCCCATGCCGTAAAAATTGCCGCACGGTAGAGAGAAGATAGCTTACCTCCTCCGGAGTGACAGCGGGATCTTTTTCGGGCTTTGCTTGGCCTTCTTCGGTGGTGCCGATCAATGTTTTCCCTTTCCAGGGTATCATAAAAACTACGCGCCCGTCGACGGTTTTCGGGATGAGGAGAGCCTCATCGGTGCCGAGAAACGAGCTATCTACCACAATATGAGAACCGCGGCTGAGGCACATGATTTTTGTTTCGGACGGATTATTGATTTTACGGACGATATCGGTAAACGGACCGGTAGCGTTGATGAACGTTTTGCCGTACACTTCGAATTCTTCAAAGTCGATTTGATCTTTGATGCGGGCGCCGATAATTTTATGTTTCGCGTCGTAAATAAAAAAATCGAGCCGGGTATAATTGAGAAGGCATGCGCCGCACGTAAAGGCTTTTTTGAGGAGTTCAATCGCAAAACGGCTGTCATCAAAGCCGGCATCGAAATAGGTGAGGAGGCTATGCACTTTGTCATGATGGAGGTTAGGGGATTTCGAGACCATTTCTTCACGGGAATAGGCTCCCGAACTTTTTTCATTTTGAGAGAGAAAGTCGTACAGTCGGAGTCCCGCTTTGTATTTAAGAGTTTCGTAAGGGGAAAAACAGGGAATCTGAAATTTGAGGGGGGTGATAAAGTCTCCGGCCATATGGAGGAGGAGGTTTTTTTCCCGCTGCGATTCGCGCACGAGGCCGATATCGAGCCGGCGAAGGTAACGAAGGCCGCCGTGAATGAGTTTGGTGCTGCGCGAAGAAGTGCACGCTGCAAAATCGTATTGTTCGACGAGAAGTGTTTTCAGCCCGCGCGAGGCGCTGTCGAGGGCAAGCCACGCTCCTGAGGCGCCGCCGCCGATGATGACGACATCGAAAATGGCACTTTCCGCCTGTGCCTCCCGTTTCATTCGGGTGCGTCTCATTCGTTATTCCATGTTTGATTAAGCATAGAGGCTCTTTGCCATTTTTTTCGCTGCGCCTCCCGCACTTCAGGGGTGATTTCGGGTTCGAATTTTTGGTCGGCGCTCCAGAGCGTGGCAATTTCTTTCTGGCTTTTCCAAAATCCTGCTTGCAAGCCGGCCGCAAAAGCCACACCGATCGCGGTTGCTTCACGGATGGTCGATCGGGAAAAAGAGAGGTCAAGCATATCGGCTGCCGTTTGGAGAAGGAAATTGTTGTAACTCATTCCCCCGCCGGCGCGAAGTTGCCTTATGGGAATCCGGAGATCCTTGCGGAGAATTTCAACGATATCGGCAACTTCGTGGGCGATCCCTTCGAGAAGGGCGCGAACTATGTGTCCGATATTGGTCGAAAGAGAAAGGTTCAGGAGCATGCCGCGAGCCTCTGCAATGTTATAGGGAGCGCCCATTCCCTGGAATGACGGTACGAAAATGATGCCGCCGTTATCGCGCACGCTGTAGGCCAGACTTTCTGTCTCTTCCGCCTCGATGATCAGCCCCAGATAGTCGCGAAGCCAAATTGCCGCCGATCCCGCGGCAAAGACGACTCCTTCGACCATATAGTTTACCGGCTCATTTTCGATGTGCCACCCGATGGAGGAAAGGATGCCTTTCTGGGGCGCATAGCGCTCCTCTTTAGTATTTGAAAGAAGGAATGCTCCCGTTCCGAGGGTGATTTTCGTATCGTATTTTTCAAAGCAGGTATGGCCGAACAGGGAAGCGCTCTGGTCTCCCATCATGCAAAGGATGGGGATTTCTTTTCCTACAATTTCAGGGTCCAGCATACCGAAGAAGGTTGATGTCGGCCGGATTTCAGGCAAAATAGAACGGGGGATGGAAAACATATTCAAAAGCTCGTTATCCCAGTCGAGCGTCTTGGTGTTGAAAAGAAGGGTTCGGGCGGCATTGGATTCGTCAATTAGGTGTGGGCTCCCGATTGCCAGTTTTGAGAGAATCCAGGTTCCCATTGTGCCGACCAGAAGTTTTTCTTCCTTAAGGAGCTTTTTTGCGTTCGGCACATTTTGGAGGATCCACCACAACTTGCCCGCGGAAAAATAAGGGTGGAGAGAAAGGCCTGTCTTGGCGCGAACCTCCCTTTCCTGATTTTGGAGAGTCTCCAAAACAGCGAGTTCCCGACGGTCGTTCCAAACAATGGCAGGGTGGATGGGAAGGCCCGTTTGTTTATTCCATGCCACCACCGTTTCACGCTGGTTTGTGATGCCGATGGCCAGGATTTCGACCGGATTGATGCGGTTTTTATCGACGAGTTTGAAAATGCAGCTTTTCAGGGCTTTGACAATTTCAAGCGGGTTTTGTTCTACTGCCCCCGGCAGCGGATGGTGGGAGGTGAAAGAGAGTTGTTCATAACCGGCAATTTTACCGAAACTGTCGACCAGGACAGCCCTGCAGCTTGAAGTTCCGGCATCGAGAGCGACCACATACGGCATAACTCATACCCCTTCCTCATTGTCGGGATTTTGCAAGGCAAGTCAAGGTTATTCTTCGGGGATGACGGCAATTCCGGTGACGTACACGATGAACATCGGGAAAAAACCGGTGAGAAAAAGGACGAGAATGAAAATGATGCGCACAATAGTGCTGTCTACGCGGAAATATTTCGCAAGGCCGCCGCAGATGCCGGCGATTTTCCGATCCCGTCGAGACCGAAAGAGCCGTTTGTAGCTGGCTTCAACGTACGCAATCGGCCCGACCGGCAGTACTAGCCACAAAATGAGGTAAATGATGATGGTCAGTCCGGCGCTGAAAATGGCCGACATGACAAACAAGAGGCGGATGATGGATGAATCGACCCGAAAAAATTGGGCAAGCCCGCCGCATACACCTCCCATCTTTTTATCGAACCGCTCTTTATAGATTTTGCGCATCTTGTGAATTTTAATTTGTTCGCCGATTAAATAAAAGGGGGATCGGACCGGAAAGACATTTTTTTATTTGTGGTGGGATGAAGGAAAACAAGGTCTGTAGCGTGAAGGAGAAGCCGTTTGGCCTTGAGATTCTTACGGCTGTCGTATTTCGGATCACCGACGATGGCATGGCCGAAGTGGTCTGCCTGAACGCGCAACTGGTTCTTTTTTCCCGTTTCGAGAAAAAAGCGCACGTGGGTGGTTTTGGTCGTCCTCTTCACTACCTCAAACCGGGAGATGGCGAGTTTGCCTTCCCTTGCTACATGGACATACAAGTTTTTATCTTCTGTGAGGAACGTTTTCCAGACGCCCGTATCTTCCTCAAGCTGCCCCCCCAAAACGGCGTAGTAGGTGCGTTCGATGGTGTGATCTTCAAACTGTTTTTTTAACCGCTCGCGCGCTTTCTGGGTAAGGGCAAAAACGAGGACCCCCGACGTTTCGCGGTCCAGGCGCTGGACCGGCCACACGTCCCGTTTAAGCGATTTTTTTAATAGGTAGAGGAGGGAAACGACACTTTCGTCTTCGCTATTGACGCTGAGGAGCCCTTCCGGCTTTTCGACCACAACTATCTCATTATCATGGTAATAAAAATGAAGGCCGAATGGATTTTTTTGGATATGGTCTAAAAACTCGATGACATCACCGGCCATGGCCGTCATTTTCAAGGCCGGCCTTGTTCCGTTTACGGTCAAACGGCCGTGGTCGATCCATGTAGAAACGGTTCTTTTTGAGACTCCCTTAAAATGGATTTCGAAGAATGCGGCAAGAGTGATAGGTTGATCCAGTGTCCATTTCATGAAAGGCATTTTAGCAAACTTTGAGTTGCAAAGCTTGTGAAATTTCTTAAAATAGGAAAGATGACGGTGGAGAAAAAAATTTATTTGATCCGGCATGGGGAAACAGAATGGACCCGTGCGGGTCGGCACACGAGCCATACCGATCTTCCTCTCACGCGCCGAGGGGAAAAAGAGGCGCGGATGATTCGGAAGGAGATTAAACACATTGCCTTTTCCTACGTCTTTGCCAGTTCTCTTGAGCGGGCGCAGCGGACATGTTTTTTGGCCGGACTGGAAAACCGGATGCACGTCGATGATGACCTCCTCGAGTGGGATTACGGGGAATATGAAGGGAAGACAACCGAAGAGATTCGTGAAAGCCGGCCCGGTTGGA
>MGLW01000019.1:0-5187 GCA_001794905.1 Chlamydiae bacterium RIFCSPHIGHO2_12_FULL_49_11
CAAGCCTGTGGAGAGCGCTCATCAGTTTTTGATTTATAGAAACATGGGCGGCCGCCTCAAAAACGAGTGCTGCCGAAAAAATACGCGGATCGGGCGGGATTTGACGGGTCTCTAGAAGCTCTGCTCCAGCCCGTCCAAGAAGCTTCTCTTTTTCAGGGCTTCTCAATGCTTCTAAAAGGTGCCGGAGCGAGCGCCACATTTTTTGCACTTCCACTTTCCCGAACAGGTATTCGAAGATGAGGTTATGAAGCACCCGAATGCTTTCCGGGTCAAGGCAGGTACTATCTCTATACCCTTCTTCACTTCCCTGTAAAAAGAGAGCAATACAATCTTGAAGGGCAAGTTTTCGTTTTTTCCCCCCGAGTTCTAAAAACTCTTCTATCACATTATCTTCTACCCTTCGATTTGCCAAAGCAAGAATCCGGAACTTGATGTCACGCATCTTTTGTTTTTCTTGATATATCCCTTGCATGAGTTTTTCTTTGAGGGTTTCCTCAAACCCTTCCTTCAGAGTATATGTTGTCACTCTCTCATTTCTCTCTTTCCCGAGACGAATCTCTTCTTCGAGCTCGTCGCCCCTCACCTCCGGTTCACGCGAAGAATAAGGCTCTCGCCGTGAAAATAAATCCCGTGCCCATTCAGTCCCGCTTTTTTTCTCCATCAAAGCTCTCTCGACCGGCACCGGTTCTCCCTGCTGCGAAGGTAGTTTTTTTTGGAGTTGTAACTCTATCTTTTCTGTCGCATAGGCATTTGCAGATAACGAAGCGCGGCAACATGTACTAAAAATATCGTTCCACGGAAGAATCCGGCCTACCCGGGTTTCTAAAGTTTCCCAATAATCACGGCTGAGCGTTCCCGCTCGGATCGACTCGTCAATGTCTCGGCATATTTCGTCCCACCATGCCGGGTCAATATTACATTTCCTCCTCTCTTCCCCTGTCAATAAGCCGATCCCAAGCAATGCTTCCGGAAGAGACAGCCTATATTGGTGACTTTTTTGTACGGGAAAACTTTGGATAAAAAGGAGAAAGCACACCTTTTGATGTTCCTCCTCTCCTCCCTCACGAACCATCTTCCACCGCTCGATAAATTCTTGGGTCTCGAGTCCAAAAGGAAGGTAGGTACGAAAAGTGGGTTTTTGCACATTCCCAGCCATAAAAGGAATTTGAGAGGGAATCTGAAAATGCTCTTCCAGTTTTTCCAAACTCCGGAGCTCAGTCTGTTCCCTCGGCAATTTCTGGAGTCCACGCAAATATCGAATCCAGTCTGCAGTTGCTTTAGAAGGATTTTTCTTTGCCTCTAAGGCCTTTATCATTCGGGATATGATTTCCCGTTCCCTTTCCCCCGCGCTCATCAAATCAAAAGAGAATTGATGCACCATTGGATCCTGACCCGGGCCGGTGATAGTCCTCACCTCATTACTGAGGAGCATTTGAAAAAACAGCCTTTCTTGCTGATCGAGCCAACCATTTTCACTTAACCAGATCAAGGTATCAGACGCGCTCATCAACGAATCTCTTCTCCCCGCTTCGGAAAAGAGCATCAGATCCCGGTAAAGATCGTTAGAATGGGTTATGATTCTTTGAAAAGAGGCTCTAATTATTTGAGAAAGAAATGTGTTCTGAAAGTGAGCTGAACCCCGCCAAAAACTTGTCCAAAGGTCGGGCGCAGCAAACGGCGTTTCAAGATCATGATTAAGAAACCAACTTTGTTCCGCTCGGGCCGGATTCAATCTGAAATTTTTGCTTACCAGATAGGCAGCAAAACACCGCACGGCATGCGCATTGACATCGTTATCTTTCACAAGGCAATCCGAAACGGCTATCCATCCCAAAAGCCTCAATTCATCCCCGGAATAGGGGCCGTTGATTTTTTCTGCTTTGCGCAGCTCGAAGATGGCACGCACATAATCCCGTTGTGCAAGGTGCATGTAGGCTAAACCTAAATGCTCTTCACATGAGTGGGCTACTAACTCATTTTGCGCATTGAGATCGACTAAAATAGTTCTACATTGAGGGTCCTCTCTGCTATAGCTCTTTTGTGTCCGAGGGCGAATCGGCACAAGGACTTTATCCGCATTCCCTTCCGCATCTTCCAATATGAGAAGTTGGCTGAAATGACGAGTGGCGAGCATGGGCACCGTTTCAGCGATATGATAACGGCGATCGGCCGTCCATACGAACCAATCCGAATCCGGATCTCGAATAAACTCCAAAGGTCGATTGTCCTCATCTAGGAGATCTGAATACACTACTCTCGTATGTCCCCCGCGCTTATTGAGCACAACAATGGTCGAAAGTTCCGCAATGCGCCCGAACGCAGTTTGCTGCTCCTCGGAAAGAAGTAGCCAGTTCCAATCTTCATTTTCGGGAAATTTTCGCAACGCTCCGCTCGAGTCGATGCTCCAAACCACACGGCTTGGGTCTTCCACGCTAGAGACTACAATTTCAGGCAGCCCGTCTTTTTCCGTGATCCATGCGCTATATCGCGTCCCCTCTAAAAGCACCTTCAAAACCGGCGCAAAACGGCCCCATTTTTCTTTGTGAAAGTAATATGCTCTCCTTCCATCCATGAGTTCATGAAACAGAAAACTTTCTCCTACCTGCACTACAACATGAAATACCCCTTCTTCAAATCGGTAAATCGTATGTGCAGCTTTCTGCCCCTGTGAAACAGAAAACTTTCTTCCCGGAATAAACACGTCACTAAAATCTTGTAAGTTCTGATTCGTAACTTCTTTACTATCGAGAGACACCGGCTTCCCCCGAAAGAAAAATCTTCCCGCAATCAGATCGAAGGTATAATTATCTCTTCTCCACTGCGGAAATGACCCTTCCCATGCCCCTTCGCCGCGAATGCCAAGCCGGGTTGCGACTTGGGTTAACAAAGTTCGGTCCGACTCAACAATTTGAGACAAGGATCGGAGCAGCTCTTCCCCGAAAGAAATTTCTTCTTCTATGAGCATCGTGAATTTCCCGTTCGGATCCAAAGCATGTCCACAAACAAAACAATAATTCGTGAGAAGTTCTACCCCCTGGGCGATGGATCGGGTGTTTCGGAAAACCCTTTTTAAACAGGCGCACCGGAGAATGCGGCTTTCTCTCTCGAAAGGGGAATTTTGAGAATCGATCCCGGAAAGAAAAGAATCCAAATCGAGCAATCTACGGTTCATAGATTCCGGATCGGTCCGATACAACCCTTCAACGATTCCGATTTGCATCAATGCGAGAACATGAATTGCACGAATCAAGGTCTCCTTTTTTTTCTCTCTCATAACGCGGGTTTGCAAGGTTTCTTGTTCTGATTTCAGAACATGATATAGTTTCAGAGCCACATTTGGACTGCCATCGCATGCTGCCCTTAGTACATCTCCGGAAAAAAGAGCCGAAAGGAGCACCGATTGCCACTCTTCCCTCTGAATAAGCTCGGGCCATCTTTCGATACATTCTGCAATGAAAGCGACCCGTACCGATTTCCCCTCGGATGCAAAAAGAGCCGGATATACCCGCCGCATAAATGCCGTAAGAGACCTCTCCCATAAAGCACGATTTTCCTCGCAGGATGCCCCTTCAACCCACTTGTTTGAGGGAGCATCTACGCCGCACCACTCCACCCGTTGGAAGGGCGAAGACCTGTCGAATGGAAAAAAACGTGTCCTTTGGTCAATATTGATATCGAGTGGAGAAAAGCTCATTCGAGAGTGACGTCTCACCTTTTTTTGCATCGCACCGCCCTCTTCCGGAGAAAATTCGACAACCAAAGGAGAATTGGGAACCGATGCTTCCGCATTTGACTCGCGCTCTTGTACATCTTTTCGATTCACAACGGAGCAATATGCAATTTGCACGACATTACGGATACGCTTGTATTTTTGAAACAGTTTCATGCATATTTCGTCCGATGCGGGAAATTCTCTGTAAAATCCGGCTTCGCACACATCGCATAGGGCAAGCTGTAAAATCCATTCTTCGAAAGAAAGTGTCAGATGATATTCTCTAGAGGCCCGTCTGAATTCATCCCGTAGAATTCGGTCCATTCCCCCGTATTGAATATACTTCATCAAGGCATCTTGTAAATGGGCCCCTTCGTCCGGGAAAATAGCGCACTGTGCCATAGAGGTAAATAGCGGCTTCTTCTGATGCTCTTCATGAAATTGTTTTAATTCTGCCCATTTTGCTTTCACGTCGTCATCGAGGGTGAGACAAAACCATAATCTCGATTCGGCATCGCTTAAATAAGAAATGTCCAAGCCGAATGAGGCAAGGCTCCTCATCTGCGGGTCAAGGATAGAAATATCATAAAGGACCGCTGCCATGAGATGAAAAAGAACAATAGAACGGAACGAAATTTCTACCTTTGTCAAGGCATGTTCGTTCCAAATTCTATTGACAAGACGGGTCAAGGACAGCGATATGTTTTCAAGCGAAGCTTTTTCGAGGCGATACCAAAATGCAGTTTTGGAAGGAAGGGGTAGGGTTAGTAAAATGGATATGATCGCTTCCAGACTTGCCCTGTTCAAGCTTCCATAGGAATCGAGCCACTTTTCCAACTTTTTCAAAAGCTCCTCCATTGCAACCGCATCTCTGCATGCGGCAAAGGAAGAAGGAAATGCCATGATCGCGGTCGAGGCCTTGGGCGATTCTTCTTTCTGCTCTCTAATGCAAGAAGCCTGAAGGAGCTCCGCGGTCATCATCGTTTGAGCTGCAATAGCTCCACTTTCAAAAGCCGGTTTCTGCAATAGAACCGATACTCTCGCATCGGCCTCCCTTTGGATCTGCATCGTTTCTTCTTTGCATTTTGCGAGCCTCTTTCCCAGCTGTACCAATGCTTCCCTATCGGCCGTTTCTTTCCCCATTTCTTTTGCCAGAAGCCGGAACGTGTTTTCACACCCATGCCGGAAAATTTTGCGCATATCGGCATTTCCCGGCTCTCTCAATTCGTTTCCAAATTGTTCCAGGCCATTTTCAATGAGCCTTAGATTCATGAAAATTTTAATCCGTCTATAATCTTCTTGCAATAGGTCGTGCAAAACGTAAAAAAGAGGGCGTGCACTGCACGTCCCCGATTGTTGCGCCTTCATGAGCTTCATCGGCGCGCCACTTTGCTCGCGATAGGGCAAGAAAGGAACAAGCAGATTGTAGAGGGTATCGGCATCATAAGTAAAAGAGGGCGCAGGCAGATGCTCTT
>MGLW01000019.1:5203-17115 GCA_001794905.1 Chlamydiae bacterium RIFCSPHIGHO2_12_FULL_49_11
GGGCTCTGCAAACGCCTCGAAAAAAGTTGTGATTGCAAAAGATTGAAGGGCCTCTCTCGGAATGGACGTAAAGCGGCACACCGGATTGATATATTGAACCCCACCCACATAAGAAATATCGTGATACGTCTCTGCACCTTCTCCCGTATTGATCACATCCAATGTGAATATCCCTTCAAGATTACGGGAAAAACGGAGAAACATGGCATGACCACCGCTCTCTGCAGCATATCCCCAAGGGAGCAGGAGAGTCTCACCGCGCTTCAAGGCAAGGATACTTTGTTGTACCAGCTGTGCCAGAGTCCTGAATTCTTGCTGCAATTGAGGGGCAGGAATTGATTTTAATCTATCTATTCTCCATTTCCACCTTAGCATGCCGGCAATCTCTTTTCGTACGGGTTCCCATTTTTCCTGCAAAAGACCCTCATGTGAGGAAATCATTTCTTCGATCGTATTCCCTATTACCTCCAAGTCTCCTCCCTCAACACCGGCAATTCCGCTTATCCAATCGTCCCCAAGCAGGTTGGCATAGGCTTTAAGGGGGATTTTCGATGATGCCGGAGCCGGGGTTTGCAGGGAACGGTCCGATCGTGAGGGAGTAATTCGCAGTATCAACCGGGTCAAAACCGCATCTCTACCAAAGGGGTCCAATTTCTTGACAATCTTGCGAAGGGCCTTAATGTCTGCCCTGCAAATATTCTCCGCATTGTTCTCCAGAAAATTCGCAAATATCTGACTAATAGATATTTCCATATTACTCAAGGAGCGGATCACCTCTTCGAGTTCAGGCCTGTCCAGGTGGGCCCAAATATAGATGTTTTGACGGAACCGATCAGGCTCAAGAGGAGAGGACGTCGCCATATCTATAGCTATGCCAATCAACCGAAATAAACTAAACAAAAAACTATTATTAATTATTGTAATAACTGTCTGATAATTAGTAATATAATTATATTTGATTTTAATTATGCAAATATGATAAATTAATTATGTAAACAATAATTATAATAGGTAAATATTATGGTTCCGGCAATTATCCAACTAAGGCACGCGGCAGCGTCCACCTCGGCTTATATTTCACAACTTGTAGATAACCAAGGAATTGCAGATAACATGAGCGGGCTGGTGGAAACGTTTCTTCATGACATCAAGGCCCCTGCTTCATCTGCAGCTAGATCCAGTATCCTCAACCCTTTAAAAAAAATGTTTGAAATGCGGGCCATGAGCGCCGCTGAAACGGGAAAAGCAGCAAGCGGTCTTGCCTTCCTCTCAACAATCCTAAAAGATCCCCGTACCGGCCAAAGTTCCCGGATCGTGTTTGCCGTAGAAATAACCAAAGGACTGGCCTTCATCCCGCCTGTCCGCCGTATTTCCGAAAAGATGACACGTGTCGTCAAAGGCAAAATGGGACCTGTCGATTCCACACCAAAAAGGCTCCTTGCGGCAGCCGCTACCGGTCTTTCTGCAGGGGCTTCGTTCGCCGCCTTTGAAACGGCCGCCACTCCAATCTCCAGCACCGTTTCTATCATGAATGGGCAAAACCTCTCCTTGAAAGAAGCGCTTGCGCGCGTAAAAGCAGCTCCTTTCAGAGGCGCTGTAGCCAACTTTACCGGCAGCCTCCTTTTCATTGGCCCCCTCTACGTCGGCATTGCCGCGTTTTACGACCCCGAAGCTTCCCTTGCCGAAAGATTCGTAACGGGATCGACCGTTACGGCAGCATGCACCTTGGTAAACCAACCCATGAGCGTAATCCGTCTAGAACAGCTCCGTATGAATACAAAAGAGGGAGTGGTCGCCACGGCCAAAAAAATCATCGGAGAAAAAGGCTTCCTAACACTCTTCAAGACCGGTTTGAATCCAAACCTCGTTCGGGGTACCATCACATCGCTTTTCATGATCCCCTTCTACGACATGGTCGCCAATGCCGCAAAAGCTAGCCAATAAATTCCCCCCCCGATAAAATCTTCCTTCATGGAAGAACACATCTCCGGCACGATTGACACGATTACATTTTACAGCCCTGATAGCCACTTTACCGTCGCGAAGCTCGTAAAAAAGCAGCGGAGCGAAGATATCGTCATCGTGGGGCAGCTCCCTAATGTGCAGCCCGGTGAAGTGATCGAAGCCACCGGACGGTGGAAACACCACCCTTCCTACGGCCGCCAGTTCGAAGTCGAAAATTTTCGGCTTGCCATTCCACAAGATGTGATCGGCATTGAGAAATACCTGGAATCGGGAGCGATCCGCGGTATCGGTGCAGTTTTTGCCAAAAAGATCGTGGAAAGGTTCGGAACTGAAACGATCCGCATCATCGATTCTAACCCGGAAAAACTTCGCGAAGTGGAAGGGATCGGCCCCAAAAAGATCGAATCGATCAAAGCCCATTGGGGCGAGCAGAAAGAGATGCGCGACATCCTCATTTTCCTCCGTGCAAAAAATATCGGTGCCGCTTTGGCAAGAAAGATCTGGAAACGGTACGGAGAAAAGACCCTCGAAGTAATCCGGAATAACCCGTACAGCCTTGCTACAGAAGTTCAGGGGATTGGGTTTAAGACGGCAGACAAGATCGGTCATGAACTCGGCATTGCCGTAGATTCCCCCGTGCGCATCAGGGCGGGCATCGAATTTGTCCTCATCAGCCTTTCCGAAATGGGGCACACGACATATCCGGAAAATGGGCTCATCGAACATGCAGCCAAAATCCTCGAGGTGGACCTTGCGCCGATCCAGGAAAATTTGATGCACCTATGTGATGCGGGAACTATCCACCGCGAAGAACTCGTAAAGGACGGCGAGAGCGGCGTATGGATCTCCTCTCTTCTCCTCCACAATACGGAAAATGCCATCTGCAAATATCTCGATACCCTTCTCTCCCACCGGTGCGTGCTGCGCACAGTCCATGTCAGCGAGGCGATCAAATGGGTCGAAGAGAAAACCCACATTCGCCTTGCTCCCGAGCAGCAAAAAGCGATCGAACTCAGTTTGACGGAAAAACTTCTCATCCTCACGGGGGGCCCGGGCACGGGAAAGAGCACGATCACAAAAGCCATCGTGCGCATCCATGAAAAGCTGACCAAAAAAATCGTGCTGGCCGCCCCTACCGGACGGGCAGCAAAGAGAATGAGTGAAATTTGCAGGCGCCATGCACGCACAATCCACAGCCTTCTCGAAATGGATTTCGGCACGATGCGGTTCAAAAGGGATGAAAAAAACCCTCTCGATGCCGATCTGGTCATTGTAGACGAGGTGTCCATGGTCGATACATACCTCATGCTCTCCCTTCTCAAGGCGATTCCGAAAGCGGCGCGCCTTATCCTGATCGGCGATGTAGACCAGCTTCCCAGTGTCGGTCCCGGAAGTGTATTCAAAGACCTGATTGATTCGAAGCGCATTGTCACCGTCCGCCTCTACACCATTTTCCGTCAGAAAAAAGGCTCCAACATTATTCAGAGCGCGCATGCCGTCAACAGAGGGCAAATGCCCGACCTTTCCCCAAGTAGTGAAAGCGACTTCATTTTCATCGAGCAAACCGACCCCTCCCTCATCTTGCAAGAGATCCTTACCCTGGTGCAAGAAACTGTGCCAAAGCAGAATGGGCTGGATTCCTTGAGAGACATACAAGTGCTCTCTCCCATGCGGAAAGGGATCATCGGCATCGACAATCTCAATATGGAGCTGCAAAACCGCCTCAATCCGGCAGGGCTTGAGCTTACCTGGACGGGACGGCGCTTTCGGGAAAACGATAAAGTGATGCAAATCCGCAACGACTATCAAAAAATGGTCTTCAACGGCGATATTGGGACCATTGCTTCCATTGATTTTGACATGCAAATCATCATTGTCCGGTTTGATGAACAGGATGTGGCTTATGAATTTCATGAACTCGATGAACTCACCCTAGCCTACGCCGCCTCCATCCACAAATACCAAGGCAGCCAGGCGCCGTGCATCATCATTCCGGTGCACACCTCCCATTTCAAGCTGCTCCAGAAAAACCTCGTGTATACGGGCATCACGCGTGGACAAAAGCTCGTCGTCCTCATCGGCACCAAAAAAGCGCTCGCATGTGCCATCCATAACACGGAAGCACAAAACCGCTACACCGGCCTCCTCCACCTATTAACGAATTAGGGCGTGTCATCAATAGACTTCTTTCAAAACTAAAAGGGGATTAAACACAAAGGCACGAAGAAATTTAAATGATTTGATGTGAAATCTCATCTTCGCTCTTTGCGTCTTTGTGTTGCATTTGAGGCTATCTGGGCAGGGTCAGCTTCCAACGGTTCAGGAGGGCGGGGTCAATTTTAGCAAACAAGGGGTGCGGGGCGGGAAGAGAAGTGTTCGGAATGAGTCCGTCTTTGATGAGCTCGTCAAAATTGCCGCTATCTAACGAAGTGGTGAAGCCCAAAAATTGCCACAGCCTTTGCATCGCATCGGGAACGACGGGAAAAGCAACCACGGCCAAGTTTTTGATGAGGGTAAGGAGGACGTAAAAAATCGTCTCCAGTTCCAGACGTTTTTCTTTGTCTTTGTTGAGCTTCCACGGTGCCTTCTTGTCAAAATAGGCGTTGCCCAGGCTGCACAGGTCAAGGATCGCAGCGATCGCTTTCCGGTTCTTGTTTTCGCCATATGCTATATCGATCGCATGCACGGCAACCTCCATCGCAGCGAGAAGCGCCTCATCGTCTTCGGTATAGGCCGAAGGCTCCGGAATGCGGCCTTCCAAGAATTCGCGAAGAAAGTGAAGGGTCCTGTGCACCAAATTGCCGAACTTGCCGACAAGATCACCGTTGCACTTTTGGAAAAAGTCGTCGAAAGTAAATTCGGCATCTTGCGTTTCGGGACTATTGGCAAGAAGAGCAAAACGGATCGAATCGGAAGAAAAATCTTTCAAGAACGCTTCGAGATCGATATACCAGCCTGAGCTTTTACTGAACTGTTTTTTTTCCAGATTGAGAAATTCACTTGCTACAATCGTATCCACCTGTTTGTAGGGAATGTTTTGCCCCATAACCATCGCAGGAAAAAAGAGAGCGTGAAAAACGATATTATCTTTCCCGATAAACTGGGTGTAGCGCACCCCGGGGTCAAGCCAAAATTTCTCCCATAGTGACGGATTTTGCATTTTTTCCGCCCACTCTTTCGTGATCGAAATGTAGCCGATCGGGGCATCAAACCACACATAGAGTACTTTGCCTTCCGCATCTGCAAGAGGAATCGGAACGCCCCACTTCAGATCGCGCGAAATGGCCCTTTCATGCAGATCTTCAATATAGGGCAGCACAAAATGGGTCACGTTCGACTTCCATTCTTTGTGTTTGACAAACTCGACAAGGCGCTGCTTAAACTTTTCGAGCTGCAGAAACCAGTGCCTCGTCTCTTTCAATACAAGAGGCGTCTTTGTCAACTTAGACCTCGGGTTTTTGAGATCTTTCGCTTCATAATTGGCCGCACAGCGAGGACACTCATCGCCTCGCGCCTCATCAAATCCGCATTTCGGGCAAATTCCCTCGACATAACGGTCGGCAAGAAATCGTCCCTCAACCTCACTGTAAAGTTCAGGGACGGTTTTTTCCTCGATGTAACCGTTCTTGTACAAATCGAGAAAAAATTGGTCTACACAGGGTTTGTGGTGAGGCCCCGTCGTTCGCCCGTAGTAATCGAACGAAATTTGCATTTTTTGCATGAGCGCTTCATTGATCGCATGGTAATGATCGACTTGCTCCGCGGGTGAGCGCTTTTCCAGTTCAGCCGAGAGCGTGATCGCAATCCCGTACTCGTCCGAACCGCTGATGAAAAGAACTTCTTTTTGTTTCATCCTGAGATAGCGTGCGTACATATCGGCAGGAAGGTAAGCCCCCGCCAAATGTCCGAAATGCACTTTCCCATTCGCATAGAGCAGCGCCGAAGTGATCAAAAATGTATCAGGCATGGTCCAATTTGCTCTATTTCAGAGATGTGACTTTTTCGAGTATCGAATACAAATCACATTGCCTGCCCGCTCGTATCTCTTGCACCGCCTCATGAATGGCCGCTAGCGCAAAGGCAAAAGGGTCGTCATACCCTGCTCTCATTTTCTCGCTCGTATAGTTTTGCATGATTTCTTTTTTTTTCATCTTTTTTCCTTTAACCATGGGCCGATCACCTGTTCCACAGCTTGTGCCGCTTCCTCGACTTCATTTACGACAATGACTATATCATAAAGCTCTTTTTGACCGAGCTCAAATTTTGCCTCCTTGAACCGGACGCAGATTTCCGCCTCATCATCGGTTCCCCGCCCTCTCAGACGGGCCAAAAGTACTTCGGAGGAGGGGGGAACCAAAAAAATCCCTATCACATTTCCTCTTTTCCGCTTGATATTTTTAAATCCTTCTATATCAACTACAAGCAGTGGCGTTTTTCCTTGCTGAATGACTTTGTCCACCTCTTCTTGGAGAGTGCCGTATTCGTATCCATACGCTTTCGAAGTTTCGAGAAAGGCCCCCGCCTTCTGTTTTGCCCGGAAATTTTTTTCCGAAAGGAAAATATAGTCGACCCCGTCCCGTTCATTTTCGCGGGAAGGACGCGTTGTGCAGGTAACCACTTTAGAAACCGGAAGGAGCGTCGTCTCTACAAGCCAGTTCACCACGCTCGTCTTTCCGGTCCCGGAAGGCGCGGAAATGACAATCACGAGTGGGTCATTCAATGTTGCAAACTTGTTCACGCTGCTTTTCCAATTCTTCTTTGATTCCGATTCCGAGATAAGTAATTTCTGTATTTTGGCTCTTGGAAAGGATTGTCGTCGCTTCCCTGCCCATTTCTTGGAGTAAAAATTCGAGCTTCTTCCCGCCGCTCTCCCCGGACAATCCGGTTTCAAATTGCCTCGTATGGGACCGAAGGCGCACGAGTTCTTCCGTAATGTCGGCCTTTTCACACATAAAGGCCGCTTCACGAAGAATACGGTCGCGGTCTTCCTGCGAAACTTGCGTTGCCAGAGACGCCACTTTTTCCAAAAGCCGCTTTTCGACAGCGGCGCGATCGGCGGGAGAGCGCGTTTCAATCTCTCCGATGAGGGCAATGATGCGCCGGTTCCGCTCTTTCAAATCAAGGACAAGAGATGCTCCTTCCTCTTCTTTCATAGCAAGAAATGAGGCAACTAAGCGGTCGAAAGCCTCTTGAAACGCCTCTTCAACCCCGCCGGAACTTTCCTTGTCGAGGTTCATTTCTTTCAAAAAAGAAAAAAGCTCGAGTACCGAATAATCCCGCTTCAATTGCAGCTTCTCCGAAAGCCGGGAAAGAGTGCGGTGGGCTCCCTCCACCATCGCCTCGGCCATATTCAGGACCGCTGCAGGGGCCTCCATTACCACACGCATTGAGATCGCACCTCGGTGTATCTTGCTTTGCAAGCCGGCACGAATCATCGCTTCCAAAAAGGCAAGTTCTCGCGGAAGAGAAACCTGTACTTCGAAAAACCGTTTGTTCGTAGAGCTCAAAATGAGCAAATACCGGCCACCGGCAAGCAAAACCTCTTCTTCGGCAAATCCGGTCATGCTTTTCATGCGATCCTCGCTAGAGAGGCGCGGACCGGCGCGTATGTTTTCCGATGGATTTCGGACGGCCCAAGTTCATGGAGACGCTTGAGATGGCCCGGCGTACCGTAACCAAAGTGGGTTTCAAAGCCGTAGGGGTATTTTTCTCCGTATTCGGTCATGATCATATCACGCACCACCTTTGCCACAATCGAAGCCGCTGCAATGCTGGCAACATACTTATCCCCTTCCACGATCGGCCATGTGGGAATCGTCGTTTTGGGCGCCCTGTTGCCATCGACAAGGAGCATATCGGGGGTAAAAGGAAGCTTCGAAACGGCACCCAGCATCGCGAGAAGCGAGGCTTGCAAAATATTGATTTCATCGATCACCTCGTGACTGACCACATCATAGCGCACCACGAAATTCGCGTCTTCCATCATTCTGTCGAAAATGGCGCGGCGCCGTTTCGGGGAAAGAACCTTGCTGTCCTGGACACCGATCGTATGTTCCGGATTCTGCATCCAGCAACAAGCGGCAACGACAGGCCCTGCGAGCGAGCCGCGTCCCGCCTCGTCGATACCTACAGGAAAACGGGTTCCTTTTTCCTTCAAGCCCTTTTCGATATGTCTAAAGGTCAATTATGTTTCAATCGTTTCCGGATTCAAATCTGCGTTCTCTTGCGCTGCAATTTTCGATTTTTTGCCGGTCATGCCGCGGATGTGATTGAGTTTGGAACGACGCGTTTTCCCTTTCTGGAGCGTTTCCACACGGACGACCGCAGGGCTGTGGAACGGGAAAATCTTCTCGTTCGGATAGCCGTACGACACTCGGTGCACGGTAAACGTTTTTGAAATGCCGATGCCGCGGATCTGGACAACGGTGCCCTCGTACGCCTGCACTCGTTTCTTTTCTCCCTCGACAATCTCGGTCATGACGCGCACCTTATCTCCAATCTCAATGTGGTGGCTCTTGCCGCTTTCCAATTCTTTAGCTATTTTTTGGACAAATGGATCCATGTTCTCCTCTTCTTGTTTTCATCTTGGCTCTTCCGCTATCGTTACGCCACTGTTTAATTTTTGCTGCGTGCCCGGAGAGGAGCACTTCAGGCACCCCTCGCCCTTCGAAGGTGACGGGCCGCGTATAAAGCGGTCCTTCAAACCCGCTATCAGTATGGAACGTTTCGTCCCGCACCCCTTCCGGATTCCCGATAAATCCGGGCACAAAACGGGCCACCGCCTCGATCACACAAAGCGTAGCCGGCATCCCGCTCGGGAGAATAAAATCTCCGACCGACACTTCCCGAAACCGGAATTCTTCGGCCAGAATGTCGAGCGCTCTCTGATCGACCCCTTCGTAATGGCCCGAGAGAAGGACGATATGTTTCTCCTCGGACCCCAACACTTCGCACATCGTCGAGGTAAGCCTCTCCCCTTGGGGGGACAAAAACACGACGAGTGACTCGGGCGTCCCCACGCTTCGCACGGCAGACACAACCGGCCCCGGCATGAGCACCATCCCGGGCCCTCCCCCAAAAGGCCGATCATCAACCGACTTATGTTTATCCGTCGCAAAGTCACGGATCGATACGCAATCGACCGCCACAATCCCCTTCTCGCGCGCATGGAGCATCATGCTTGTGGAAAGCGGACCGTCAAAGTATTCGGAAAAAAGGGAAACGATCGAAAACCGCATAGCATTTACCGAGCTAATACTTCCGGGCAAGCTCGTTTGATCAAGATGCGCACACTTTCGGTGGGCTTGACCCCTTTCGAGAGCCAGTGGGCAATCTTGTCCTTATCGAGATCCAACTCTTTTTCCATGAGGGGGCTGTAATGTCCGACACAGTCGATATATTTCCCGTCGCGGGGATTGCGTATATCGGTCACGACACACCGGTATGATTTTCTGTTCTTCCGCCCGTTTTGGCGCAGTCTCATCACTAATGCCATCAAAAACTCCTTATTTCACGAGCCGGCATTGTAGCAACTCTTTACATTAATGTGGAGTTAAAATGTTTTTTCATTTTCGGCATTTGCTTCGAAAATTGTTTTAACTTCTTGAAATCTTTGACGAGGCGGTTCACATCTTCGATATTTTTTCCGCTTCCCAGGGCAATCCGTCGTCTGCGACTCGGCTCGAGTTCGACAAGGCCAGAGCGCTCTTTCAGCGTCATCGACAAGATCATGGCTTCCATTGACTTGAAATTCGACTCGGCCCCGCCCTCATCAATCATGTTTCGCATCTCCCCGGGGAGCATCTTGAAGAGGGACTTGAAAGACCCCATGCGCCGCATCATCGCCATTTGTTTCAAATAATCATCATAGGTAAAAGCGGCCTTCAAAAATTTCTTTTTCAGCTCTTCCTGCTGCTTCTCGTCGATATGGATTTTTGCCTTCCTGACAAGGTTCACGACGTCCCCCATCCCGAGAATCCGATCTGCCATCGATTTGGCATTGAACGGCTGCAGGTCTTCGAGGTGCTCGCCCACTCCTTCGAAATAGAGGGGCTTTCCGCTCGCTTCGCGGATCGAAAGAGCTGCCCCTGCACGCGAGGCGCCGTCCAGCATCGTCAAAATCGACCCATCGATCCCGATTTCCTCAGCAAACGTACGTGCCGTATTGACGGCATCCTGCCCGAGGTGGCTATTTGCGACAAATAGGGTGTACTGGGGATCGCATATTTTTTTCACCTCGGCAAGTTCCTGCATGAGCTCACCGTCCACGGCAAGTCTGCCGGCACTATCAAAAATAATCACATCATAACCGGTTTCCCTGAGAGCGTACTGCACAACAATGCAAGGATCGGTAGCGGCCCTGCTAAAAACATCGGTTCCGGTACTTTTTCCGAGTATGCGGAGCTGCTCTATTGCGGCGGGCCGTTTTAAATCAAGGGCCACAAGAAGTACCCGCTTTTTATCATGGAGGGCAAAATATCGGGCCATCTTGGCCGCCGTCGTCGTCTTCCCACTCCCTTGCAAACCCGCGAGCAAAATCCGCGTTGGCGTGTGGGAGAGGTTCAAAACCGGCTCTTCCGATCCCATAAGGCTGACAAGTTCCTCATGAACGATGTGAATGAACTGATCCCCCGTATCCACCCCTTTGATGCGCTTTGAACCAGCCGCTTTTTCTTTCACCCGTTTGATGAAACCGCTCACAATCGGGTAAGACACGTCGGCATCGAGAAGGGCGAGCCGCACCTCGCGTGCAGCACTGGAAATCTCCTCTTCCGAAAGAACTGTTCTACCACGCAGTTTTTCCTTGAGGGCAAGAAATTTTTGTGAAATCGACTCGAACATCACGACTAGAATATACCCTTATCACCGTTATATTCAAGAGAGTAATAGCGGAGGCGACCGAACTGGTCGGGAATGATCCTACCCTTTGTCCAGCAAGGGGCGCTAAAGATTTCGGGGAGGCGGTCGATGATCATGGGGCTTGATTCGAGATAAAGATGAGCCCCCGGCCGGAGAAATGGGGCGGCGCCTAGGACAATAGCGCGGTAATATTTGAGGCCGTCCCACCCCCCATGAAGGGCAAGTTTAGGCTCGCAGTCTTTCACCGAAGGGTCGAGGGCTTTGTATTCGGCGCTTGTCACGTACGGGGGGTTTGAGACAAGGATGTCGTAGAGTTTTGGGGGAAGATCACGAAAAAGGTCGCTTTGGATGGTTTCCACCTCCAAGCCGTTACGCACTGCATTGGTTCTTGCAACGCCAAGAGCTTCTTCCGAAATATCGGAAAGGGTGACTTCGAAAGCCGGATTTTCTTGCTTCAAGGCAAGACCGATGCAGCCGCTTCCCGTACATAAATCGAGAACGCAGCCCGATTTTTCCCTCTGCAGTATGAGTTCGACCAGGTGTTCTGTCTCGAGTCTTGGGATGAGCACGTCGGGCGTAATCCATAGGTCAAGATGGTAAAAAGAAAGGTTCACTGGAATTTTTTTTGGTAAAAGTAGGTTACCAGAGGTTGCAAGAGATCGTCGAGATGCCCCTCCATGACACGGTCGAGCTGATACAGGGTGAGATCGATCCGGTGATCGGTCACTCGGTTTTGCGAAAAATTGTAGGTGCGGACCCTGTCGGACCTGTCACCGGTTCCCATTTGTTCCATGCGCATACGGGAAAGCTCTTCCTCTTGCCGCCTTTTTCGCTCATCTAGCACTTTGGCTTTCAAAATGCGCATCGCTTTCTCACGGTTTTTGATTTGTGACCTCTCATCTTGACATGTCACGACAATGCCGGTCGGAAGGTGGGTGATGCGGACGGCTGAGTCGGTGGTGTTGACATGCTGGCCACCGGCGCCGGCAGAACGGTAGGTATCGATGCGAAGGTCTTTTTCTTCGATATAGATGTCGTGGTCTTCGTCCGGCTCCAGGAGTACGGCAACAGTGATGGCTGACGTGTGG
>MGLW01000019.1:17121-29304 GCA_001794905.1 Chlamydiae bacterium RIFCSPHIGHO2_12_FULL_49_11
CCCTGCGTCTCCGTTTCGGGGACGCGCTGCACGCGATGCCCGCCCGCCTCATGCTTCATCATCCGGTAAACACCGGAACCTGCAAGGACAAACTGATATTCTTTGTAGCCGCCCCGCTCCGTCTCTGCCGCACTGAGCTCTTCGAACGTCCACCCTTTTGCGGAGGCAAAGTTGCGGTACATGCGCACCGTATCCCCCACAAAAAGGGCTGCCTCGTCGCCGCCCGTGCCGGCACGCACTTCGATGATGCAACTCCTGTCGTCATCGGGATCGGGAGGAACCAGAATCGACTCGAGCTCTTTCTCCTTTTTGGGAATGAGTTCGCTTAAAGTTTTGATCTCTTCCCTAATCAGGCTGATCAATTCAGGGTCGGTTTCCAGATGAAGGAGCTCCTCTGCATCCGAAAGGTTTTTCTCAGATTGGGTGAGGAGGTCGTTCACTTCTTTGATAGAAGAGAGATATTTGTATTCGCGCGAGAGTTCTTTGTACTTTTTCTGATCGGAAAGGATTTCAGGCGAGCCAAGCTCCCCCTCGACATGGGGAAGCCTGGCCAATAATGCATCAACCTTTTTGGAGCGCAACGTCACGATTTTTTCACGCGGCCTTTCTTCTTGCTCGCTTCTTCCAAGAGAGCCTGCTCCTTACGTTCTTTAATGGTGCGGGCTTCTTCTGCTTTCTTCGCATACCTGTTTTGGAACCGGTCGATCCGTTTTTCGGCATCGACGTGGCCACCTTGTCCGGTAAAGAAAGGGTGCGAAGCGGACGAAATCGTGGCGCGATGGAGAGGGTATGTTTTTCCTTCAAAATCGGTTGTCTCTTTCGATGTTTTTACCGAAGTGCGGCACAAAAACTTCACCCCGCTGCTCATATCCAAAAATACGACTTCCCGGTATTCGGGATGACAGTCCTTCTTCATCGTTTAGCTCCTCATAGTTATAGGCGAGAGCAGTGTAACCGAGAGGCACATTTATCCTCAAGCATCTTTTCTTGCAAACAGGGCGGCCCGTACCGTGAGAATCCCCTCCAAAATCCCCTCCTCGTACCGGAAATGGGGGCTTGTTTCGAGCTCCGGATAGTCGAACGGCTGGAGGAGGTCCTCTTCAGTGATCTGTCCCACCAGTTTGCCGGCAAGGTCTAGCATCTTTTTTTTCTGGTTTAGCACCAGTTCCTCAAATAATATTTCCCATTCTCCCATCGAGCCTCCTTTGCTGAAAAAATGTTTGGAGAAGATGCCGGCTTTCTTCTTCGCACACGCCCCCCTCCACCTCAATTTTATGGATGGGATGAAGCAGAGGATTAAACCCGGCCACTGAAAGAGCCCCGTGGCGGAGGTCCCGGGCGCCGTAAATGATTTTTTTGACCCGTGAGAGGATAAGCGCTCCAAAACACATGATGCATGGCTCTAAGGTAGTGTAAAGCACCGTACCGGTGAGGCGGAAATCGTCAAAATAGTTTGTCCCTTCCATAATACAGATATTTTCGGCATGATGGAGTGAATTCTTTTTTTCCCTCACGCGGTTCCGCCCGGCGGCGATGATGCGCCCTTCATGCACGAGAACGGCCCCTACCGGCACCTCGTCAGCTGCGAATGCTTTTTGTGCCTCTTCGAGCGCTTTAAACATAAAAATTTCGTTTGTACTACTCACTTCGTATCCCTTGGGGTAAATAAGGATTGCCATTATTGTAAAGGATATGGTAAAATATGCGAGATATTTTTGAAAGTTATAGGAGATTGCAATGTCACTAGACAAAAGCACAAAAGACGAAGTCACCAAGAAATTCCAGTTGCATGAAAAAGATACCGGCTCTGCCGACGTTCAAATCGCCATTTTAACCGAACGCATCACCGAAGTTGCCGACCACTTGCAAAAAAACCCCAAAGATCACAACTCCAGGCTTGCCCTTCTCAAATTGGTCGGCCAGCGCCGAAAGCTGCTTGACTATTTGAATGCCACGGATACGGCCCGTTATGTCACACTGATCAAAAAGCTGGGCATCAGAAAATAATATTTCACAACCCCCCTCATACTAACTAGAAGTCGAATCGGGTATTTTTAAGGAGTTACCATGACCACTCAAACAAATAAAGAACAACACTTAATCATTCCCCTCGACGGGTCTGAAATCATTTTCGAAACCGGAAAAGTTGCAAGACAGGCAAACGGAAGCGTGCTACTGCGCTGCAAAGATACCCTGATTCTCGCAACCGCCTGCGCAAGTCCAAAGCCCCTCGACGATGTTGATTTTTTACCACTGCGCGTCGATTACCAGGAAAAATTTTCCTCAGCGGGAAAAACGCTCGGCGGCTTCATCAAACGGGAAGGGAAGGCGTCGGAAAAGGAAATCTTGACTTCAAGGCTCATTGACCGTCCTCTGCGCCCCCTCTTTCCCGAAGGATTTTACCATGACGTACAACTTTTGTCGTATGTTCTGTCTTACGACCCTTCCGTTTCTCTGGAACCGCTTGCCATCTGCGCCGCTTCAGCTGCGCTCGTGATTTCCGACATTCCTTTCAACGATCCTGTCGGCGCCGTGCGCGTCGGATACGTTGACGGTAACTTTGTGATCAACCCTGCTCCTTCCGCGATGGAACTTTCTAAAGTCGACCTCGTCATCGCGGGAACCGAAGATGCTATCATGATGATCGAAGGGTATGCCGACTTTTTGACCGAAGAACAGGTACTTGCGGCGATTGAAGAGGGCCACAGAGCCATCAAAATCATTTGCCGCCACCTTTCCGACTGGAAAAACGTCGTGGGAAAAGAAACAATGACGACAAGATGCGTCGCTTTATCAGACGAGCTTTTGCATGAAATGAAAACTCTGACCGAAAAAGAGTTCATGCACGCCCTTGCCACCCATGACAAGCAAGAGCGCGAAGCGCATTTTGCCCAAATTGATACCCTGGTAGAAAGCCACTTTTTGTCAGGCTCCGAGCCCCGTTACTCCGCACGCGAAGTGAAAATGGCTCAGAAAAAAGTCTCTTCCGAACTTCTCAGGAGTAAAATCCTCCGGGAAAAAAGCCGCACCGACGGCCGCAGATTGGACGAAATCCGTCCGATCCGGATCGAAGCCCCCTTTTTGGCACGCACGCACGGCAGCGCCTTATTTACACGGGGCGAAACCCAGTCGATCGCCGTCTGTACACTCGGCGACTCATCGATGGGACAACGTTTCGAAGACCTCGAAGGCGATAAAATCAAACGGTTCAACCTCCAATACTTCTTCCCCCCCTTCTCCGTCGGTGAAGTGGGTAGAAGCGGCCCTCCCGGAAGACGCGAAATCGGCCATGGAAAACTTGCCGAAAGAGCACTCCAAGCCATTGTCCCCGCTGAAACGGTATTCCCGTACTCTCTGCGCGTCGAATCGAACATCACCGAATCGAACGGCTCCTCTTCCATGGCTTCGGTCTGCGGCTGCTGCCTTGCCATGATGGATGCCGGCGTGCCGATCGCACGCCCCGTGTCCGGAATCGCGATGGGCCTTATTCTGGAAAAGGATAGCTTCGTGATTCTCTCGGACATTTTGGGACTCGAAGACGCCCTCGGCGACATGGACTTTAAAGTGACCGGCGACGAGAGCGGTATCACCGCATTCCAAATGGACATCAAAGTAAAGGGGATCACCCTCGAAATCATGAAAACGGCGCTCATGCAAGCAAAAGAAGGACGTATCCGCATTTTGCGCACCATGCTCGCTGCCCTCCCTGCAGCGCGTGTCTCCCTCTCGAAATACGCACCGAGGCTCGAAGCGATCTCCATCAAACCGAGCAAAATTGCAATCGTCATCGGCAGCGGCGGGAAAACCATCCGCGGCATCATCGAACAAAGCGGTGCGAATGTCGAAATCAATGACGACGGCCTTGTCCAGATTTCTTCGACCAGTGCCGAAAGCATGGAAATAGCAAAAAAGATGATCTTGGATCTCGTATCAGAGGTGGAAAAAGGAAAAGTCTACATCGGAAATATCGCCAGCATTCAAGCCTTCGGGGTCTTTGTGACTCTTCCGGGCGGGAAAGACGGCCTTTGCCATATTTCGCGCCTCTCAAAACAGCGTGTGAAAAATATCGAAGATTTGGGCTTTAAAAAAGGTCAGGAACTTACGGTTCAAGTGCTTGAAATCAATGAGCAAGGAAAAATCTCCCTTGCCCTTGTGTCATGACTTCTCCTGTATCACGACCTGTCCCATACCGCGATATGAAACTGATCCGATTCATGGATGAATCGGATCTCCTTGAAAAGCTAAAAGCATTTAACCACTCTTCGACGCGTCTCTTTGCCGTTTGTGAAAAAGTGTTTCAGAACATTAAAAATGATTACACCTTTGCCGCGGGAGATTCGGAGACAACCGACCCTCAAATCACAAATATTTTACTGAGACACGGACAATCGCTTTTTACAAAACGTTGTTATAACATGCAAAAGGTAAACATATTAGAAGTAGCAGTGGAAATAAAAACGGTTAGGGCTCTGGCACACCTACATTCTATAGTGTGTGCCTATAGCACACAATTTTTGTTGCAATAACGGCAGCGGAAAGTTTCAGGGTCTGTTTTTCTTCGGAAACTTCGGCAACTCCCTCGGGTTCGGGAATGGAAATTGGAAGTTCGCCCTCATGCTGCAGGAAATCGATCCATTTTTTTACCCTATCCAGGACTTGCCCCGCGGTGTAAAAGCGATATCGGAGTTCAAATAAGTCTTGATAGCACCGACGGATCACCGTCGTAAAAAAATTCCCCATAACTTCTTCAACACGTTTCTCTTCCTCTCTTCGGGCAAACTCACTGCGCCGTATGCCGACCCTTTGCACAATAGCATCGTTCAAAGGATTGTTACCTTCATTGTAGAATAAAAAAGTCAGCGCATAGATATCGGTATCGGGAAGATTCCATCTCGTGTCCGCTCCCCTTTTTTGATCCCTCGCGTCTTGAAACCACTGCGCATGAGAAGGTGCAGACCAAGGGCATCTGGAAACAGTTCCGGGGACTTTCTCGGCAATAGAAAAACTCCTAAAAAACGCTACTGCGTCAAGATCAGTAAAGGAAACACAAGGCTGAGAATTGACATATTCTACCAGTACATTGCGAGAATGTAAATCCCCCCAGATCCAATGCTTCTTCTCATGAAGAATGCATAGAAATTCGAGAATCTGACGGAAAATCTCCAGCCTTTCCTTGAGCGGCCTTCCATGTTCTCCGAGTGCGCGCCCTCGATACTCTTCCATATAGACTCCTAAATCGCGTAAAACAACGATGTTGGAAAGAGGTGCTGCAACAGACTTGATCCCTTCCTGGGAAAGAGTCTTTTGCACCAAGTAGCCGTTGGAAATAGCATAGGGAACTATTCCCGCTGTGCAGACAAAAATTTTTGCCACCACTTTTTGCCATACGGGATTTTGCGAAAGCAGGCTACAATGGTACGCTTCATATACGTGTTTTGAAGCTCCCCTACCGATTTCATTCGACGAAATCACGGTAAGCCCTATCTTTTCGGGTCTCACTTCCAGTACAAACGGCATGTATTCGGATTCTTTCAGATTCAAGGCACGTACATCCTTCCTATGGGCCATGAAGTATGACTTCGATGCTTCACCGGTACTTTCGATCAGACTTTTCACAAGAAAAAGGAGTGCTTCTTCTCTTTTCAAATTCAAACGCGAGTAATAGGAGGAAAGAGACTGGATACTATGTTCCACGGACATCATTTTTCTACCTTTTTTTAAAGTCCACGGGAGGTACCGGAGAGTTCCATTTTCCTTCCGGCGGAATATAAAGATCCCCTATTGCAGGCGTTTGTGCGGAAATCCGGTTTAGATCCAGAAATAACCGACACTTCTGAACGGCCGCCAAAATTTGCCGCGCGGTATGATACCGGTAATCGGGAGTAAACCATCGCCATTCAGAGTTGTCCAGGACTGCCCTAAAAAACGCTCCGAGACGACGTTCTATGAGGGCGCTAGCCGTTTCATCCTCTTCCAGTGCTAGCGTGGCACGAAACTCTGTCACCCGCTGCACGAGACTGCTGGAAAAAGGCCCCTGAACATCGCCCAGGGAATGATTGAAACAAAAAATAAACGCCACAATGTCGGTATCGGGTAGTGCCCAAGCCCGCTCAGCCGGCTCTTCTTTTCCGAATTGAATCAAAAACCACTGCCGCCTTGAAGCGGAATACCATTGGCATTCCACCTCTGTTCCCAGCGAGATAGATTTTTCTACCGGAAAGGTAAATTGCTGTAGGAGAAAATCGAAATCGGTAAAGGTGAGTTTGATTTGATTAAATTGATTCCAATGCACCAAAATATTTTTTGGGTGCAAATCGCCCCAAACCCAACCGAATTCTCGATGCAGACGAATCAGGAAATTCAATACCTGCTGCATCATCTCAAGCCTGCACGGCAAATTATATTCATCATCGAAATCGAAAGCTTCCCCTCCATATTCTTCAATATAGGCGCCGTATCTGTCACCCACAACGAGCCCCGACAGGGGAGTGGCAACAGGAAGACCTGCTCTTGCAAGCTGCCTTTGGACCCAATATCCTTGTATAATCTCACAATATATTTTTCTTTCCTCCGCGGGAAATATTTTTGCAACAGCTGCCTGAGTTTTGACTGTTTCTCCTGAAATGGAACACCGGACAGCCCTGTACACTTCCTTGTACCTTCCTCGTGCGAGCCTAGCTTTTACATGAATCACCGCAAGAGCGCTGGTATCCTTATTGATTTCTAACAAGAACGGAACGAAATGATTCACCTTGAGCGGCAAAATGTCCTCTTCCTTAAAAGCAAAGCAGGAAAGGGGAACTGTACCGGAAGAGCGGCTTTTGACCACATAAAGGAGATCGTCAATTTCCTCCTTCGTCACAAAGGCAGCCACATTAAAACAATTTTGAACGAGTGCATCTATCGACATAACAGATCAAGAATTCTATAAGAAAATGAATTTCGAATCAAGAAGCGAAATTTATGAAGTTACGGCCGCAGGGCCTTGGCCGCCGAGTTTGCGACGCTTTTTCTCCACGGCGGGAGGCAGAGGCGGAGGAGTTTTTTGTTTTTCCCCTTCGAACGCGTCGAGCTTGGCTTGCTTATCAGTATCGGACCATTTCCCTTCCATGATTTTTTCGAGGTCTTCCACCTCGAGCGTTTCAAATTTGAGAAGGGCCTCTGCCATGGTCTGCATCTTGTCTTTGTGGGCGTTCAAGATTTCTTTACACTTGTGGTATGCCTCATCGATGAATTTTTTCACCTCTTCATCGATCTGCTTGGCCGTCTCGTCGGAATACTCGCGCTCATGGAATCCGGCCATGAGGCTCCCGTCTCCCTGATCGGCATAATTGACCATGCCGAGTTTATCACTCATCCCCCATTCGCACACCATCGAGCGTGCGAGGGCCGTGGCTTGTTTAATATCGCCGGCTGCGCCGTTCGTGTAATCGCCGTGGACCATTTCCTCGCCGACACGTCCGCCCATCATGATGATGAGCTTGTCGAGAAGCTCATGCTTCCGGTAGCCGACGCGGTTTTTCTTGGGTGCAAAATGCGTCGCGCCGAGCGACTGGCCGCGCGGAATGATCGTCACCTTCTGGATCGGATCGCTGGAATGGAGCACGAGCATGGCGATCGCATGGCCCGACTCATGCCAGGCGGTATTGCGAAGGTCTTCCTCTTCCATCTTGAGGCTTTTACGCTCTTTGCCGTATTGCACCTTGTCCTGTGCATACCGCATATCGTCTTGCGTTACAGAGCGGCGGCGTTTGCGGGCTGCATAAAGAGCCGCCTCGTTGATGATCGCTTCGAGTTCCGCTCCCGCCATCCCTTGGGTACGAAGTGCAATTTCCTTCAAATCGACATCTTCGCCCATTTTTACTTTGCGTGCATGCACTTTCAAAATAGCAAGCCGGCCGCTATAATCGGGAACATTCACTATCACGCTCCGATCGAAACGGCCGGGGCGGAGAAGCGCCCGGTCGAGCACATCGGCACGGTTGGTGGCAGCAATCAGAATCACTCCCTCTTTCGAATCCATGCCGTCGATTTCAACGAGAAGCTGATTGAGGGTTTGCTCACGCTCGTCATGTCCGCCGCCGAGCCCTGAACCCCGATGACGGCCGACGGCGTCGATCTCATCAATAAAAATGATGCAAGGTGAGCTTTTGCGCGCCTGGTCAAAAAGGTCGCGAACCCGCGAAGCACCAACGCCGACAAACATTTCGACGAAGTCAGAACCTGAAATGGAAAAGAACGGCACTCCCGCTTCCCCTGCCACCGCTTTGGCAATCAAAGTTTTTCCCGTTCCCGGGGGGCCGATGAGGAGAACCCCTTTCGGAATACGAGCCCCAAGCTGGGTAAACCGGGTCGGATCTTTTAAAAAGTCGACGATTTCTTCCAGTTCCTCTTTGGCCTCTTCCACTCCTGCAACGTCATCAAAGGTGACTTTCTGGGTGCTCTTATTCAATTGTTTGGCCGGCGATTTGCCGAAACTCATCGCATTCGAACCCATCCCCTTCATCTGACGGGAAAAGACGAAATATAAAAGGAGACCGATGAAAATGATGGGAAGAAAAGTGAAAAAGTAGCTAAGGTAGTTGGGACTTGGTTCTTCGCTTTTAAACCGTTTGTCCAAAACCGAGTTGCGGGGCTGATCGGGAGCCTTGAATGCAAGACCTTGGTTTTGCGCAAAACTCGTCCATTCCTTTTCGGCACCCAAAAACCACTGGTGGTATTCTTCGGGGCTCTTTTTTTCGAGGACGCGCGTGCTGATTTCCTGGTTGTTGAAAAACCAGACGGCATTTTGCACTTTGGACCGCGCCTTTTCAATCTGCATGGCATTTTTCCCGAGCTCTTCGCGGGTCGTTTCATACTCGAGCAGATATTCGGCATAGTTTCTGGTTGACCGAAGATCGGCAAAACGAACTCCGTCCTGTATTTCAGGAAGTTCTGCCTGCACGGTGAGCAATATATTGTACACGTTGTCCAGCATGCCGCGTTTTTCCTCGATCGGCACGGTCGAGGAGCGGGAAAGCACCTCTTCGGCATTGCGGAGTTTTTGCTTGATCGCTTCCTTGCCGATCCCCAATTTGGGTGAACGGAAATTGCCGGTCAGCGAAAGGAGCTGATTTTGGTAGGTGAGAAGTTCGCTAGACGTGAGCGATTTAGCTTCCTGGTATTTCTTCAGGTCGGAAAGGGTCGGACCCTCATTGGCTCCGCTAGCCGGATAGAGGATGATCGGCTCATCTACCCCCTTCACTACAAAGATACCGCCGGAAGGGATCGGAAGGCCGGTAATGGCATAAAAATACCGAACAGACTCGATCACATGTTCTCTCAATTCTTTGAGTTCGGAAGTGAGTTCGGTTTGACGGAGGGTGAGTATATGATTTTGATCTAATAAATATAAATACCGAAACCTGTCTTTGGCCGTTTCCGTCAGCTCGTCCTTGAATGCTCCGGTGAACGTCACAAGATTGTCATTGAGGGCGATCTTTTTGCTTTCGTTGTGGTCGAGGAGATCCAGGTTGACAAGATGCTCTGCCTGATGGCTGTAAGAAACCGTCGCCGTATTATGGGAAGAGAAGTTCTGGAACGCGATCAATAATATCACGCCTACAATAAAAATCAGCAGAAATCCGGGGAACCCTTTACGGTCCCCTCCTTTTTTCGGGTCTTTATCCATAATCCCACTCTATCTCACAAGTCCAAATGAGGTGCAAGCAAAAAATATTCCGACCGGATTATACATGATATTAACCGATTAGGTCAAATAATCCCGCAGCGCCACCTCTTTTTCTTTATCGAGCTCCACTCCGACAACCTTGCGGAAAAATTTCGGAACGCCGTGGATTCGGTAGTGCTCAGCCAGCGTCTTTCCCGAAATATGGCGTGTAGAGAGGGGGACCGGCGGAAAGGAGGGGCCCAAAAGGGTTCTCTCGGGTGAAAAAAATTTTTGCCATCCGCCGTCGCCGCCCACAAACGGCCCCTCCCTGAGATCGAGAAAGAAGAAATGCCCCCGTTCGATACAGGCTTTCCACCCCTTCGTTTGTACAAGGGCACCTTTCTGCAACGCATCCCATTGGATTTCAGCGATGACAAGTTTACGGCCATTCACTAGGAAGCGGACCGCCTCTTCGAAAAGGAAGGGGTGCGCTTTTTCTGCGTCAAACCATGCAAACCCATACCGATTCTCCAGGATCGGGAAAGCGGAAATTTGGTCCCGAATAAACTCCTCAAAACGGGCTGCTCTTCGAGACAAGCGCAAGAGAGGTTCCATCGGATTTTTCCCGAACGCGGTTTCAAGAAAAGGTATGATCTCACACCTCATGCGAGAGCGCAGGTTGCCTCCTTCCGCATTCGTCCTGTCTTCAAAAAAAAAGGTGCCGGCTTTCTTATGGTATTCATAAATTTCTTTTTTTGAAGTATGCAAAAGGGGGCGCGCCTCCCTTTCCGTCAATTCCTTCATGCCGGAAAACTTTGTCCACCCCGCTCCTTCGAGTACCCGTTTTAACACCGTCTCGGCTTGGTCTTCCCGTTGATGACCCAGGAGGACCAGGTCAAACTTTTCTCTCACACATATCTCATAAAAAATGCGCCTTCTTGCCTTTCTCAGTCCGTTTTCATCATGAATACCAAAAATGCGCTCGATCCAAGCGGGGATGCCCTTCTCTTCGCATAGTTTCCGAACATACTCTTCTTCCGCGGGGCTTTCTTCACGGATTCCATGATTGATGTGACATACGGCAAAGGGAAGTTCAAGCTCAAAGAGAAGATAAAAGAGGGCCATCGAATCAGGCCCTCCCGAAAGGGCAAGGAGGAGCCTTTTTCCGGCCCCTTGTTTCAGCAAAAAATTCTTGGCATCATTCATGCCACCATCATATCATGGTGCCACGATGCCGTCAGCACTTTACTTTTACCTCTTAAAACGATTTTTTCTTTCCCTCTTCTTTTGCATTTCCGGTTTTGTGAGTTTTGCCGTTCTGATCCAACTCAACAAAGTTTCCCATTTTGCCACCTACGGCCTTTCTCTCAAAGCCATGCTGTCTTTACTGGCTCTGCAGGTTCCGGTGATCCTGCCTCATATCATTGCTTTTTCCGGCTTCATCTCTACCCTCTTTACCACCTATACCCTCGTTAAAGGCAGTGAAATCACGGCGATGCGGTCGGTCGGCTTTTCCATGAAACAGCTTTCCCATCCGGTCCTCCTTCTTGCCGCCATGACAAGCCTTTTCACCTTTTTCTTCGCCAGTGAAATCATTCCCCTCTTCAAACTGATGACCTTTGAAGTCGTCACTTCCAAAGCATCCAAACCGTTTGTGATGATCAAACATGCTCTCAGCGACAAATTTTCCGACCGCCTCTTCTCTCAAATCAAACTCTCCAAGAAAGGGAAAAACATCGATCAGGCCATTTTTGTCTTCAACGACCCGATTCTGGGAAGCTTAAAATATCTGAAGATGGAACATGTGCACATCCGGGGAGGAGACCTTGTGATCGACACGCTCGTTTCGGAACAGCGAAAGGAGACGACCAGCGGACCGGTCCTCATCCGGGAAACGGAAAAAGGGGTGACGGTCCCCCTCTACGCCTCTCTTCAGCTTTTTCAGAACTATGTTCCGATTAACTATTACTCGACCTATCCACTGAAAGGACTTCTTTACCGAATGAACAAACATCAGCTCCTGGAACTTCTCTCCCGCATCGCCATTTCTCTCAATGTCTTTTTCCAGATGATGCTAGGCACGGCCTTCGGCTTTTTTTTCTTCTCCCATTTGTATCGGAAGTGGGCTCTTGTAGTGCTGATCGGGTCCCTTGCCAATTTTATCGCCTACTTTGCCGGAAAATCGATCGGATCGGTTGTCTTGACTCCCCTTCTGTTTTGGACAACCGCTCTCTTCAGCGTATTTCTCCTTGTCCGGAGCGGTAAACTATCCGAGAGGGGGATGCCGTGAAAATGCTTCTTTACATCACACAAAGGCTATTTGTTTACTTTGTCGCCTCTTTTGCCTTTCTTTCCACTTTTTATCTCATCCTCGACACGGCCCTCAACACCAAAAATTCCCTCTTTTCCCGCTGGAATGTTTTCATCCACGAAATGATCTACCGCAGCCCCTTGATTCTCATTCTGAGTTTCACTTTTTCGACGGCATATCTGATGTACTGCCTCAAACGAGAGCGGCAAATTGCCACCCTCTT